>JBBRHF010000289.1:0-1526 GCA_038223055.1 Actinomycetes bacterium | reverse complement strand
CCGGGTGGTCGCCGACGCGGAGGCCACCACCGACCGGTTCGCGAACCTGCGCCGGATCGGCATCGATGAGATCTCCTACAAGCGCGGCTACAAGTACCTCACTGTGGTGGTCGACCACGACACGGGGGTCTTGCTGTGGGCCCATCCGGGGCGGGACATGAAGACGTTGGAGATCTTCTTCGACCGTCTCGGTGCGGAGCGTTGTGCCCAGATCACCTTGGTGAGCGCCGATGCGGCCGAGTGGATCGCGAACGTGGTGGCTGATCGGTGCAAGAACGCCGAGCTGTGCCTAGACCCGTTCCACATCGTTCAGTGGGCCACCGGAGCCCTCGATGAGGTCCGGCGCGAGGTCTGGAACGCTGCTCGCAAGGGTGGCCAGAAGACCCTCGCGAAGGACCTGAAGAACGCCCGGTTCGCGCTGTGGAAGAACCCCGAGGACCTCACCAAACACCAAGCCGCCCGGCTGGCCGGGATCGCCAAGACCAACGCGCCGCTGTTCCGGGGGTACCTGCTCAAGGAGCAGCTCCGCCAGGTCTTTGCGCTCAAGGGCGCCGAAGGGATCGCGCTGCTCGACGCCTGGCTGAAATGGGCCTGGCGATGTCGGCTCCCCGCGTTCGTCAAGCTGGCCCGGTCGATCCGAGACCACCGCGCCGGCATAGACGCGGCGCTGACCCACGGTTTGTCGAACGCCCGGGTGGAAAGCGTGAACACGAAGCTGCGGCTGCTGACCCGGATCGCCTTCGGGTTCCGCTCCCCCGAAGCCCTGGTCGCCCTGGCGATGCTCGCCCTCGGCGGGCTGTGCCCGCCGCTGCCCGGCCGGGTCACCGCCTGAACCCTGAATCTCTCCCGCCGTCTTCGTCTGGCTGGCACCGCCTGGCAGCTCACCTCGGCCAAATGCGTTGCCCGCCGTCGAGTTCGGGGTGCTCGAGAAAGCAGTCGCACGTTGCCCCTGACCGGCGGGTGCGCCCGCGCCGCCCCTTCCGCGGGGCCCCGCTGCGCGGCTGTTGCTCCCGCGCCGCTGCCTGCACCCCGGCCCACCTCCCGGTCAAGGGCACCCGATGATCCTTCGCAACCGCTACGCGCGAAGCATCATCGGGACCCGCCCTGGACCGCGAGCCTCGGGGCCGGGGTGCCTGATGGCAGCAAGGGCAGGCCCAGGCCTGCCCCGGCGCACGCGGCACGGGAGCAACAGCCCCCAGCCGGCAGGTGTCGGGCGCGGAATGCTCTCAAGTCCAAGCACCCGAGCAAGTCGAAAGCAAGTGACCGCCCACATGGGGAGGACCGCCTGCCCATCAGCCAGGAAATCAATGCACGGACACCGGAGGAATCCCTGAAAGCGCCCACGGATGAGTCACAACAGCCCAAAATCCCACCCGGCTGGGCCTGGTCCGCCGACGTGGTCACCGCCTGGGACCGACTCCAAGGCCTGCACCCGGCCTGAGCACGCTACTCACCGCCCCAACCAGCAGCCCAACACCGGCCGGCACGTGGAACCCGGCGCCCACCCGAGCACATCGGGCCGGGCC
>JBBRHF010000288.1:0-1556 GCA_038223055.1 Actinomycetes bacterium | reverse complement strand
GTCGGCACCGTGGGTTGGGGGCATGGCGGAACCCTAGTGACTGTCAGCCACTCCGGTCAGCAATCACCAGCGCGCTGTCGCCGCGCTCGTGCCACAGGTAGCGATCCGCCAGTGAGACGGCCACGATCCGGTCGCCGCGTCGGTGAGCGGGGGTGCCGGCGGCGGCGGTCGCGATCGGGACGTGGAAGCGCCGGCAGCGGCGGCACGGACGACTCGAGCGAGGAGACGCCGGTGTGCGGCCAGGGGGTACGACGATGATTCGGCGCGTCACCAGGTCGGTCACCGGGGGCCGGGCGCTGCCTGGCCGAACTCAGGTCGTCGGGCGGTGCCGCTCAGGCAAGCAGCGCCTTGGCGATGATCGTGGTCTCGTCCTCCAGGCAGGTTGGCTGGTGGAACCCGTGCACGACCACGTCGTCGATGTCGGACAGGTGGCGTGCAATCTCCTCGACGGTGTTGGTGGCGAGCTTCACGCCGTACGTCTCGCCGATGAAGATCCGGGCGATGCGCCCCCCGGCGACGGAGTAGACGTTGCCGTTGACCGAGCAGTCCTCGTGCGCGAGGTAGGCGACCATCGGGCTCACCGACTCGGGGGCCACCTTGGAGTCCAGCTCGCCGAGCAGCTCGACCGTCATGCGGGTCGAGGCGATCGGGGCGATCGCGTTGACCTTGATGCCCCGCCCGGCGCCCTCGAGGGCGAGGACGCGGACCAGCCCAGCCAGCCCGGCCTTGGCGGCCCCATAGTTGGCTTGCCCGAAGTTGCCGAACAGGCCCGACGCCGAGGTCGTGCAGACGATCCGGCCGTAGCGCTGCTCGCGCATCAGGGCAAACGCCGGCTGGGTGACGTAGAAGGCACCCTTGAGATGTACGTCGATCACGGCGTCGATCTGGGCCGCGTCCATCTTGTGGAAGGCCTTGTCCCGCAGGATGCCGGCATTGTTGATCACGATGTCGACCCGGCCGAACGCGTCGACAGCCGCCTGAACGATCGCTTGCCCGCCGTCGGGGGTGGCGACGCTGTCGCGGTTCGCGGCGGCGCTTCCGCCGCGGGCGATGATCTCATCGACCACACGCTGGGCGGCGTCGGCCGAGGAGCCGCTGCCGTCAACGGCGCCACCGAGGTCGTTGACCATGACGTGAGCTCCGCGGCCGGCCAGTTCGAGCGCATGGCTGCGGCCGAGGCCACCTCCGGCGCCGGTGATGATGGCTACCCGCCCGTCGAAGCGCATACCAGACATGTCGCGTCCTTCCCGTGAGCTGTGAGTGTTGACGGATCGGTTTTCGGCAGGTCGCTGCCCCGATCTGGATGCGCCGTCCGAGTGATCATCGGTCCGGCGGCCAGGGTCCGGCGGCCAGGGTCCGGCGGCCAGGGTCCTGCGGCCAGGGTCCTGCGGCCAGGGTCCTGCGGCTAGTAGCGCGTCGCCTCTAATTTGATGGGTATGTGTGGTCGGCTGTTCTGGTTGATACTCGACCAGAAGGAGTTGACGGCGTGCCTCGTCTGAAGGAGTTCACGGTCACCTTGACTGCGGGGGATCGTGCGAAGTTGACCAAGGTGGTCT
>JBBRHF010000287.1:0-1898 GCA_038223055.1 Actinomycetes bacterium | reverse complement strand
GGCGAAGGCGCACCAGCGTTGGACCGACGAGCTGGACGCTGCCGCCGGCGCCCGCTGGGCATCACTGCCCGCCGCGTAACCCCCCTTAAGCCCCCGCCCCCACTGGGGCGGGCCATATCAACCAACGAAGGGATTCAACATGACGGACTAAAAGTTCGAGGACGTGCCGAGCGTTGCTGGCGCGTACATCTCCTGGGGCAACTTCATCGGCCAGGAGGTCATCGGCAAGGTCGTCGACTACGACGCCGTCGGTGGCCGCGACTTCGCCGAGAACCCCTGCCCGCAGCTCCAGGTCGACCTCGTCACCCCGGCGAAGTCGATCAACAAGGAGGGCGTGATCACCGACTTCGAGGCCGGCGAGATCATTGTTCTGAACTGCGGGCAGGTCTCGCTCAAGCGGGCCATCCGGGCCGCCGATCCCGCTCCGGGAGACGTCATCAAGATCACGCTGTCGAACCTCGTGAAGACGAAAAACGGAAAGGTTAAGGAGTTCGCCGTAGCAATCGCCAGAGGCGCCGCGAAGGACTCCAAGTCGGCCCCCGCCGCCGCCCCGGCGCAGGCCGGGAACCCGTTCGGCGCGGCCGCTCCCGCGGCTGCTCCGGCCGCGAACCCGTTCGGCTGACCCGTGGGTCTGCATCCCCGGCGCTCGTCGGGGGTGTGGGCCGACAGATCAGCCACCCGACGCGAAGGAGAATCCATGATTACCCTTGAAGACCTCGACGCCCGCATGGCGGCCGCGATAGCCGCCGGCGACTGGGACGCTGCCGAGCGGGCCGGGGCCAAAGCCGACGCACTTCCCCAGCCGGCCCCGCCCAACCTACTCACCGCCGCCCTCTGGTACGCGAGCCTCGACCTGCACGTGTTCCCGCTGCAACCGAACAGCAAGATCCCCTACCCCCGCTCGAGCGGATGCAAGGACGCGACAAGCGACGCCGACCGGGTCCGCGACTGGTGGACGGTGGCGCCGACCTCGAATGTCGGCATCGCTACCGGTCACCTCGTCGACGTGATCGACCTCGACGGCCTGCCCGGCATCGTAGCGTTCCCGGACCTGACGGGGCTGCCGCCAGTGATCGGCCGGGCACGGACCGTACGCCCCGGCGGATGGCATCTGTATATCACCGCAACCGGCATCGGCAACCGTGCCGGCATCCTGCCAGGTATCGACATTCGCGGGACCGGTGGGTATGTTGTCGCGGCTCCGTCTACGATCAGCGGCCGTACGTACCGGTGGGTCGAGATGCTGAACCTCGCCGGGTCGGCAGCCGCAGCATGACCGCCTTCGGACAGGCCACATGGCTCGCCGCTGGCCGGGCGCTGCTGACGGAGCCGATCCAGGCCGAGGCCTACATGTCTCTGCTGGTCAAGCGGCAGGACGTCTACCTCGACGCGAACCCGGGCCACGCCTGCCTGCTCGAGTGGTTCTGCTGGCCTGAGGACAACGACTTCGTCATCCTCCCGGACCGCACGACCGCTGAGCCGAGACCGACGCGTCCAGCGCCGACACGTGAGGCTCTCGTCGCCAAGCGTGACGCGCTCCAGTCGCAACTTGGGCGGCTCACCGCCAAGCTCGACAGGGCCGGGCCGACGCGCCGACACGACACCGACGACATGGCGGCGTACGGCGGCATCGGCATCCGGCAGACCGCCCGCCAGCACGCGAAGTTCGCCGTGGCGTTCGACCGGGCCATGGCTGGGCACGCCCGCCTCACGCAGCGAGTCAGCCGCGTACGGGCCGCCCTCGCTCACGTTGACGCGCAGATCGCGAGGGCGGCATGACATATATCGACTTCCTGCGCGCCAAGAAGCCCATCGCCCAGCGCTACGGCTTCGAGTGTGACGCGCACGACATCAACCCGATGCTCAAGCCGCACCAGATGGCGATCGTGAAGTGGGCG
>JBBRHF010000286.1:0-2009 GCA_038223055.1 Actinomycetes bacterium | reverse complement strand
CGGACGAGCCAGATATGTATTGCCCGATGTGGCCGGCGTGCGCGCGCCGCTGGAGGCGGCGATCTGCGTGCGCGACGGGCTCCTAGCCGGGCTCGGGCAGGGGCGGACGCGAGGCGCCGCGGGGTGGTGCGGCACAGTGGTTACATAAGGCTCGGATTGGGACAGCTTGCACGATGCCGCCCGGCGTCGTGAGCGCCAGACAACAGGAGGCAGCATGGCAATCGTCGTCGGTGTGCCAAAGGAGATCAAGGACAAGGAGAGTCGCGTCTCGGTGCTGCCCGACGGGGTCGCCGAGCTCGTGCACCACGACCACCAGGTGGTCGTGCAGGCGGGCGCCGGAAGTGGCTGTGGTTTCACCGACGAGGAGTACCTCGCGGCCGGCGCAACGATGGTGGCCACCGCCGACGAGGTGTTCGAGGCGGCGGACCTGATCGTCAAGGTCAAGGAGCCGGTGCCGGAGGAGTACCACCGGTTCCGGTCGGGCCATCAGCTGTTCACCTACCTGCATCTGGCCGCTGACCGTGGCCTCACCGACTTCCTGCTCGAACGGCAGATCGACTCGATCGCCTACGAGACCGTCCAGACCCCCGATGGCCGGCTTCCCCTGCTTGCTCCCATGAGCGAGGTCGCCGGGCGGATGTCGGTCCAGGCCGCCGCGCACGCTCTGGAGAGCCCGTCCGGCGGGTCGGGCATCCTGCTGGGCGGGGTCCCGGGCACGCCGGCCGCGAAGGTGCTCATCATCGGCGGCGGCGTCTCCGGCACGGAGGCCGCGAAGATCGCGTTGGGCATGCGTGCGATCGTGCGGGTCGTGGACACCAACCACACCCGCCTGGCCTACCTGTCCGACGTCTTCGGCGGCCGGCTGGACCTCATCGTGCCCAACCGCGCCAGCCTGGCCGCTTACGTCGCCGAGTCCGATGTCGTGATCGGGGCCGTGTTGGTCGCCGGCGCGAAGGCACCCAAGCTGGTGACCCGGGAGATGATCGCGAGCATGCGCCCCGGCAGCGTCGTGGTCGACATCGCCATCGACCAAGGTGGCATCTTCGAGACGAGCCACGCGACGACGCACTCAGACCCGACGTACATCGAGGAAGGGGTCGTGCACTACTGCGTGGCCAACATCCCCGGCGCGGTCGCGCGGACGTCGACGGTGGCGTTGACCAGCGCCACGCTGCTTTACCTGGTCCAGATCGCCGCCCAGGGGGTCGCGGCCGCGGCCGCCGCCGACCCGGTGCTCAGGTGCGGGCTGAGCACGCTCAAGGGCCACCTGGTCTCCCAGCCCGTCGCCGAGGCGCACGGCCTGGCCTACGAGGACCCGGTCGGCCTGCTCCCGACCGCCCCTTAGCCGGCGCGCCTGAAGTTGACCACGCAAGGTACGCGTAGATCACCCTTGCGGGGCGTCGACGCCTATGTCGGCTACCCCTGACGTACCTTGCGTGGTCAACTCTCCACGGGGCGAGCGGCTCGCGCGCTCGGCAAATCTCGTTTCGGCTTAGGCTCCGGTCATGACCAACCTCTCCGCGAGCCCCGACCGCGAGGCCGGAGCCCATGCCTACGAACTCGACCGCGCGCACGTCTTCCACTCCTGGTCCGCGCAGGCGGCGCTCGCGCCGATGGTGATCGCCGGAGCCGATGGCGCCTATGTCTGGGACGCGGACGGCAAGAGATATCTCGACTTCTCCAGCCAGTTGGTCAACGTCAACATCGGTCATCAGCACCCCAAGGTCGTCGCCGCCATCAAGGCCCAGGCCGACCTGCTGTGCACTGTGGCGCCCCAGCACGTCAACGCGGCGCGCTCGGAGTGCGCCAGGCTCATCGCCGGGCTCGCACCGGGGGACCTCAACAAGGTCTTCTTCACCAACGGCGGCGCCGACGCGGTGGAGAACGCCGTCCGGATGGCCCGCCTGCACACCGGCCGGCACAAGGTGCTCGCGACCTACCGCAGCTACCACGGAAACACGACCACGGCGATCCAGCTCACCGGTGACCCGCGCCGCTGGCCCAACGAC
>JBBRHF010000285.1:0-2028 GCA_038223055.1 Actinomycetes bacterium | reverse complement strand
CGGCTCTCCTGACGCATCCGTGGGTGGTTTTGGGAGGCCGTGACGCGAACACGCCGTTCCCGCATAGGTTCTGGAGCTGTCTATACCCTGGAACTAGTGATGCGGAGAACGGCGTGCGTGATGTCAGCCTATGGGGTGCCCTGTTGGGCGTCGAGAAGAAGACTGTGCTGGAGCGGCTGGAGTATGACGAGGACGCGGAGCTGGTGGTGGCTCGGGTGCGGCCCACGGCCAGGGCGCGGGGCCGGTGTGGGGTGTGTGGCCGGCCGTGTCCGGGCTATGACGCGGGTGGGGGTCGGCGGCGGTGGCGGGCCCTGGATCTGGGCACGATCCGGGCGGAGCTGGAGGCGGACGCGCCGCGGGTGAGGTGCCGGGAGCATGGGGTGGTGGTCGCCTCGGTGCCGTGGGCTCGTCACGGCGCGGGTCACACGTACGCCTTCGATGATCAGGTGGCGTGGCTGGCGACTCAGTCTTCCAAGAGCACGGTGACGGCGTTGATGCGGGTCGCGTGGCGCACCGTCGGGTCGATCATCACCCGGGTCTGGGCCGATGTCGAGGCTGCGCACGACCGGTTCGCCGGGCTGGCCCGGATCGGGATCGATGAGATCAGCTACAAGCGCGGGTTCAAGTTCTTGATGGTGGTGGTCGACCACGACGCGCGCCGGCTGGTGTGGGCCGCGCCGGGGCGCACCAGCGCCACCGTCGGTGAGTTCTTCGACCTTCTCGGGGAGCAACGCTGCGCTCAGATCACCCATGTGAGCGCTGATGGAGCCGATTTCATCGACACCATCGTGGCCGCACGGTGCCCGAACGCGGTCCGGGTCGCGGATCCGTTTCATATCGTGAAGTGGGCCACCGACGCCCTTGATGAGGTCCGCCGTGGGGTCTGGAACGATGCCCGGGCACGGGCCAGGACCGAACCGAAACGTGGCCGTGGTCGCCCGCCGGCAGATGCGCCACCGCGACCAGCGAGCGAGCTGGCCAAAGGCCTGAAAGGAGCCCGCTACTCGTTGTGGAAGAACCCGGAGAACCTCACCGAGAACCAACGGGTCAAGCTCGCCTGGATCGCTACCACCGACCCCAGGCTCTATCGGGCCTACCTGCTCAAGGAGGGCCTACGGGTGGTCTTCACGATGCCCCACGATGCCGCGGCAGAGGCGTTGGACCGGTGGGTCAGCTGGGCCCGGCGCTGCCGAATCCCGGCCTTCGTGAAGCTACAGAAGGCCATCGTGAAACACCGCTCTAAGATCCTGGCGGCGATCGAGCACAACCTCTCGAACGGACTCGTCGAATCAACGAATACCAAGATCCGGCTACTGACCAGGATGGCGTTCGGGTTCAAGTCACCCGCGGCCCTGATCGCCCTCGCCCTGCTCAGCCTCGGCGGCCACAAACCCGCACTGCCGGGCCGGAAATGACCCACGGATGCGTCAGGAGAGCCGGTTTTGGGGGCTGTTGCCGCGCGCCAGCGCTGCCGGACCGCACCGGTTCCACAGCCCGGCCACGGCGGGCCACAGCGACACGCCGACAGGACTCGCACCACAACGCGGGCCCACAATGTCAGCACCTCCGTGGTCACCGACGTGAGGGCCCGGCGCCAACGATTGCTGACTCGGACCCAGACCGGCTCAACCTGGAAAGATCGCGACACGAAACCGGCGCCCGCCCCAGTTTGGCCTCGACCTCAGCTTCAGCCCGCGGCGACAACTGGTCACCCCAAAATGACCTGTCATGTTGCATCCATCCTGACGTTCCGCACATCTCGACGGCGATATCTCGACGATTTCAGGTCACTGTTCGTCGTCGCGGAAGGCGCGTAGGGAGCGAGCTTCGAGCTCGCTGAGTAGGTTCCGGATCTTGCGGGCGTTGTCGAACCAGGTTTGGTAGTGCTGGGCTTGCTCGGGGGTCAGGGTCTGGGTGACGGTCTTGCCGGCCACGGTCCGGGTCCAGTGCAGGTAAGGCCCGTGCAGGACAGGCGGGTCGGCCTTGCACCGGCAGGTGGGCTTGCCGCAGCGCATGTGCCGCTGGGAC
>JBBRHF010000284.1:0-2045 GCA_038223055.1 Actinomycetes bacterium | reverse complement strand
CAAGGGCGCCGTTGGCTGGGAGGAGCTGACCCAGGGGCACTACGCCCACTGGGCCGGTGAACTGGTGCCCGGGATCGCCGCCGCCGTCGTCACCGGCGGCGCAGCTGCGGCGGTCAGGGGCGGGGACGCAGTGGCCGGTCTGGATCGGACCGGCCAGGCCCTGCACGACATGCGCGTGGCCGCCGCTGCCGCATCGACGGTTCCCAGTGGGTTTCGCGGCGCAGCGGAGTTCGGTCGGTTCGGCTCGCACCTTCAAGACGGCCTGGCCAGCGCCGGATTCACGGACACTCGTGCCGCGTTCCAGGGAAGCTCCGTCACGTCCCGTAACTTCCACACCGGGCGCGAGTTCGATGTGGGGCGGCGCAGCGACTACGACATTGCCCTCGCCGGTGAGGATATTTTCCGAGCCGCTCGCGACGCGGGGATCCGGGTCCGGTCGGGAGGAAGCCGGACCGGACCGCTCACTGCGGCCGACCTCGAACAGCTGGGGCTGACCGGACTCCGCGCCGAACTGTCCGAGGCTGCTGGTCGAGACGTAAACTTCATGATCTTCCACAACATTGACGAGGCCGTTGCCCGCGGCCCGAGCATCGGGGTGACAGGCAGATGAAAACGTACGACCTGTATGGGACGTCCGCGCTCACACCCGGTCAACTCGTGGCCGTGGTCACCCCGCTTCTCGGGCTCGAGTTTGAGGAACGCGACAGCGGCTATCGAGGGGGCTACTACCGAGCCGGTCACCTGCGCGAGGAGCACATCGTCATTCTCGGCAATGATCGCCAAGATGAGGACGAGCTCCCCGAGCCCGACTTCGCCGACACACCCGTGCTGCTGGAGGTCAATGCCACCCGCCGGCCCGACGACCTGCGTCGACTCCTGGCGCAGGTTCCGGAGCTCTCGCTCTTGCGCAGCAAAGAGCTCTGACCCGACCGCGATGGCCGAGGCGAGGAGGCTGGGGCTCGCCCCTAATCGAGGCCGCTGAGATGGTCGGGACACACCCACGGCGATGACATCGGGCTGGCGGCACGCGGCGGAAGGCGTCGCGAGGCCAGCCGGGCAACGGCGCGCTCGGCAGCGGGAACGCCGCGCACGCCCAGCAGCAGGACCAGCGCACCGCCGACCGCGTCGAGAACGTAGTGGTTGCCGGTGCCGATGACGACGACGGTGGTGAGCGCGGGATAGAGCCACGCGGCCCACCGGGTCGCCCGCCGCCGCAGCAGCGGTTGGACCGCCCAGGCCGACCACAGGGCCCACCCGACATGCAGCGAGGGCAAGGCGGCGTACTGATTGGTCAGGCCGCCCAAGCCCTTGGGTGCGCTGGCGGCCGCACCCCACCAGCCGTAGCCGCTGAAGGCCGCCATCGTGTCGCGGAACCCGGCGCCGCCGAGCAGGCGCGGCGGGGCCACCGGGAGCAGCCAGTAGCAGACCAGGCCCAGGAGGGTGGCGAGCACGAGGGCATCGCGGGCCAACACGTATCGCGCGCTGCTGCGTCGACGCAGCACGACCAGGACCGCCGGGGTCGCCAGGTAGTGCAGCGTGGCGTAGAAGTAGCACGCGAGCAGGGCCAGCGGAGCCGCTCCGGTGAGCCAGTCGTTCGCCGACACCTCGAAGCCCAGCCCGAGCCGCTGCTCCCAGTCGATCAGTCGGCGTGCATGGTCAGCCGCGAGGGACGGGTCGGCCGACATGAGGCCGCGACTCGCGGTGTAGCCGGCGTACAGCAGCAGCAGACCCCCCGCCTCCGTCCACCAGCGCCCGACCCGACGGGTGCGCGCGACCTCGCTCACGTGCACCACCTCCTCCGCCGTCCCTGCCGCTGGCGCATCCGTGCGTGCGGCGTTCGCGTCCGTGAACAAGAACCGTAGGGACCCCGGCGTGATACGGGGATGGGGCAACCACGTGTTCTCAGGTGGTGCTAACCCCCGGCGGGGGGTGCCGATTCCCCTTCTCCCCGGGCGGTTGGCCCCGGCCCGCCGCGCGATAGCCCCGGGGGGGGGCCGCGAACCCCGGGGGCCCATAAAATGGCCCACCGCGGACACCGTGTGGCG
>JBBRHF010000283.1:0-2109 GCA_038223055.1 Actinomycetes bacterium | reverse complement strand
CACGGTCATCACCGAGGTCCACCGGCGCCACCGAGCCCTGGAGTTCAAGAAGTTCCTCATCACCATCGACAAGGCCGTCCCACCCGAGTTGGACGTGCACCTGATCTGCGACAACCTGTCCACCCACAAGACACCGGCCATCAACGACTGGCTGATCAAGCACCCGCGTTTCCACCTGCACTTCACCCCGACCGGCTCATCGTGGATCAACCAAGTCGAACGCTGTTTCGGCTTCCTCACCGACCAGCTCCTGCGCCGCGGCGTCCACAAAAGCGTGCAGACACTGGAGAAAGACGTCCGCGAGTGGATCGCCGCCTGGAACGAGGACCCCAAGCCGTTCGTCTGGACCAAGACCGCCGAAGAGATCCTCAACTCCCTCGTCCGATATATGTCAATGATTTCAGACGGAGACACTAGTGCTGTAGTCGACGGCGTGTCCAAACGGCAGATGCCCTGTCAGGTAAGGAGAATTGGGGTTGCGAACACCTAATTCTTGCCTACGAGAAGGGCACCTGCTCGGTGAAGAATACAGTGCTGTTGAGGAGTGTCGCCAGGTGCTCGCCGCCGCGGGTGCGGATCGGTGCCCCAGACCGGTCCCTGACCGGGCTGGCCGGGTTGGCGGTGGTCGATGAGTGCGTGCGCCGGCTGGGGATGGTCACCGAGCTCGACCGCGGGATCGGCCCGATCAAGGTGCGCAGCCGGGGCCTGACCGGCGGGCAGCTGCTGCTGGGAATGGCGACCGGGCAGCTGGTCGGGCAGGACTGCCTGGCCGGGCTGGACCGGGTCCGCGCCGACGCGGGTGCCGGGCTGCTCACCGCGGCGCCGTTGGCACCCAGCACGACAGCGGGCAAGCTGGCGGGCCGGTTCGGGCCGGCGCGGCCGCAGCGGGATCGAGACCGGCCTGGCGGCGATCTACCGGCGCTGGTTGAGCAACGTGCCCGCCGTGGTGCGCGCCCAGCTGGTGCTGGGTGATCCGACCATCGACCTGGACGCCTCCGACATCGAGGTGTTCGGCAAGACCAAACGCGGCGTCGGGGTGGAACGACGCCGGGGTCCGGTCCGGGCGGGTGCACCTGGCCAGCTGGGCCCAGGCCGAGTTGGGCGTTGGCCGCGGACCTGATGGCCGGCAACGACGATGTCCGCCCCACCGCGGGGCAGCTGCTGACCCGGGCGTTGGCGGTGCTGCCTCCCCAGGTCTGCGGCCGGCCCCGGGTGCGCGCGGACGCCGGCTACTTCGACGCGAAGCTGGCGCACACCCGGTGGACTGCGGGGTGTGACTTCGCGATCGCAGCGAAACGCAATTCTGCTGCGTGGCGGGCACTTTCCGGGGTCCCCGAGGGCGACTGGCGCGACGCCCGCGGGATGCCCGGCGGGCAGGTCGCGGCGTGTGACTACGCCCCCGCGGGATGGCCGCCGGGCACATACATGATCACCCGCCGGGTCAAGATCCCGGTCGAGGCGCTCAGTGCGGACCCGCGGTCCCGACGCCGGCGCACCGTCGCGAAAGACCAACTCGCGTTGGCCCTGGGCGGGGCCGCGGACCACGTGTGGGCGGTCACCTTCATCGTGACCAACATCCCCGCCAGCGACGGGGACTACGTCGGGCCCGAATCGTGGTTCCGCAACCGCACCAGCATCGAGGAACGGTTCCCGGAAGCCAAGTACGGCGCCGCCCTGAACCGCCCGCCCTCGGCAGACCCGACCGTGAACGCGGTGTGGACGTGGGCCGGGCGCCTCGCCGGGGCCATCAACGTGATGCTGCAATCGCTGACCGGGCTGGACCGGGCAACCCGCGACCCCGGCCGGATGCGGATCGCGACCCTGCGCCACCGCCTGTTCGCGGTGCCCGGACGGCTGGTCACCCACGCCCGCGGCCTGACCCTGCGGCTACCACCGGACCACACGACTTTGCCGGCCGCGCTGGCCCGGCTGCGGGCACTGCCCGCCCCCACCTGACCCTGAACCCAGCCCCGACCACCAAGGACCCGGAGACACCGACCCGCAGGCGTCGGACAGTCCCACACGCCCCGATCCCCGACCAAGATCAACAGGGCTCCGTCCCGGGATTGACACCAAGATCACAGCACTAACGCCGGATCTCGGTCAGAC
>JBBRHF010000282.1:0-2469 GCA_038223055.1 Actinomycetes bacterium | reverse complement strand
CCTTCTCCTTCTACCTCGACAAGCTCGGTCCCGCGACCAGCGCCCTGACGCTCACCCCGAACCCGTCAAACGGTTCCGTGTCCGTCACGCTCGGCGGGACCGCCAGCGACGTCGCGACCGGCAACGGCAACGTGACGGCGGCCGAGTACTTCATCGGCGGCCCGGGCGCCAACGGCTCCGGCATCACCGTCAACCGCAACACGACGGCATCGACCGTGAGTCTCTCGGCGACCTTCCTGCCGCCCGTCTCGAGTGGCGTCGTCTCGGTCCACGCCCAGGACGCCGCCGGCAACTGGGGGGCGTTCGCCACGATCACCATCACCGTTGACGCCGTCGGCCCGGTGACGTCCGGCGTCACCTCAACCCCGTCGTCCACGAACGGCACCACCGGCCAGAGCAGCACCAACCTCTCGGTCAAGATCAGCGCGTCGTTCAGCGACGCCACCACCGGCGGCAGCAACGTCGCCGGCGCCGAGGGCTTCATCGACGTCGTCGGCGTCACCGGCACGGGCTTCCCGTTCCTGGCAACCGACGGCCTGTGGAACGTTCCGACCGAGGCCGGCTACGCCGAGATCCCGCTCCCGACGCTCAACCTGCTCTCGGCCGGGAACCACATCATCTTCGTTCACGGCAAGGACGCCGTCGGCAGCTGGGGCGCGACCTCCTCGGTCACGATCCTCATCGATAGGACGGCGCCCACGTTCACGGGCATCACCCTGGCGCCCGCGGCGCCGAACCCGACCCTGGGGTCGAATGTGACCCTCACAGTCGTCGGCGCGGATGATCCGCTCGTCGCAGGCCTCGCCAGCGGCGTCTCCGGTGGCGCGTACTGGATCGACACCGCGGCTCCGGCGCCGGGTGGCGGGACGGCCTTCACGGGCCCGACCGCGAGCATTCCGACGACGCTCCTGACCACCGGCAACCACACGATCGGCGCCCGCATCCGCGACGCCGCCGGCAACTGGAGCACCGTGACGTTCAGCGGCACGATCAACGTGGTGCCGGACGCGATCTTCGCCAACGGCTTCGAGACCGGCGCCAGGCCGTGGGGCTGGACCAGCGCCTCGACCAACAACACCACCCGCCTCAACGTGACCGCGGGCTCGGCCCTGGTCGGTTCCCTCGGCCTCCAAGCCCAGGGCAACAACCCCAACTACGTCCAGTACAACTTCGGGACGGCGGCTCAGCCGGTGACGCCGACCTACGACGCGCGGTTCTACTTCCGGCCCAACGGCAACACGTCCGCGGGCAAGGACATCCTGGCCGCCGCCACGACGACCGGCTTCGGTACCAACGTGTTCCACGTCCGGTACCGGGCGCTGACCGCCGCCACGCCGCAGGTGCAGATCCAGGTCGGGGCAACCGCCAACGCGACCTGGACGAGCATCCTCGGCGGGACGTCCAACAACGTCATCGAGGTGATCTGGCAGTCCGGAACGAGCCTCCAGCTCTACGTCAACGGCGCGCTCTCGCAGACGATCGCCACCGCGGCGACCGGCTCCGTCGGCGCCGTCCGCCTGGGCTCGGTGACCGCCACCGGCGCCAACACCCTCATGTACTTCGACGCCTTCGTCTCCAAGCGACTCGTGTCGCCGCTGGTCGGGCCGTAGTGCCGTGACCACCATCGATCGTTCCGATCGGGACCGCGGTCTCCCCGCCGCGGCCCCGGCCGACCTCGAGGCCGACCGGGCCGACCAGCCCGGTCGGCCCGAGGAGGTCTCGAGCCGGGCCTACGGATGGCCAAGGTTGGGGCCGTGGATCGCCGCGGTCCTCGGCGTCCTGGTGCTGCCCCTGGCGCTGGCCATCGGCATCACCTCGGCGGCCGCTGCTCCAGACAACTTCGCGGCTCGCGCGGCATCCGCCCGCGTCGTATCCGCCGCCGACCTCGAGCAGGCGTATGGCATCAAGGTCAGCCTCATCGGCGTGATCGCGGCCGGGGGCCTCGTGAACGTCCGGTTCACGGTCGTCGACAAGGAGAAGGCGACCCACCTCCTCCACGACTCGGCCGCCCTGCCGTCGCTCTACATCGAGACCCGTGGCGCGGTCCTCCGGTCCACCCAGGCAAAGGCCCACAAGATGACCGTCGTCGACGGTGCGTCCTATTTCATCCTCTATCCGAACTCGGGCGGCGTCATCCAGGCCGGCACTCCCGTGTCGATCGTGATCGACGAGGTCCGCAGCGACCCCATCACCGCCCAGAGCTAGAGAGAAGCGTCAGATGCGCCGGTTCGTCGCCTTTGCCCTGGGGGCCCTCCTCCTGGCCTCGAGTGGGTCGTCCGCGGTAGCGGGCACACTCCCACCCGGGGCGGAGGCCCGAACCGGTGCCTTCGCTGACGCGCCGGCACGTCCGGCGCCCGCGGGGATGCGGACCGTCATCGTGACGCTCCGCGGCTCCGCGGACCTGAAGACGATCCCCGCCGGGGGTCGTGCATCGCGGCACAAGGCCATCATCGACAAGCTGAAGACGCA
>JBBRHF010000281.1:0-2571 GCA_038223055.1 Actinomycetes bacterium | reverse complement strand
ATCACCTGCCTGGTCGGCCTGCACTGTGCAGCTGCCAACGGTGAGCAGTGTGACGTGGTTGCCGGCGATGGAACAGACGAGCGGGGCGTTTGAGCCAAAGGAGACCGGCAGGCCCGACGAGGACGTGGCGCTTACCATGATCGGGCTCTCGTCGAGGCGTTTGTCGGCCAGGGAGCCGAAGGTGACCGTCTGGGCGGCCATGACGGGGAATCCTGGTGTGACCCAGACCGGACCGTTGATGAGCGTGCCATTCGGGCTTCCCGCCACGGAGTTGGTGGCGACGAGTCCGAAGCCGTTGTTCAGGCCCCAGCGACCCAGGAGACCGGTGGCCGAGGTGACCTCCTCGCTCTTGGAAGCGACGATGTCGCCCGCCGGGCGCGCTACGTTCCAGACGCGTGCCTCGTCGATCACGCCGGAGTAGGAACCGATGCACGACGACGTCCCGGTCCCCGGGATGCCGGTTGACAGCAGCGACGTGCCGAGGGCGCTGTGCTGGATGCTGTCGGAGCGGGGTGCGATGTTCGAACCAAGATCGAGCGAACGGTCCAGGGTGCCGTCGAGGTAGGTGCGCCAAACACGCCCGTCGTACGTTGCGGCAATGTGGTGCCACTCGCCGATCGGGAACGAGGCGATCCCGACGACGGGATGGTTCAGCCCGGATGCCATGTCCTCGAAGTCAGCGGCGATCGCACCGGCGTCGGTGATGCCCAACCAGTAGTTCATGTCCTTGTTGGTGCTGTCGCCCTCCCCGCAGCCCTTGGTGAGGACTGGGTAGGCCTTCGGCAGTCCCAGCGTCGTATCGCCGAGGCCACTGCCTCCGGTGCCCATCAAGACCCCGCCCGCGGCGCGCTTGACCCACGCCTCGAGGGTAAAGACGGACGCGCCGAGGCCCGGTGCCGCCCCGAACGTCACGTAATCGTTCGTGCCGTCGAACTGCACTGCGTAGTCACCAAGTGCGGTGATGGTCACGTCGTCGGTTGCGCTAAGCAAGCTGTCATCTGCTGTGAGGCGCAGCACGTAGGTGCCCGCCGCCGAGAACGAGGCCGTTGTGGCGAGGGCGGTCGCATCGCCAAACACGACGCTGCCAGGGCCGCTGACCTTGCTCCAGGCGGTGGTCAGGGAGTCGGGCGGGTTGGGCAAGTGGTCATCGGTGGCGCTGCCGGCGAGCGACGCAGTCGCGGGCAGCGTGATCGTCGCATCGTCACCGGCGCCGACAACGGGAGCCTGATTGACCGGCGCGACCCCAGCAAGGACCTGGATCTCGGCGAGCGTGAGGGCCCGGTTGTAGAGGCGCACGTCGTCCATGGCGCCCTGGAAGAAGCGTGATGCCGTGGGGCCCGCCACCACCTGGGCGCCGATGCCGAGGGGGACGGTGGTGTTGGCCATCGTGAACGTGACCGGCTTCGTGCCATCGAGCGCGCCGTTGTAGTAGATCTTGATCGTGGTGCCGTCGTACGTGGCGGCCACATGGATCCACGTGATGCCGTTGCTCGCATACGTGGTGCTGGAGTCGAGCCGGTAGCTGGCGTTGTTGTTGAAGCGGACGAAGACCTTGCCGGTGCTGCTTGGCGCGGCCAGCGAGAGCTGATAACCGTTGCCGCTGCCACTCTCCTTTGCGATCAGATCCTGGGTGTCCGCCTTCTCCGGCTTGATCCAGGCCGCCATCGTGATGGCGCCGGTGACGTTGAGGGAAGCCTCGTTGGCGGTCCACGCGTACTGGCTGGTGCCATTGAACAGGCGCGCGTTGCCGACTTTGCCGGCGACCGAGGTTGGGCCCGCGAGTGTCGCGTCGTTGGCAGGTGCAGAGCCGGTGTCGGCGGCGATCGTGCCGCTCGTCTCGTCCATCGTCCAGTAGCCGACCAGGGTCGGGTCGCCGGCCTGCCCGGTCGCGCTGAAGTTGAGGACGGTGTTGGCGGTGAGGGCGATGGTGCTCGCGTCGTCATAGCCTGCGCCGCCGTGCCAGTAGTCGGCGTAGCCCGCGGTGTTGGGCTGGATGCGGATCTTGTAGCTGCCGGCCGGCAGGGTCACGCCGTAGTCCCCGCTGCCGTTGGTGGCGAGGGTCGTCACCCAGGTCGGGCTGGCGGCCTCGTAGATGACGACGTAGGCACCCGGCAGGGGTGCCCCGCCGTTGCCGGTGACCTTGCCCGAGAGGGTGTAGGTGGTCGCACCTGCCGCGGCTGTCATGAACGACCAGGTCGCGCTCGGCGTCGCGGCCGTCCCGTCACTCGCGACCGCGTACCACTCGTATTCGGTCTCGCTCACGAGACCAGGCCATGCGATCGACGCGGAGCCGCCCGACACCGGGGACATTCCGATCTCCGTGAAGTCGTCGGGCGCTGCGGTGTCGGCCGCCCACGCCAGCGAGAACTGGCTGGTGGTGTCCGTCTCGTACTGGGCCGCCACAGTGTCGTGGGCCACGCGGTAGGTGTAGGCATCGATCGCGTTGGAGGCGGGCTTGAACGTGTAGTAACGAAGCCAGCCGTCGCCGCCGTTCGCGCGGCCCTGGTAGTCCGTCAGGACCTGGTGCACCGGCTGGCCGCAGCTGTTGGTGCTCGTGAGCTTCGCCTCGCC
>JBBRHF010000280.1:0-2712 GCA_038223055.1 Actinomycetes bacterium | reverse complement strand
GTCCCCTCCGAGCGCCCGATCAGCTCGTCGTGCGCCAGCGCGCCCCGGTGGGTGTGGAACTCCTTGCCGGGCGTGAGCGTGATGGTGTGCATCCGCCCCTTGGGGTCGGTCAGCTGCACCCGGTCACCGGCACCGAGGGGGCCGCGCCGGTGTGCCGCCCCGGTGGGGCCGGGCGGCGGCGCCCCGGTGGGCTCGGACGGCGGCGCCCCGGTGGGCTCGGACGGTGCGGACATAGTGGGCGAGTCTAGGCCGACGTCACGAGGGCAGCGGTCCCCTCAGATCTTGGCGGCGACCGCGCGTTCGACGTCGGAGACGGCGAGCACGCCGAGGATCGCACCCGATCTGTCGAGGACGAGGAACTCGCTGGCCGGCACCGCGGTGATGGCCGTGACGAGCTGTTCCCCGTCGAGGTCCGCGGAGATCGACATGCCCGGCTGCAGGCGACGGGACACGTCGCCCACCGGCACCCAGGGCCGGCGTTCGTCCGGGGTGGCCAGGACGGCAGCCCGGTGGACCAGCGCGACAGGGGTTCCGTCGCCATCGACCACCACGAGGCACTCGGCGCCCACGGCCCCCGCCCGGCGCAGCGCCTCGGCCAGTGGCAGGTCGGCTGTCACGAGCGCCGCGCTGCGGGTCAACGCACGCGCCGAGAGCGACGGGATGCGTTCGCGCAGGGTGGCGCTGGCCAGCTCCTGGCTGGCACCGGCCCAGATGAACGACGCGAGCAGACCGCCCCAGACCAGGTCGATGACATCGGGCGAGCGACCCAAGGCCATGGCGATCAGCGCGGGCAGGAACAGGACCAGGACCGCGACCCCGCGGCCCAACCAGCCGGCCACGATCGAGCCGGTGTTGCGGCGACCCGTCAGCTTCCAGACGGCGGCCGACAGCACCCGGCCACCGTCGAGGGGCAACCCGGGCAACAGGTTGAACACCCCGACGACCAGGTTGCTGAACATCAGGGCACCCGCCAGCAGGCGCCCGACGGTGCCGGGCTCGAGGGCCTGCGAGACGGCGAAGCCGCCGGCACCGAGCAGCAGGGACACGAGCGGGCCGGCCGCCGCGATCCAGGCTTCGACTCCCGGGGTCTTGGCTGGCTTCTCGATCTCGGAGACCCCGCCGAGCAGATAGAGGCTGATCCGGCGCACCGGCAGCCCGGCCCGCAGCGCCACCACCGTGTGGCTCAGCTCGTGCACGAACACAGAGGCGTAGAGCAGCAGCGCGTAGGTGAGCGACACGGCGTACTTCCACGGCCCGATGTCGGGAACGGTGTTCTCCACGGCACCGGCGAAACCGTAGGTGATCAGCGCGGCTATGAGAAACCAGGTCGGCGTGAGATAGACCGGTACGCCGAAGGGGCGGGCGATCAGCAGGCCGCTGGGTTTGTCCACACCCCGATGCTAGGTGCCCCGCCTGTGCGCGGGACTGCGCTGTCCGACCCCCGACCTACAGTCGGGTCATGACCTTCCGCGCTCCGACCCCGCCGGCCGAGACCCTCGCGGCCCGGGCGGCTTCGCTGTCCCCGTCCCGGGCTGCCGACTTCCTGGCCTGCCCGCTGCGCTACCGGTTCCGGGTCATCGACGGGCTGGCCGAGCGGCCCAGCTGTGCGGCCACGCGCGGCACGTTGATCCATGGGGTGCTGGAGCGTCTGTTCGACCTGCCCGCCGCCGAGCGCACCCCCGAGCGGGCCGGATCGATGCTCGGGCCGGGTTGGGAGCGGCTGCTCCAGGCCGAGCCCGGCCTCGCCGAGATGTTCGACGGCGACGGTGCCCGCGCGGAGTGGCTCTCCGGTGCCCACCGCCTGCTCGGGGCCTATTTCGCTCTCGAGGACCCGACCCGCCTCGAGCCCGCCGACCGCGAGCTCTATGTCGAGTGCGATCTCGAGTCCGGGCTGCGGCTGCGGGGCTATGTCGACCGCATCGATGTCGCGCCCGGCGGCGCCGTGCGGGTGGTCGACTACAAGACCGGCCGCGCACCCGGCGAGGGCTTCGAGGCCAGGGCACTGTTCCAGATGCGCTTCTACGCGCTGGTCCTGTGGCGACTGCGAGGCGAGGTGCCGCGCCTGCTCCAACTGCTCTATCTCGGCAGCGGCGAGATCCTGCGCTACGAGCCCGACGAGGCCGACCTGCGGGCCACCGAGCGCAAGGTGGCCGCGGTGTGGGCCGCGATCCAGCGCGCCACCGACGAGGACGACTGGCGGCCCAGCCCCGGCCGGCTGTGCGACTGGTGCGACCACAAGTCGGTTCGGTGCACGGCCTGGCCGGTGGACGCGGCCAAGGTCGAGGACGATCGGCGCTGGCGTGAGCGGAAGCACCGGGAGATCACCAGTCCGCCGCGCCACGCCTTCCAGTAGCCGAGAAACGCCAGCGCCGAGAAGGCGGCGAGGACCCACGGTCCGCCAAGCCAGCCCAGCAGTGCGATGGTGGGCGGTGAGCGACGCCCAGGCACCCGAGTCGTCCCGGATCAGCTAGCCCACCGAGAACGGCCACCCCCGCACCGGTGAACACGCGTGCACGTGGATCCCGGAGGCCGTCCCGAGGGTCGCAAGCACGGCACGACGATACGGTGCCACGAGGGTCGTGTCGCGCCAGCGCGGCAAGCAACATCGACTCCGGGCTGTGCCAGACCGGTGGCGGAGGTCACCCGGGGTTAACCCCCCGACCCCGCCGCGGCCCGGGTCCACACCATTTCGGGGGAGACAGGACAACCGCG
>JBBRHF010000279.1:0-2741 GCA_038223055.1 Actinomycetes bacterium | reverse complement strand
AACAGGTCCTCGTCGTCGACGAGAATGTCACAGCGCCGGGCCCGATGCTCGAGCTCCTCGACCTCGGCCAGCAGTGCCCTGTTGTCGTGGAAGAACTGGTGATGCGTGCGCCACTCGCCCTGCACGAGCGCGTGCCGGATGAACAGATCGCGCGAGACCTCGGGGTCGATCCGGCCGTAGGCGATCCGGCGGGCGGCGACCAGGGGAACGCCGTAGAGCGTGACCTTCTCATAGGCCATCACGGCGGCGTGCTTGGTCGACCAATGCGGTTCGCTGTAGCTGCGCCGCACCAGGTGCTCGGCCAGCGACTCGGCCCACTCGGGCTCGATCCGGGCGAGGTCGCGGCCCCACAGCCGCGAGGTCTCCACCAGCTCACCAGCCATCACCCACGGCGGCGGCTTGCGGCGCAGCGCCGAGCCGGGCCAGGGGGCGAACCGGGCACCGCGCGCGCCGGCGTACTCCCGCCTGGAGGGGTCCCACAGACCGACGTGAGAGAGCAGGCCGGCGAGCAGGGTCCGGTGCACCTGCTGCGGCGGCGCGGGGGAGTCCTCCGGCCGTACGCCGATCGAGCGGCCCACCGACCGCAGCTGCGCGACCAGGTCCTGCCATTCTCGAACGCGAAGGTAGTGCAGGAACTCCGCCTTGCACAGGCGGCGGAAAGCGCTGGAGGACAACGCTTTCTGCTGCTCCTGCAGGTAGTTCCACAGGTTCAGATAGGCCAGGAAGTCCGAGGTGTCGTCGGCGAAACGCTTGTGGCGTTCGTCGGCGGCCTGCTGTTTGTCCGCCGGCCGTTCGCGCGGGTCCTGGATCGAGAGCGCGGCCGCGATCACCATGACCTCGCGGGCGCAGCCGTTGACGCCGGCCTCGAGCACCATTCGGGCCAGGCGCGGGTCGACCGGCAACTGGGCGAGCTTGCGGCCCACCGGAGTCAGGCGCTTGCGCGGGTCGGTGACAGTGGCGTCGAGAGCGCCGAGCTCCTCGAGCAGCTGCACGCCGTCCTTGATGTTGCGCCGGTCCGGCGGCTCGACGAAGGGAAAGGCGGCGATGTCACCGATCCCGAGAGCGGTCATGGCGAGGATGACAGAGGCGAGGTTCGTGCGCAGGATCTCGGGCTCGGTGAACTCCGGTCGGGCGAGGAAGTCGTCCTCGGCATAGAGCCGGATGCAGATGCCGTCAGACGTCCGTCCGCAACGGCCCATGCGCTGATTGGCCGACGCCTGCGAGATCGCCTCGATCGGCAGCCGCTGCACCTTGAGGCGGTGGCTGTAGCGCGAGATCCGGGCGGTGCCGGGGTCCACGACGTAGCGGATGCCAGGCACCGTCAGGGAGGTCTCCGCGACGTTGGTGGCGAGCACGATCCGCCGCCCGGCATGCGGCGCGAAGACCCGGTGCTGCTCGGCGCTGGCGAGCCGGGCGTAGAGCGGGACCACCTCGACAGGCGGGCCAGTGCTGGCGGAGCGGCCGGTGCTGCCGGAACTGCCGGAACTGCCGGAACTGCCGGAACTGCCGGAGCGGCCCGGGTCCGTTCGCCCGGCCGTGTGCCGCACCAGCGCGTCGGCCGTGTCGCGGATCTCGCGCTCCCCGCTCAGGAAGACCAGCACGTCACCGGGACCCTCGGCGGCGAGCTCGTCCACGGCATCGAGGATCGCCTGGATCTGGTCGCGCGCCTCGTCGCCGCCGGGCTCATCCTCGTCCGCGCCCTCCTCCACCAGCGGCCGGTAGCGCACCTCCACCGGGTAGGTGCGCCCGGACACCTCCACGACCGGTGCGCCGTCGAAATGCTCGGAGAACCGTTGCGGGTCGATCGTCGCGGAGGTGATGACGACCTTGAGGTCCGGTCGGCGGGGCAACAGGCCCTTGAGGTAGCCGAGGATGAAGTCGATGTTCAGGCTGCGCTCGTGCGCCTCGTCGATGATCAGCGTGTCGTAGCGGCGCAGCTCGCGGTCGCGCTGGATCTCGGCCAGCAGGATCCCGTCGGTCATCAGCTTGACGAGCGTGTCATCGCCGACCCTGTCGTTGAACCGGATCGTGTAGCCGACGACGCCGCCGAGCGGCGTGGCGAGCTCCTCGGCGATGCGGTCGGCGACCGTGCGCGCCGCCAGCCGCCTGGGCTGGGTGTGCCCGATCAGGCCGGCCACGCCGCGCCCCAGCTCGAGGCAGATCTTGGGCAGCTGCGTCGTCTTTCCCGACCCGGTCTCACCGGCGACGATGACGACCTGGTGATCCCGGATAGTCGTCGCGATCTCTTCGCGGTGCTGGCTGATCGGCAGCTCGGGCGGGTAGGTGATGGCGGGTACGGCGGCGCGGCGTCGCGCCACCAGCCGCTCGTCCGGCCATGGGGTGCCGCGGGTCCGTCGCATCGCCCGCCCAGCGTAGGTGCCCCCAACGCCCAGCGTCGGTGCGCCTAGGGTGACCTGATGCGCATCGTCGTGTTCGGGGCCACCGGCTACACCGGCAAGCTGACCGCAGCGGCCCTCGTCGGTCGCGCGGCCGAGGGCATCACCGTCGTGCTGGCCGGACGCGACGAGCGTCGGCTGTCCGGGGTGGCCGAGCAGGTCGTCGAACGCCGCGAGGGGGCCGTGGTCGAGATCGCCGTTGCGGACGCGACCGACGAGGCCCAGGTCCGGCGGCTGGTCGGGCCCGGCGACGTCCTGGTCTCGACCGTCGGCCCCGTAATCCGGCGCGGGCTGCCCGCCCCCCCGGCCCCCCCCCCCCGAGGCCAAACCCAACCCCACCAAAAC
>JBBRHF010000278.1:0-2788 GCA_038223055.1 Actinomycetes bacterium | reverse complement strand
AGTCGATGATCGGCTTGGCCGCGCTGGCGTAGTCATCCTCACCGGCCAACACAGCCCGCAGCTGCCCCTCAAGCTCACCGTCGGCGACCCGCAGCAGACCCCGGATCGCGGACCGGATCAAGGTCACCGTGTCCATCGTGGCGACCGCGTTCATAGAGCGGGGTCGAGTCCAGCGCCCGCTTACGCCCCACCAACCCGGCCGCCTTCGCCACCCCCAACGCCGCGGTGAAGATGCGGTCAGGATCCCCCGACCGGCGCAGCCGTTCCCGCATGGGGGTGGGCGAGCGGTGCCCGTGCGCTGCGGTCATGAGATCCTCCTTCTGTACGCCTCCGTATGGAGATTCCCATACGGTAGCGTATGGACCTCACGATGGGAAGGGGGTCCCGGACACCCTGAGTGGGACCGAAAGAGCACTCAGCCCTTGCTTGCACCCGGCTGGCGCGGGATGGAGAGCGCCCGCCGGGGACGTGGCTGCCAGGTGGTTTAGCAGGATCCCGCTCGCTCCGCAGCGAGCGCCTCGAGCACAGAGTCACCCAGATCGAGGGCGCTCCTCACCCGGGTGAGTCGCCAGAGCCGATAGGCCCAAGGCAGGTCATATTCCACGACCCAGAGCGCGTAGACGACAGCCGCACGATGCGCCATGTGGTCGCCCCGGGCCTGGCGCCCCATCGACAGCACCGGGGGAAGGACGGCGAGCATCCCTGCAAGTCCCGCGGCCGTGCTGCGTCGACCGATCAATGCAGAGTTCCAGGCTTCGTTGCCGAGCAGCACGACGTAGCCCGATTCCGCAGTGCCACATTCTCGGTCGCCTTAGCCCGGTGCAGGACCACGCCCATCAGCACGTAGTAGACGGCGCCGATCGCCATGAAAGCCGGCAGCGAACCTGCATCGCCGGGCGTCTCAGGCCGGCGAACCAGCGCATCGACTCGCGGCCGACGAATGCGTTGCCGACGACTGCGGCCACTAGCGGGACCTTCCTGGGTAGTTCGATCTTGAGTGTGTTTCCGCTGGTCGGGGCTGCTTTCGGGGTGGCTGGGTGTATTACCTAACTGGTCATCGGGTGGGGGTGTAGCGGTCGAGGCCGAACAGGTCGAACAGTCGTTGTTGGGTGGGGTTCATCTCGGTGGTCATGCGGCGGGCTCGGGGTCGGCCTCCGGTGGAGGGGTAGAGCAGGACGGTTTCCTGGATGCCGGCGAGGTGGGCGAGCAGTTCGCGCACGCTGAGGTTGATGCCGGCGTGGGCGGCTTCGCGGCGCATCAGGTGGGCCACGGCCAGGGCGGTGACGCAGTAGGACAGGTGGACCCGGATGTGGGCGTCGGTCCAGTGCCACATCGGGGAGAAGCTGACGATCTTGGGGTCTTTGAGTTGTCGGAAGCCGGCTTCGGCGTCGGACTGGGAGCGGTAGCCGGCGACGACCTCGGCCACGGTCCAGGTGTCGCGGTCGGTGACCAGGAGGCGTTTGCCGAACAGTTCGGCTTCCAGGGCCTTGCGGGCGGCGGCGTTCACCTTCCAGGTCAGGCGCATGTTGGTGGGTTCCTGCCCGGTGATGGTGACGGTGAGGACCCGGGTCAGCCAGCGGGGTCGCAGGATCCGGGTGATCTCCGCGTCCAGGGCGCTGCGGTCGCGGCGGCCTTTGCCGCCGGCGAGGACCCGGGCGATCTCGCTCAGGGCTCGGGTGGCTTTGGCCAGGGTCTGGTCGAACCCGCGGGCTTGTTTGGCGTGCAAGTTCGGGGAGTGGGTGAGCAGGACCCGGCGGGTCGCCCCGAGCGCGTCCACGGTGGTCTCATACGCGGTGAGCCCGCCGTAGGTGTCCGCGTCGACCACGGTGCGCCGCCGCGCCGGGATGGCGAGCAGGTCGGGGTAGTCGCTGGGTGGAAGCGAGCCGACGAAGTGCAGGCCGACCTGGCCCAGGTGGGCGAAGTTGGTGGCGGAGTTCTGCCCGGCGTCGAAGACCACGGTCAGCTCGGTGTCCGCGGCGGCCATCCCGCGGTAGCGGGTGACCAGCTCGTCGATGACCGCGGTGAACACCGCGACGTCGGGGCGGTTGCCCGGGTAGGCGTGCCCGACCAGGGGCACCCCGCCGTCGCGGGTGACGACCATGCCCAGCCCGACCAGGCGCAGGTCGGTGCGTTTCTGTTTGGTGTGGCCGCGTTGGGCGATCGGGGCCCGGTCGTTGGCGGAGTCGATGAAGGTGGCGAAGTTGGTCATGTCCAGGGCCATCGAGGACAACCCGAGGTCGAACTCGGTGGCCATCGACAGCGCGAGGCGACGCTCGGTGTCGACCAGCGCGGCGGTGTCCACCTGGTGCATCGCGTCCCAGAACCTGCGGTGGTCCAGCGCCGCGGCCGGCACCTTGACCCACCGGTCCCCGGCGGTGGTGTCCCACCAGTCGGCGAACGCCAACTTCGAGCGGGGGGCCACCACCCGGTTCGCGCACGCCAACTCCAGGTAGGTGCCCACGCCGGCGGCGGCGTCGGAGCGTCGGGGCCCGACCACCTCGTCCACGATCCCGGCGTAGCCCAGCCGCTGGAGCATCGCGCACACCGCGGCCAGGTCCCCGAAACCCAGGTGCCGGGTCCGCGCCGGGGTCTCGGTCGCCCCGTCCAGCGCCGCGGTGATGTCCGCCGTGGAACCCAGGTAGCGCTGGGACACGATCCGCGGTTTGCCGCCCACCCGGGCGGACTCGACCAGGTAGTAGTAGGTCTTCCCGTTGATCACCTTCGGCTGCACTGAGGCCATGTTTAGGTAATACACCCGTCGGCACCGCAAGTCGATCACCGACACACC
>JBBRHF010000277.1:0-2835 GCA_038223055.1 Actinomycetes bacterium | reverse complement strand
GCCGCGGCCGAGGTCATCGTGTGCGCGCAAGAGCGCCCCGGGGAGGCTCACCGCGACGCCGCCCGGTCCGACGCTGCCCGCGCCGCCGGCATCACCCGAGCCGCGGAGATCGTGCTGGCTGGGGCTGACATCACCATCCGCGGCGCCGGCAGGGCCCACCCGCAGCGACCCGACACCCACCCCAACACTCGGGCAGGCCTCTCCGCGCGGGCGGCACCGCTGTTCACCGTTCGCCGCGCCGCGGCGGACGTCGTCGACACCGCCGGGGGACGCGATACCCCGACGCGGCCGACGAGCGGCCCGCTCGATGACATCCGGGTGCCCACCATCGAGCTGCTCGACCCGACCGACCTGCTCGGCCGGTTCCAGGTCGCGCTCGCGGACTGGCGCCGGGTCAGCCTGGATGCCGCGACCCGCCCGGCCGTGTCCAGCGCCGAACTGCTCCGGGCGACCATCGAGGCACGCCAGATCATCGCCATCAACGCGGCCGTCATCGACGCCGCGATCGTCACCGGGCTCACCAGCCCAGAACAAGGCCGGCGCGCCCTTGAGCTGCTGCAACGTGCCGGCGCGGCCTGGTCCGCGGTCACTGACGGGTGGACCCGGTTCACCACCGGCGTACGAGGCGCCCCCGACTTCGTCGACGCCTCGCTCACGCTGCAAGCCACGATCCGGGAACTGACCCGCGACACGTCCGGGGCCTGGGTCACCCCCAGCGTCCTGGCCGGCCGGGTCGACATCGCCGCCGCGACACCCGTCGTGCGCGCCGCCCTCGGTGACGTCACCGACATCGCCCTCGCCCACGTGGGTGCCGTCACCCGGCTCGCGACCACCACGGGCGGGCTCTACGTCCCGGCAAGGACCGTGGAAGTCACGCCGGAACGCGTCCAGGCACGCATCCGCGGTCGCTACGTCCCGGTCACCCTCACCGATGTCACCACGATTCGAACCGGGTACGACGCCGCCGCAAACTGGACCGCTGCCGCCGGTTGGCACGCGAGGCCTACCTTCGCGACAGAGCCCCCATCGTCACATGCAGAAGCGTCGTCGGCGGTTCTCCTGGCACGCGCGGTGCGGGGCACGGTGTCGCCGTAGGAAGCCCGCGGTGTCACGTCCAGCGGTGAACTCGCATGGTTCTGACATCGGTCGATGGCAGGCCCCGGACCGCCTGGCTTCGTGATCTTGTGTCGTATTGGGATCGCCCTGTGTCGCCGACGACGAGGAAGGTCGTCCGAAACGAGCGCCCGCCAACGGTGCGAGGTTCCGTGAGTCTCCGAGGCGGCTCGCCAAGTCGAATTACCGCGTGGTGTCGGAAATGGCTGCGAGTCGGGCACCGGCAAAGCGCACGACCTATTGGATGAGTTCGACGCTCGCCCGGATTTTCCTGGGGGACGGCTTCAGCTTGCCGCAGCCCACTAGCATGGGAGTCGTGAGCAACTCTGCGATCGAGCCGTCGCTGTTGCCTCCGGCCGATGAGGCAACAGTCCGAGGCCGTGGCGACGAACTGCGGACGCTAGCGGCTGATCACGGCATCAGCGAGCTCCGGTTCGCCTCGCCGGGCCGGCTCGTCGGACACGTCGCGGAGGAGATGGACGCCCTGGACACGGCCGACTTCGAGATCGCCGCCCGAGCCTTGCTCGGCGCAGAGATCGGCCTGTTCTCTGACCGGGTGTTGGGCAAGCCGCACGTGAGTCCGGATCTCTTGGCCGCCCAGCCGGTGTGAACGCTGGTGAGGTCCGAGCCGACCGGCATGCCCTCCTCGAACTTGACGCCCTCCTCGCTCGGATTGAGGCGCTGGCCGCCGGCGCCGACCGGGACCAGTTTGAGACCGATGACTACCTTCGATGGGTGATTCACCGGCTGTGGATCGCAGTCGGCAACGAAGCGCTCGCCTACGCCCGGCTAACCGGGGCTGACCCGCAGGGTGACCAGCCGTGGGCGCGGCTGTATCAGCTGCGGAACAAGCTCGCGCACCGCCGGTTGCCCGATATTGATGAGGACGAAGTGTGGCGGATGACGGCCCTGCGCCCCGCCTCTCTGCGCAGCCAGGTCCGGGAGCTGCTCCGGTAGATGGGCCGCGTCGGCGAGTTGTTGCCCGCGCCGCCATACCGAGTCTTCCCACGACCACGACCACGACATGTTGTGACCCGTCTCGGGCGCCGTTTCCTGAGCCTCAAGCCGGGGGGCAATCCCCTGTCCTCGATCCTTGCGCTGCTGGCCGTCCGTCCCTGTGCTGTCCGGCTCGGCATCCGTTCCAGACTTGGAGTGCTTCGTTGATGCGGGTGAGGCAGGGCCACAGCCAGCGGTCGTGCCAGGCGATGAGGTTGTCGCTGGGGGGCCGGTTCGGCCCGCTGTAGGCGGCTTTCCAGGACACCATGAGTGCGGTGAGTTCTTCGACGGCGACGGGGTGCTGCGCCCAGCAGGGCGGGATCTGGTTGCGGGTGTGGTCGAGCTGGTAGCGCCGCACGAGCCACTGGACCCAGTCGGTGAGTTCGGCTTGCAGCGCCTCGGATTGGGCCGGGGTGAGGTGTCGCCAGGTCCAGCGCCCGGCGGGGGTTTCGTCGCGGTCGAGGCGTTCGACCAGGGCGGCGAGGAGGTCTTCTTGGGCGGCGAGCCGGTCCGACATTGCGGCGAGGGTTTCGGCGAGCAGGACCGGGTCCAGCGGCTCGACCGGCGGGGTCCAGGGGTCCTGGCTCATGCGCTGTCCACGACGCGGTGCTGGGCCCATTGCAGGGAGGCGCGGAAGGTGTCGGCGTCTCGGCGTTGCCACCACGCGGGCAGGTCGACCACGGCCGGGGGGAGGGCGCGGTAGAGCAGCAGAGCCTGGCCGACCTC
>JBBRHF010000276.1:0-2965 GCA_038223055.1 Actinomycetes bacterium | reverse complement strand
AGGGGGTGACCGATGGGCGACGCGCGCACGGCGCGACGTGTGGCCGCGCCACGTTTGTCGGCGGCACGGCTGGGTGCGGTAGGGCTGTGCGCGGTCACTGTGCTCGGACTGGCCGGGTGCGGGTCCGGAGGCACGACAACGCCTCCGGCCGCGGCGCCCACATCCGTTGCCGGCCCCACGGTTGCCAGCCCCACGGTTGCCGGCCCCACGGTTGCCGGCCCCACGACGTCAGCGCCCGCGGGGCACGGTGCGCACTCCGGAACGACCGGCGGCCCCACGGATACGGCCCCGGAGGTGCCACCCGGCATCGTCCAGGGAAACCTCGGGTTCATCGACCAGGTGTCCGACGGTCGCCACCTGATCGGCTCGGCCGAGATCGACGGCGCTCCCGGCTGGGTCGTGGTGCGGACCGATCAGGGTGGCCGGCCGGGGGCGGTGCTCGGCCGGGTGCACCGGGACAACGGCGTTCACGACGACGTCGCCACCGTGACCTGGGCGCGCAAGGTGCGCAGCGGGCCGGTGTGGGTGTCGCTGCACATCGACGAGGGAACGGTCGGGCGGTTCGAGTTCCCCGGGCCAGACCGGCCGCTCACCTTCGCCGGCGCCGACCTGCGCCACCGGTTGGTGCTCGCCGTCCGCTGAGGGCTCGCACCCGAGGCCGGCGGCGGAGGCTCAGGTGGGCAGCCAGTTGACATGCCCGGCGAGCAGCAGGTAGCCGACGAAGGCCACCACGTCGATCAGCGCGTGAGCCACCAGCAGCGGCCCGATCCGCCCGGATCGCTGGAAATAACGCGCGAAGATCACTCCCATCGCGGCATTGCCGAGGCAGCCGGGCAGGCCTTGATAGAGGTGATAGCCGCCGCGCAGCACGGCACTGGTCGCCACGGCTCGTCGTGGCGACCAGCCGAGCTGGTCGCCTCGGCGCAGCAGGTAGCCCACCAGCACGACCTCCTCGAGGGTCGCGTTGGCGACCGCGGACAGGACCAGCACCGGGATCCGCCACCACACGTCCGGCAGCCCGGTCGGCACCACGGTCAAGCTCAGCCCCGCCGCGTGCCCCACGAGGTAACCGGCCAGGCCCACGCCCCCGATCCCGGCGGCCGCGCCCACGCCAAGGGCGACGTCGCGGCGCCACCGGTCGGTGCGTACCCCGAACGAGCGCAACGGTTCTCGGGCGTGCCCGGCCAGGACGACGACGAGTGTGGGGGGCAGCAGCAGGCCCAGCACGAAGACCAGTTGCAGACCCAGGTCGACCCACGGGTGGTCGGGGGCGAGTGAGCGGTTCAGGGTCGTCGAGCGGGTGGCGAGGCCGCCGGGGGCCTGGGCGGCGGCGATGAAGTTGAGCACCGAGCGCAGGGCGGCGAGGCCGACGGCGAGGCCGAGGACGACGGCAACTTCGGCGCGCAGCAGCGTCCGGGCGCTGGTCGGCGTACGTGGTGCATGGGGGTCGGCGACGGTCACGCCAGCAGCCGATCCAGGAAGGCGACCGTGCGCCGCATGGCCAGCGCCCAGGCGGCACCGAAGGCGTGCCCCTCGCCCGGGTAGGCGTGCAGCGTGACGTCCTTGCCACGCTCGCGCAGCGCCGCGTAGGTGGCCCGGCTCCAGCGCGGAGGGCAGGTCTGATCGGCGGTGCCGTGGTGCATCAGCAAGGGCGCCCGCACCCGCCCGAGGTAGGTCACCGGCGACGCGGCGCGCCAGAACGCCGGGGCACGCTCCGGCGAGCCGTGCGCGGCGATGATGCGCCGAGCCAGCCCTCGGCGGCTCGGATCGCGCCGGATCCACCGCTCGAAGTTGTCCGCCGCGTTCGAGCTCACCGGCGCGAACACGACGGCTGCGTCTACGAGATCGGGCCGCACAACCAGGGCGTTGAGCACGACCCCACCGCCCATCGACCGGCCGAGCAGCCCGACCCGCCCGCGGTCGAGGTAGGGCAGCGTGGATCTCCTGACGGCCTCGACTGCGTTGATCGCGTCCTCGGTGTAGCCCAGCCGCAGGTCCACGTCGGCGACCGGGTCGTCATCGGATCCCGCGTGGTTGCGGTAGTCGGTGTGCAGCACAACATAGCCCCGCCGGGCCAGATAGTCCTGCTCCCGCTTGAGCCCCCGGCCGGTCGTATAGACTGCTGGGTCGATATAGCCGTGGCACAGGACGAGCACCGGGAACGGGCCGCTTCCGGTGGGCACGTTCATGACGCCGGAGATAGTCAGCCGGCCGCTGCGGTAGGTGACCGCGAACCGCGTGTACGCCGGTGTGCGGCCCAGAACACGACCGATGCGCAGCGCCCTCCCGTCGTAGCTTTTCGCCATCATGGCGGGCAGCGAGACGGGGTCGGCGGGCGACGCCGGTGGTAGCGGCCCGGATGTGCTGGTGCTGGGGCTGGTGCTGGTGCTGGTGCTGGGGCTGGTGGTGCTGGTGGTGCTGGTGGTGGTGGTGGTGCTGGCGCTGTTCGTGTTGGTGCCAGAGGTCGTGGTGCTGTTGGGCGCGACGCTTTGCTGCGCTGGTCGAGCGGCCGGGGGCTCGGCTCTTGAGGCGCCGGAGCACCCGGGAGCGGCGAGCAGCCCGATGAGCGCGACGCAGCAGCCCGCCCGCTGCCTGATCCCGTGCCCGGTTCTCACCTGTCCATGGTGCCTTCGCGCAGACGCCAACCCAAGCCCGACGACCAAGATCCGGAACGGGTGCTGACGAGCCGGTCGCGATGGGGCTAGCCTGGCCGCGGTCGCGCAGCGGCGCGGCCCGCTCGCCGCTACGCCGAGCCCTGCCGGCGGTGCAGTGTCCACGTCCACGGCAGGGGTGGGGGAACCACAGCGGGCGCCGACGAGGCGCCCTTGGGGTGAAGCCGCGCCAGCGGCCGGGCAACTCCAGCCCGAACCCGACAGCTCACCTCGCAGGCGGCGGAGAGCCCGATGTCGCCTGCCCTTGGGGCCCCCCCCCCCCCCCCCCGCCCCCCCCCCCCCCGCCCCCCCCC
>JBBRHF010000275.1:0-2992 GCA_038223055.1 Actinomycetes bacterium | reverse complement strand
CACTACCTCGCCGAACCGGACAAGGGGTCCGGCATCGCGATGTGCTGCACCTTCGGCGACCTCACCGACGTGCAGTGGTGGCGCGAGCTGCAGCTGCCGACCCGGTCGATCATCCAGCGCAACGGCCGGATCCAGGCGGAGACTCCGGACTGGCTCCCGACCGAAGCGGGACAGTCGCTCTTCGCCGAGTTCGCCGGCAAGACGACCTTCGCCGCGCGTGTCGCCGTGGTCGAGGCCCTGCGCGTCTCGGGCGATCTAGACGGCGAGCCGACCCCGACGCGGCGCAAGGCCAACTCCATCGAGAAGGGCGACAAGCCGCTCGAGATCGTCGCCTCCCGGCAGTGGTACATCCGCAACGGCGGTCGTGACGACGACCTCCGGGCTGCGCTGATCGCGCGCGGCAAGGAGATCGACTTCCACCCCGAGTTCATGCGCACGCGCTACGAGAACTGGGTCAATGGGCTCAACGGCGACTGGCTGATCAGCCGTCAGCGCTTCTTCGGCTGCGCGATCCCGCTCTGGTACCCCCTGGACGCCGAGGGCGAGCCTGACCACGATCACCCGATCGTGCCCAGCGTCGAGCAGCTTCCGGTGGACCCGTTCGCCGACGTCCCGCCCGGCTACTCGGCGTCGCAGCGTGGCCAGGCCGGCGGGTTCATCGGCGACCCGGATGTCATGGACACCTGGGCGACGTCCTCGCTCAGCCCGCAGATCGCGGCCGGCTGGCGTAGCGACACCGAGCTGTTCGACACCATCTTCCCGATGGACCTCCGCCCTCAGGGCCAGGACATCATCCGAACCTGGCTCTTCTCCACGGTCGTCCGCGCCCACCTTGAGCACAACTCGATCCCGTGGAAGCACGCCGCTATCAGCGGCTGGATCCTCGACCCGGACCGCAAGAAGATGTCCAAGTCCAAGGGCAACGCCGAGACGCCTGAGGACGTCGTGGTGCAGCACGGTGCCGACGCGGTGCGCTACTGGGCTGCCGCCGCGCGCCTGGGCACCGACGCCGCGTACGACACCGGTCAGATGAAGGTGGGGCGCCGGCTGGCGATCAAGGTCCTCAACGCCAGCAAGTTCGCGCTCTCCTTCGGTGAGGTCGACGGCGATCTCGCCGAGGCCGTCACCCTGCCCATCGACCGTGCCATGCTCGCTGGCCTCGCCGACGTGATCGCCAAGGCCACCAAGGGTTTTGACGCCTACGACCACACCCGCGCGCTCGAGGACACCGAAGCGTTCTTCTGGACCTTCTGCGACGACTACCTCGAGCTGGTCAAGGAGCGTGCCTATGGCGGGCAGGGCGACGCAGCCGCTGCGTCAGCCCGGGCATCGTTGCGGATCGCCCTCGATGTCCTGCTCAGACTGCTCGCGCCGATCCTGCCCTATGCCACCGAAGAGGTGTGGTCCTGGTGGCATGAGGGTTCGATCCACCGTGCCCCATGGCCCCTGTCGACCGAGCTGGATATCGTTGCGGCGCAAGCCGATCCAGCCATTCTTGGGGCGGTCGGTGCTGCGCTCGCCGGTGTCCGCAAGGCCAAGTCCGAGGCCAAGGTCGGCATGAAAGCCGATGTGGAGCGGGCCGTGCTGACCGGACCGGTCGGCATGCTCGAGCGGATTCGGCTGGCAGCCGAGGACCTCAGGGCAGCCGGTCGGATCACCGACCTGGACTACCAGCCCGCAGACACCTTCGAGGTCCGCGACATCGTCTTGGCGCCGCTCGAGCCCAAGCCCAAGCCTTAACCGACCGAACACCGCGTAAGTACCGTTTCTGGCCTCCAGAGGCACCGAAACGGTACCTACGCGGTGTTCGGTGCAGAAAGTGGGTGGGGCTGCACGGTGATCCAGGGGACGTTCCAGCCGGCGATGCCGAGGGCGCGACTCGCGAACCTCTCCGGATCGAGCTCTGTCACCGAACCGGTCGCGGGGTCGTAGACGTCGAGCTCGCCGTGATCGTCGCCTCCGCCATCGCCTCCACCGCCGCCTCCACCGTCGCCGTGAGAGTCGGAGGTTCCCGCGGCGGGCAGCACGAGCGTGACGTGACGGGGCGTCCAGGCGTTTCCGATGTAGAGCAACGCAGGCAGCCCATCGCGGACGAGGCGCGCCACGTCCCGGTACGCGTCACGCAGGGCGTCATTGGAGCCCAGCCGCACCAACCGCATCTCGTATGCCGCCCCCGGCCGGGCCGCGCCGTACTCCAGCTCCTTCTCCGCTCCCCAGGGCGGAGTGCCCAACGCGCGTGGCCACGGGACGTTGAGCTTCCCCCCTGCGGCGCGAATCCCGTTGGTGCGGTCCATCACCTCTCGCTCATGCTCGGCGAAACGTTCGGCCTCCGAACGGGTGTCGACAGGGCCGCCCTTGGGGTCGACGCCGTTGACGATCCACTGGCCGAACTCCGGGCTGACCAGCATCCTGGCAACGGTCAGAGACGCTGACCCGCACGTGACGGAGCTCTGCTGGACCGGACCGGTGTCACCCCGGCCGAGATGGAACGGAACGTCTGCCGGCACAAACCAATCTTGCCCGCCAAGAACCCAGCCGGGCAGGGGTCGGGCGTGGGGGGTTAGGCGGATTCCTTGCGAGGCGGACGCTTGGCCCGCGGCGGGGCGACCTCGCGGCGGACGATCGTCGGGTTGACGTTGTCCAGGACCGCCTCACGGGTGATCACCACGCGGGCGATGTCGTCATCGCTGGGGACGTCGAACATCACCGGCAGGAGCACCTCTTCCATGATCGCCCTGAGCCCACGGGCGCCGGTGCCACGCAACAGCGCCTGGTCGGCGATGGCCTCGATCGCCTCGGGCGTGAACTCGAGCTCGACGTTGTCGATCTCGAACATCCGCTTGTACTGCTTGACCAGGGCGTTACGCGGCTCGGTCAGGATGCGCACGAGGGCGTCACGGTCCAGCGGCGTCACGGTCGTGATGACTGGCAGCCGGCCGACGAACTCGGGGATCAGCCCGAACTTCATCAGGTCCTCGGGCATCACGTCGCC
>JBBRHF010000274.1:0-3008 GCA_038223055.1 Actinomycetes bacterium | reverse complement strand
GCATCGCCGCCACCTCCTGCCCTGGGCGCGCTCGCGCTTCGCCATCGACGTTGTCCCCTGCTGAGCACCGGGAGCCATCCCCGGGGCTTGAGGGGTGTGTCAGCCCGAGTGTCAACCCGACCCCCGACAGTGCCCGCCCGGCTGTCCACAGATTGCGCGGGGGCCCGCCACCCGCGGCTGGATCGGGCTTGATGAAAGGGCACCAGCCGCACACCGCCAGCCGCTGCCGGACCGCCGGGGGCAGCCGAACCGAAAGGACCGCTGCCATGAACCACTGCCTGGGCCGGTGGCTTCTCGACGGTGCCGCCGATAGCCACGAGGCGCAGCTGCTCGAGCACCGGAGCGGGCCGGTCGTCATCGACGTGTGCGTCGACCAGATCCTGACCGGGCACGGGGTGTGGCAGCCCTACCAGGATGCGCAAGCCGAGCTGGATCGCCGCTACGACGCCATCGGTGCGCTCCGCCCTCAGCCGCGACGGGTCCGCCACCCGGCTCGGCGCGCCATCCCCCGAGCAGGGACCGACAGGCGCAGGTGATCGACGCCTTGGAGGATCGACTCGAGCAGCAGCGGAAGGGGGACTGGGCCGACTACGGCTGGGCGCTCACGGCCCGCATCGAGACCGCCGCCGCGGCACGTGGCGACCTGCGGGTTCCGGTCGTGGTCACGGTCGACCTCGACACGTTCCCGGGCACCGACAACCCCGACACCCTCGAGTGGGGGCATCGCCGAGCAGTCGCTCACCGAGGCGATCAACGCGACTGCGCTACCCGGCGCCGACCGGTCCCGGCTGGACCGGCTGCGGCAAGCCGCGGTGACTGCCCGGACTCGACCACACGGCGGGACCACATGAGGCGCGTCGATCCGTTGCGCACGCGGACCCTTTCCCGTCCTCCTCGACCGCGGCATCATCGCCCACCTCCCGCGCGGCGCACTAGCACCTGGCCACCGAATTTCTGCCCGAGTGACCACTGGGCGCTATCCCCGGGGCTTTAGGGGTGTGTGAGCCCAGTGACAGCCCAACCCCGAACCCTTGCCCGTCCCGTTGTCCACGCAGTGCCGCCGGCGCCGCCGGTCCGGTGCGCGGGGTCGGGCTCGATGAAAGCGACCGCAGGTCACCCGACCGCGACCCGGGCGCCGGCGCAGCGATCCCGAAAGGACCTTGTTCGATGACGACACCTGAGGCAGCCCACGTCGAGGCGTTGGACACCTTGGCCACCGTGGCCCGGCTGCTGGGTCATGCCGCCGACACGGCGTGGGCGCGGGCCGACGCGCAGCCGCTGTCGGTGTTCGCGGGGTACGCGCATGCCGCGGACTGCGCGACGAGCCGGGTGCTGCACCTGATGCCCGCCGACTTCGACCTCGACGGGCCCGAACCGGTCGAGACCGACTTCCGCTCGCTCCTTCTCGCCGCCGAGGAGCTCACTCGCGTGCACCCGATCGCGGCGTACCCGCGGGGCACGTCCCGGCTGCTGGTCGTGATCAGGCACCTGATCGGGGAGACCGCGCCGTGACCCCGGCCCAGGATCGGCGCATCGTGAATGAGCTGATCCGCGACAGCGAGCTCGCGGCCCGCCGGATCCTGGCGAACCCCGACCTGATGGCCGCGCCCGCGATGCTGCGCACCTGGGCCGAGGTGGTGGAGTGCGCCGCCGCTCTGTGGCAGGCGCTGCCCGGAACACCGGGCACGGTCGAGTCCAGATCGGCGGACGCGGGCGATCACGGCGACGCCGCGATCGACCGGCTCGCCGCGATGGCCGCCGGGTGGCACCGCGGCCTCATCCGCGGGAACTGGCCCTGCGCCGCCGGGCCCGGTGACGAACGGCTGCTGCAGATCGCCGAGCAGCTGAGCCTGGCCGAGGACCGATTGTGCCGACGTGAGCCCCCGGGGCGGCTGCCCAGCCAGGCCGGGGCTGACCCGGCCCTGGCCAAGGCCCGGCTGATGCACACCCTCTACGTCGGTGCGCACGCCATCGCGGTGGCGTTGCAGCAGCATCAGCGTGACCTGCGTGCCGCGGTGAGCGGCAAGCATCGCCTCCCGTTCGGTGAGTCCTTCGAGCAGACCCGCCAGGCGCAGCAGCGGATGGCGGGCTTCGAGCAGCTGGCCGGGGCCTGGGTCGCGCGAACCTACCCCGAGCACTCACGCGCGCTGCTGCGTGGGCCGCCCGGTGACGGGCGCCTAGCCCAGGCGCTGGCGCGGTGTGACGTCCAGGCGCACCGCAGCCTGGCGACCTCGACCAGCACGGCGGACTTGCTGTACGCCAGCACCACCGAGCGGGCCATCGGCTCCTTGAGCCACCTCATCTTGGGGGCCGGCGCGGCCACCGGAGCCCTCGACCCGGGGCAGTACCGCGAACGGCTGTCCCCGGCGTTGGACCGGGCCGAGGGCGCCTGGGCTGGCGCGGCCAGACTGTGGGGTGAGTTGACGCATCGCACCCAGCGACGGGTGGACCTGCCCCTGCTGGGGGCCGCAGAGCGCGCTGTTGGCGCGCTGCGAGAGATCGCGTACGACGGTTTGACGGTCGCCACACCCGAGGTGATCGCCACGCGCACCGACCTGCGCGCCGCGGCACAGACCGTGCAGCTGTCCCTGGCCACCTCGGGTGACCTGGCGTGCCTGATCCGGGACACGGCAGCGGCCGCCCCGATGCTCGGCGACGCCCGAGGGATCGGCGCGATCCTGGCCCGCCGCCCGGAGACGCAGGGATTGTCTGTCGATGAGGACATGGCGCCGGAGTGGGGGGTGAACCCGTGGGCGGTGGCCACCCACGCCGTGATCCCCGTGCCGCCACCGGTACGGGACGTGCTCGTCATGGCCGCTGACCGGGTGCTCGACGCGGCGGCCGCGGCGATCAGTGCCGGCGCCTTCCTGGACCACACGCCTCCTGCCGCACCACCGGTGGGTGACTCACCGCGCACGGGGTGGGCGCCCGGCCCCCCGATGCCCCGACTCGATTTCGGTCCCTCCGGCCCTGCGTGTGATCGCTGATGCGCGGCCATGTCGGTGGGT
>JBBRHF010000273.1:0-3084 GCA_038223055.1 Actinomycetes bacterium | reverse complement strand
AACCATGCTCACGGCGTGGTCATTGCGGGCGACGGCGCGGGGGACGATGCGAGGCTCGTCGCCGAGGCGCGCGGCTGGCCGCTCCTGGCCGAGCCCACGTCGGGTGCGCGTGCCGGAGACCACGCCATGACCCACTACGTGGAGATGCTAGCGAGCGGTCCCGGCCAAGAGCTCGCGGCACGCGTCCATCACGTGGTCGTGATCGGCAGGCCCACGCTGTCTAGGCCGGTGCAGCGACTGATCGACTCCGCGCCCTCGCTGCTGGTGGCGTCCCACGGCGCGCGTTGGCGGGAGGCGCCGCGCCACGCTGAACGGGTGTTGCCCGCCGTCCCCGAGGAATGGTTTCAACCCGGCCATGGGGGCGACGCGTGGCTGGCTGAGTGGCGGCAGGCCTGCGCGGCGGTGGCGGTGACGTCCGAACGGTGGGATGCGCGTGCCGTTGCCCGCGCGTTTGTCTCGTCCCTCAGCGCCGACGATGTGGCGCTGTTGGGTTCCTCGGGACCCATTCGTATGGTCGACGCCGTCGCGCCCGCTTGGCGTGTGGGCCACGCCCCCACCTTGTTCGCCAACCGCGGGCTCGCGGGCATCGACGGCACCGTCTCGACCGCGATGGGCATGGCGCTTGCACTCGGCCGGCCCACCTCGGCGCTGATGGGCGACGTGACGTTCCTGCATGACGTGGGAGGACTGTTGGTGGGCGCCGAGGAGCGCATCCCGGACCTGCGCATCGTGGTGGTCAACGACGGCGGCGGGACCATCTTTAGCCGACTTGAGCACGCCGCGGCCCCCGCACAGAACGTGCGTCACGTCTTCACCACGCCGCACAAGGTGGACTTCGCCCCGCTCGCCGCCGCGTACGGGGCCACGCACACGCGAGTCACGTCAGTGAGCGGCCTGGCCAAGGCGCTCGCGAAGCCGCCGGTCGGCGTCCACATTGTGGAAGCGGCGCTTTAGCCGTCGCATCGTCGCATCGTCGCTGCATCGCTGCATCGCCGCGGAACGCGAAGTCTCAGCGCTTTCCCAGGTTCCGTCCAGGTGGGACGCAGGTGGCCTTGGTGTGATCAATGCACACCATCCACCAAGGAGGACATCATGTTCCGTTCACGACTTACCCGCGGCTTGGCCCTAGCGGGACCTTCCTGGCTATTCTGCTGTTGAGTGGTAAAGGTGCAGGTCAGGTGGGGTTTGGGTGGTGGTGATTTGTATTACCCAGGTCTCAGCGTTTGGGGGCGTAGGTGTGGAGTTCGAAGAGGTCGAACAGGCGTTTTTGGGTGGGGTCGGTGTCGGTGAGGATGCGTTGGGCGCGGGGTCGGCCTTTGTTTCCGGTGGGGTAGAGCAGGACGGTTTCTTGGATGCCGCCCAGGGTGGTGAGTAGTTCGCGGACGCTGAGGTCGAGTCCGCCTTGGTGGGCTTGTCGGCGCATCAGGTGGGCCACTGCCAGGGCCAGGACGCAGTAGAAGACGTGGACCCGGATTTTGGGTTCGGTCCAGTGGAACATTGGGGAGAACCCGACGACGTGTGGGTCTTTGAGTTGGCGGAACCCGGACTCGACGTCGTTTTGGGAGCGGTAGCCGGCGATGACCTCAGCGATGCTCCAGTGGTGGTGGTCGGTGACCAGGAGGCGTTTGCCGAAGATCTCGGTCTCCAGGGTGGCCCGGGCGGCCGGGTCGGTCTGCCAGGTTAGCCGCAGGTCGGCGGGCCTGGTTCCGGTCAGTTCGGTGGTCAGGACCCGGTTGACCCAGCGGGGGCCGGTGATCGCGGTGATCGCGGCTTGGACGGCGGCGCGGTTGCGGCGGGTTTTGCCGCGGGCCAGGGTTGCGGCGAGTTCGTTCAGGGCTCGGGTGGTCTTAGCCAGGGTCTGGTTCAAGCTGGCGGACTGTTTGGCGTGTAGCGTTTCGGAGTGGGTCGCCACGACCCGCCGGTCGGTGCCGAAGACCATGGCGTGGGTGTCGTAGGCGGACAGCCCGGGGAACTTCTCGGGGTCCACGGGGTGCCTGCGGTGGGCCGGTATGGCAAGCAGGTCGGTGAAGTCACTCGGTGGTAGTGAGCCGACGAAGTGCAGTCCGGCCTGGTCCAGGTGGGCGAAGTTCGCGGCACTGTTCTGGCCGGCGTCGAACACCACCGTCGGTGCCTGCAGCGTCTTACCGTCGGTGCCTGCATCATCGTCGTCGCCGTGGGTGTCGAAGAGGGCGCCGTAGCGGGCGGTGAGCTCGTCCAGCACGGTGGTGAACTGGGAGACGTCGTTGCGGTTGCCGGGGTAGGTGTGGCTGGCGACCGGGATCGCGCCGTCGCGGGTGACCACAAGCCCGAGACCAACCAGGCGTAGGTCGCCCCGGTGTTGCTTGGCGTGCCCGCGGGCGGCGATCGGGGCCCGGTCGTTGGCGGAGTCGATGAACGTGGCAAAGTTCGTCATGTCCAACGCCAGTGCGGACAGGTCCAGGCCAAACTCAGTGACCATCGCCGTACTGATCGCCCTTTCGGCGGCGGCGAGCTTGGTGGTGTCCAGGGCGTCCATCGCCTCCCAGAACCGGCGGTGGTCGGTCGCTGCCACCGGGACCTTGGTGAACCGCGGCCCGGCGGTGGTGGCCCACCACGGTTCGAACGCGAGCTTGCTGCACGGCGCGACGACCCGATTCAAGGCCGCCAAGGCCAGGTAAGTCCCGACCGAGGCGCCCGCGTCCGAGCGACGGGATCCGCATACCGTATCGATCGTCTCGGCGACCTTCAACCGCTCCAAGATCCCCCACACCGCGGCCAGGTCCCCGAACGCCTTGTGCTGGGTGCGTTCCGGAGTGCCGTTCGGGGCCCCGGACAGGCGGGCCATCACCTCCTCGGCGCTGCCGAGGTACTGCTGGTCGACGATGCGCGGCTTACCGTTGATCCGGGCGGACTCCACCAGGTAGTAGTAGGTTCGGTTCCCACGCTTCTTACCCACAATTGATGCCATATATGGGTAATACACTCTCCCATCCGAGATGTCCAGCACCGACACACGCATTTGCCCAGGTCACACCCGATATTCGGCCGCACACAAGGTCAACCGAGCCCACTCACAATCCTGTTAGCCAGGAAAGTCCCGCTAGG
>JBBRHF010000272.1:0-3208 GCA_038223055.1 Actinomycetes bacterium | reverse complement strand
TCGTCGCAGAAGCACCAGACACGCGACGCCGTCCGTCACGAAACGACAGCCGAGCGCCGCGTTGGGCCGGTGAGAAATGACGCGAAACTGACGTGAGCGCCAGACGTCCCGCCCGCCTGGAAGCGGAGGTGAGTCACACCGCCGCGATTGACGTGGACTCCTGCGACGCAATGCCGCTCACCGGACGACTGAGCCGGAGGCTCCGCTCGACATCGAAGATGTCGAGTAGTGCCAGTTCCCGCAAGCACGGTGGCTGTCGGCGAGCTCAACCGGGCACCTGGCGTCGCTTGTTCCGGCAAGATGTTGAAGGTGCGGACCGCTCAGGAGACCTTCGCGTCGATGATGCAGGAACAGATCGCCCCCGGCCTCCGAACGCTGGGATTCATTGGCTCTGGTCAAGTGTTCAGCCTCCCTGAGCCGGGTCAGTTCGCCCAGGTTGGGTTCCAGAAGTCGACGTACAGCGACTCGTCCGCAGTCCGGTTCACCCTCAACGTGTCGGTCGTCCAGCACGCGGCCTGGACCGACGCCACACGACAGCAGCCCTACCTCCCGACCAAGCCGAGTCCGAGCGTCGTCGACGGCTCACCCTTCTGGCAGGTGCGTGTCGGGCGGTTGCTATGAAGGCGAAGAGGACACGTGGTGGCTCGTTCACGCTGGGCAGGACACGGCCGACATCGTTGTGGAGGTTCTGTCAACCGTTCGCGACTACGTGCTACCCGCGATGCGCGCAGAGGCCGGCGGGGCATAGATGCCGCTCCAGCACGCTAGCGCTCACCGCCGTCGAACCGATCGGTAGTGCCAGCTCTGGTCGTTTGCGGAGATTCCTTTCCGCCTGTCGTTGACGGTTTTCGACGAGCGGGTGGCAGTACCGATGGCGCACCGCTGCCTGAGTGTCGTGAGGGCCGCCCCGGATGGGGACGGCCGCCACGACACGAGGAGTTCCAACCATGGACACCAACGCTGACCTACTGACCACCGCGGAGGTGGCGCTCATCACTCGGGCTCCTGTCTCCACCGTCCGGTACTGGCGCCACCTCGGCACCGGACCCAGGAGCTTCCGCGTGGGCAGACGAGTCGTCTACCGTCGTCACGAAGTCGAGCAATGGCTCAGCGAGCGAGAGACTGCCGACGCTTCCGCCACGGCAAGTTAGCCACTTTCTCGGTTGGTGCGTCTCTGAACTCCGGAAGGAGAGCAGATCGACAACCGCCTACTCGCCGCCGCGACGGGCCGTTGCGCCCAGTGACCAACCCCAGACGGAACCAGCGCGTCACGGACATCGACCGTGGTTCCACGACGAGCCGGGCTGGATCAACGTTGAGTCATCGACGCCCACCCAGGCGCGCGCCCCTATGAGGAGTCCCGCAGCGCGGACCTCGAGGCGTCGGGTGCGCCCAGGCGCGCCGAGAGGCTTGGCCAGCGTGCAACCGGAGCGCACAGGGCGCTGGCGTTCCCGGCATCATCGCGTCGAATGGGTGCGACGGAGGGAGCGCCGCCACGACGGTGAGGAAGGTCGAGCCGCCATGGCCAGCATCAAGAGGCGCGACGACGGAGCGTGGCGGGCCCGCTATCGGGACGCCGCCGGCCGCGAGCACGCGAAGCACTTCGACCGCAAGGTCGACGCGCAACGGTGGCTCGACGAGACGACCACCGCTGTCGTGACCGGCGCCAATGTGGACCCGCGCCGGTCACCGATCACCGTGGCTGGGTGGTCGGGGGGGTGGCTGGAGGGCCCGTCGCACCTGAAGCCGAAGACGGTTCAGGGCTACGAGTCGCTGATGCGGACCCGCGTCCTGCCCCGCTGGGGCGAGACGGCGATGACAGGGGTCACCCGATCCGAGGTCGTCGCGTGGGTCTCATCGATGCGGGCGAGTGGTCTGTCCGCGTCGCGGACCCGCCAGGCGTACCACCTGCTGAGCGGGATGCTGGAGGACGCGGTGCGCGACTCCCGGCTGGCGCGCAACCCGGCGGCCGGTGTCGACATGCCACGGATGCCGGTGACCGAGCGGCGCTACCTGACACACGTCGAGGTCCAGCGTCTCGCGGCCGCCGCCGGGAAGTATCGGACGCTGGTGCTGCTTCTTTGCTACACCGGGCTGAGGTGGGGTGAGGTGGCCGCGTTGCGGGTCCGCAACGTGGACCCGCAGGTCCGCGGCCGGGTCCAGGTCGTTTCCTCGGTCGCCGACATATCCGGGCGGCTGGTGTACGGCTCGCCGAAGTCCCACGCCCAGCGGTTGGTGCCGGTGCCGGTGTTCCTGCGCGAGCCGCTGGCCCAGCAGCTCGCCGGGCGCGCCCGCGACGACCTGGTGTTCACCTCGCCCCAGGGCGGGCCTCTGCGGTTGGCCAACTGGCGGCGCCGCTGCTTCGACCTGGCGGTTCGAGAGGCCGGGCTCGATGGTTTGGTGCCGCACGAGCTGAGGCACACCGCAGCGAGTCTGGCCATCGCCTCGGGCGCGTCGGTGAAAGCGGTCCAGAAGATGCTCGGTCACGCGTCCGCGGCGATGACCCTGGACATCTACGGTCACCTGTTCGGCGGCGAGCTGGACGCGGTCGCCGCGCGCATCGATGAGGCGTACACCGAAGCTGTTGCGGACTTTTTGCGGACTAGCGACGGTTCCGAGGTCGTTTCCATCGACCCGACCGGGACGAATAGGCCCCTGACCTGCGGTTATGCGAGTGCCCCCGGCAGGATTCGAACCTGCGACTCACGGTTTAGGAAAGGGTGGGTACATGCGCGCAGATCGTGCCGCTGACCTGCAGCGATGCTGCCGCTACGATCTTGGATCGACTCACTTTGGCGCGTATTGGGCGCGGGCCATACCCTCCGTCTCGCGTCGCTCACCCTTGGGGCAAGACCCCGGGCAAGGGACAGCGGCCGAGTTCAGGCCCCACGCGCTCGGGGGGGGCGCCTCGGCCTGCGGATGCAACCGGACGGCGCGGTCACGGACCGGACTGCCGATCGGGGGACACGAGTCGCGCTGCTCGCGACCAGGCCCGCTTGCAACACCGCCCGCCACAGCAGCGCGCCGCCAGCCCGGCCAGCCGTGGGGTGAGCAAAAACGGGGCGGCGACCTTAGCCTGAATCCGTGGACCGATCTCCTGTTGATCTTGTTTGTTGCGAGAATGTGTGGGCCGCGTTGGGGGCGTGGTGATGTTGCTGGCCTGCGCCAGCTTTTCCACTGTGTGGTTCCGGTCGGGCCCGCGGGCGGT
>JBBRHF010000271.1:0-3218 GCA_038223055.1 Actinomycetes bacterium | reverse complement strand
GTATGAGTACGCGGGCTATGAGCGGACCATCGACTCGCACGTGAAGAACCTGCGTCACAAGCTCGGTGCTTCCGGGGCTGACGTGCTGGAGACGGTCCTCGGGGTCGGCTACCGGTTGCGCCTGCGGCGAGATAAGCCGGCGTGAAAGCGCTCCATGTCGGACTCGGTCCGCTGGGGCGGCGTCTGCTGTTCGCTTTCGTCCTGGTGGCGGTGACGTCGGTCCTCGTGTTGACCGTTGCGGCTCTCATCGGCGTCGGGCGCGGTTTCCAGGTTGCCACGGAGGTGAACCATCAGAAAGCGGCAGTCAGCGCCGCGGCTGCGGCGGGCGACGCCTACCAGATGGCTTCCGGTTGGGACGGTGCGGACCTGAGCCGTACCAGCGCGGTAGCCGAGGCGGCTGGAGCCAAGCTGTTTGTGCTGGACGCCTCGGGCGCCCCGGTAGGCGGCACCAGTTCCGGTGGCGGCCACCTCGGACCGGGTAAGGGCAGCGGACCGGTCGGGGGCCGGGGGGTCGTGAATTCTCCGGTGGTCGTGGACCGGGTCAGCGTCGGTGCCGTGCGGCTGGTGTTCGAGAACGAGACAGGAAACCAGGCACGTCACGTGGCCTGGTCGTGGATCGTGGTGGCCGCCGTGGTGGCCCTGCTGGTCGCCCTCCTTGCCAGCTGGCTGGTCACCCGGCTGATCACCCGTCCGATCGCTGCTATGACCTCCGCGACCAGGGCGTTCGCGGCCGGGGACCGCCAGGCTCGCGCAGGTGTGCACGGACCGGGAGAGCTCGGCGAGCTGGCCCTCGCGTTCGACTCGATGGCGGACACGGTCGCCCGCTCCGAGCGGGACCGCCGCAACCTCACCGCGGACGTCGCCCACGAGCTGCGCACCCCGCTGGCCGCACTGCAGGCCGGCCTCGAAGAGCTACGCGACGGCCTGGTTGAACCCAGCGCCCAAGGGCTGGCCGGCTTGCATGACCAGTCGCTGCGGCTGGGACGGGTGGTCAGCGACCTGGCCGAACTCTCCGCAGTGGAGGCCAGCGACGTTCCGGTTCGGCGGACCGAGGTGGACCTGACCCAGGTCGCCCGCGACGAACTGGCGGTGCGCGACTCCCAGTTGCGGGCTGCGGGCCTGGTGGTGGCTAGCCGGTTGGACGGACCGTTGAGGGTCCGGGCGGACTCCGACCGGTTGCACCAGGCGGTGGGGAACCTGCTGGCCAACGCGGCACGCTACTGCCGACCAGGCGACGAGGTCACCGTCGTGGTCCGCAGCCTGGCCGACAAGGCGGTGCTGGAGGTCATCGACTCCGGACCCGGCATCTCCGCAGCTGAGCTCCCACACGTCTTCGACCGGCTCTGGCGCGGCCAGGCAGCCAGAGCGATCGCCGGCTCGGGGATCGGCCTGGCCGTCGCGCGGGAGATCGTCGTGGCCCACGGCGGCACCATCGATGCTGTTTCAACCGAGCGTGCCGGGACAACAATAACGATCCGACTTCCCTTGAGTGTGGATCCGCCCCCCGCCTGACCGACTCGAGATGACTCATGACTGTTCATGACTCATGACTGTTCAACAGATCCGTGTGGATCCGATGAAGCGGATCTGTGCGGACCTGGCGAACGTCTTCCGTGGGTGCATCGCCGGTGTATAGGACACCGCACTGAGAATCGGTGAATCCTCAGGCGAAGGCACGCGGGAACCTGTCGCGGTGATTGCCTTCGGGCTGCTCACTGGCCCGCTGGAACGCTCAGATCAGAGCGGGGCGCCCGGCGTCGATGAATGTTGAGCATCAGGAGGGTAAGGGAGCAGTAGGAGCGTACCCGAGGGGTATATCGACTCGCATCGCGCGCCGCTTCAACCCGGCTCTTCACACGTGACCGGGCAACTCTGTGGTCACGGCTGACGCCCGTCGGCGTTGGCGGGTGCAGGCCCAGCGTATGCGACGGCGTTGGTTGACTGGGTTGCGGAATCCGAAGGCGTTGCGCCCGACGTGCTTGGCGAGGCGGTTGTAGCCTTCGGAACGCGCGTTCGAGTAGTTCGTCACAATGGCGGCCTCCACGGCCGGCCACCATGTTTCGACTGTGGCGGCGAGGCGGTGCACCTCCGGTGAGGTGCTGGCCGCGGCGCGCCGGTAGAACGTGTACAGCTTGTCGCGGAGATGGGTCAGATCGGGGTTGGTCCCGGACAGCGCGAGCAGTGCCCGCAGGTCTTCCTTGACGAGGGAGGCGGGCAGGATGTCGATGCCCGGGTCACCGGTGTCGATCAGCGAGTTCCACATAGCCACGAACGTTTCCGGGCGCAGCCGCTCGTAGGCGGTGAGCAGCCGGCGCCGCACGACCCAGGCCGGGTCGACCTTGCGGCCGCGGCGGCCCTCGTGTTCGCGGATGACGCGTTGACGCACCCCGGTGACCGCCTCGTTGCCCAGGCGCACCAGGTGGAAGCGGTCCGCGACGAGCACCGCGTTCGGCAGCGCCTCGCGGACCGCCTTGGCGTAGGACGCGGACAGGTCGATCGTGACGTGGGTGATGCCCGCGCGCCACTGTTCGGGCTGGGCGCCCAGCCAGGCCGCCACCACGTCGGCGGAGCGGCCCTCGACCTGCCCGAGGAGCCCGGCGGTGCCGGCCGCGTCGACGAACCCGGTGTGCCAGCGGTCGCACTCCAGGAGCCACCGCCCGGACTCGGGGTCGCGGACCCATGTCGGTTTCCCGCGGCGGGTTTCGTCGATCCCCAGCACCCGCACCGGGAGCAACGCCGCGTTCAACGCGGGGGACACGTGCGCGACGAACGCGGCGTGCGCGGTGGCCCAGCCCACCCGGTAGTGACCGGCCCCCTCGGACACCGCCCGGCCCTGCACGGGGACCGCGTGCCCCAACTCGGCCCGCAGTCGGGTCGTCAACCGGGCCCGGGCCGGGACCGCGGGGACCGACTCGGTGAACGATCCGCGCTCGCACAGCCGCTCCGCGCAGCGCCACCGCCGCATCTGCCACACCACACTCAAACCCTTTGCCCCGTAAGGGATGTCGCGTGGTCTGCTGGTCACCAGGCCCTTCGTCGAGGTCGAGAGGACCCCACACGACGGGCCACGCCGCCGCGGTCTCGTCCGCGGTGACCACATGCACCACCCGCGCCCCGGACTCCTCGACAGCGACCCGCGCCACCGCCAACCCGTCCAAGTCGAACAGACGCGACACGTCCGAGACGACATCGCCTTCCACACCCTGGCCATGCGTACG
>JBBRHF010000270.1:0-3258 GCA_038223055.1 Actinomycetes bacterium | reverse complement strand
CGCCTCCCTCTACCAGGCGTTCCCACCCGAGAAGGCCTACGCCCTTGCCGGCAGGCTGGAGATCCACCACACCCCCAAGCACGGATCCTGGCTCAACATCGCCGAGATCGAGCTGTCCTGCCTGACCAAGCAATGCCTCGGCCGACGCATCGCCGACCTGGCCGTCCTGAACGAGGAGCTCACCGCCTGGGCCGACGCCACGAACGCTGACGAGCGCCAAGTGGACTGGAGGTTCACCACCAGAAACGTCCGCATCAAACTCCGGCACCTATACCCCGCTCTTTAGAAGCGACAGTCTACTAGGGTCCTGCGGCATGACGCTGCTGCAGGGCCTGGTCGCCGTCGTGACGGGCGCCGGGCGCGGGATCGGGCGCGGCGAGGCGCTCGAACTATCCCGGGCCGGTGCACGCGTTGTCGTCAACGACCTCGACGCGGACGCCGGCCAGCAGGTGGTCGACGAGATCACCGCGGCCGGCGGGGAGGCGGTTCCGGCCACCGGCGACTGCTCCGAGGACGACGTCATCGCGACGTCATCGCGACGTCATCGCGACGCCGGAGCTCCTCGCGACGCGCACGGGCGAGCTGTTCGCCGACAGCGGCATCGCACCGGAGGTCGAGAACATGATGGCCAGGCTACGGTTCACCATGACCACACGCCGCGAGTTGTAGCGCCGGGTCACGCACTCGGTTCACGCACTCGGGTCACGGCGCTCGGGTCACGCACTCGGGTCACGGCGCTCGGGTCACAGCACGTGCAGCCGCGCTTGCCGCGGCGAGCACGTCCTTGACCGCCCGGCCCAGCCGGGCCGCAGCGGCGGCGACGTCCTCGAACTCCGGCGACACGTTGACCACCGCACCGTCGAAGACCGCGACCTTGACCCGTACGTCGACACCGCCCACGTCCACCGTGCGCATCTCGCGGCGCAGTACCTGCTTGGTGACGGCGTGCTCGCGCAGCCCGATGGTCGAGCTCTCGGTGAACACGATCCGGCGCATCGCCGCGGCCTGCTCGACCGAGGTGAGCACCGACAGGGTGTGGGCGGGGCGCCCCTTCTTCATCACGATCGGGGTCAGCCACGCGTCGGCTGCGCCTGCCGCCATCAGCCGGGCCAGCACGCCGGGCCACAGCCGCGGGTCGAGGTCATCGACGTTGGCCTCGAGCAGGATCGCCTCTGTCGTGTCCGCGTCGCTCGCCGGGTCGTCGTTCGCCAGGCCGCCGTGCGCCGACACCGCCTCGCCCACCACGATGCGCAGCGTGTTGGACAGCTCGTCGAGGTCGCGCGAACCGGCCCCGGCGCCGGTCGCGGTAATCCGCATCGGCGGTAGGCCGCCCCACGTGCCCACGTGGGCCGCCAGCAGCGCTGCCCCCGTCGGCGTACACATCTCGCGCGCCACCTCGCCGGAGTAGACCGGGGCGTCGACCTCCGCGAGCAGGGCCAGCACGGCGGGCCCGGGCACGGGCAGCAGGCCGTGCTCGCTGCGGACCATGCCCGACCCGAGGGCCACCGGTGTGGCGACCGCGGCGGTGACGCCGAGCGCGTGCAGCCCGGCGCACGTGCCGACGACGTCGGCGATGGCGTCGAGCGCGCCGACCTCGTGGAAGTGCACCTGGTCCGGCCGAACGCGATGGGCCGCGCCCTCGGCCTCCGCGATCCGGGCGAAGACGTCCAGCGCCCGGGCCTGGACCGGCGCCGCGAGATCGGCGCCCTCGAGCATGCTGCGCACGTTGCTCCAGGTCCGAACGACCTCGGTCCGTGGCACCCGTACGTCGACCTTCGTGGCCGCAAGTCCTTTGCGGACAACGGATCTGGCTAGCAGGGTCATCGGTTCGACCCCGACCGCGTCGACCGCCTGCTGCAGGATCTCGATCGAGACCCCCGCATCGACCAGCGCGCCGAGGAACATGTCGCCGCTGGCGCCGGCGTGGCAGCCGAACCAGGCCAGCGTCACGGGCGCACCTCCACGGCCGCCCGCCGGGCCACCCGCGCGGCGAACACACCGGCCCCGAAGCCGTTGTCGATGTTGCACACCACGACTCCGGGCGCGCATGAGTTGAGCATCGCGAGCAGTGCGGCCAGCCCGCCGTACGACGTGCCGTACCCCACCGACGTCGGCACCGCCACCAGCGGAACACCCGTCAGGCCGCCCACGACGCTGGGCAGCGCACCCTCCATGCCGGCCACGACGACCAGGCAGTCGGCGGAGTCGAGCTCGTCGCGAACGGCGAGCAGCCGGTGGATCCCGGCCACGCCGACGTCGTCGATCCGGCGCACCTGCGTCCCGAACGCGCGTGCGACAAAGGTGGCCTCGGCCGCGACCGGGGCGTCGGAGGTCCCGGCGGAGACCACGCAGACGGTGCCGCGGGGCTCGGGCAGCGCCCCGATGGCGGCTGCGCGGGCAACACCGTCCAGCAGCGCGCCAGGGAACGCCGCCGCGACGGCCCGGGCGGTGTCCGGGGCGAGGCGGGTCGCGATGGCCGGCCGCCCGCCGTCCTGGGCATCGAGGGCGCGCAGCAGGGCGACCGTCTGCTCGGCGGTCTTGCCGGCCGCGTAGACGACCTCCGGGTCGCCGGTGCGCAGCGGCCGGTGCGTGTCGAGGCGAGCGAAGCCGAGGTCGACGACGCCGCTCATCGGTCCGGCCGCCAGCCGGCGCAGGGCCTCGTCCACCGGCATCGTGCCGGTGGCGACGCCGTGCAGCAGTTTGTGCACCTCGGAGCGGTCCATGGTGGCCGAAGGGTACTGCCGCTAGCCCGACGAGCCCTGCACCCTGTAGATGATCGCCAGGTCGGCCAGGCGCACGTCGCCGCGCCCGGCGGCGGCTCCGCGCTGGATCGTTGCGTCGCCGAGTGCCACCGCTAGTGGCTGAATCCTTCAGCCCCGTGAACATCCACGACTTCTGGATGACCGACCCATCGCGGATCGGGATTGACCCTGTGCTGCGCGCTGCACGCCCCGTGGATGCCGCCCCGTGGATGGCACGCGGGAGCCCTGCATATCGGTGGCGTGGCAGTCCGCTACTCACGTGGTGGTGGTGGTGGTGGTGGTGGTGGTGGTGGTGGTGTGGTGGTGGTGGTGGTGGTGATGCGGCAGTCCGCCCTACTCGCGTTGTGGTGGTGGGGGCCGGTTGTGTCCGGGTGGGTGGGGTTCGGGTCCGATGGTTCGTCCGTCGCGGTGTCGCATGCTGTAGCGCCCGTCGGGGTGGCGCACCGCGGTCCAGTGGCCTTCGTGGAGCATGGTGTGGTGTTTGGCGCAGGGCAGC
>JBBRHF010000269.1:0-3264 GCA_038223055.1 Actinomycetes bacterium | reverse complement strand
TGGGTGTGCAACGCGTCCAGGGTGAACACCATCCTGGACAGGTCGTGCCCGGCGGCCTGCAGGTCATCGAGAAGTGTTGCCACCATGGGGATTTCGTTGGTCTTGCCGGGGACCTGCCGCTGGGCGAGCACGACCGGGCGGCGGTGGGTGGAGGCGGACAGCAGATGCGGTGCGAGCCGCCCAGGGTGCGCGCCCCGCGTACCTTCTTCCCGTCGATCGCGACCGCGAGCCGGGTGTCGTCGGGGATGTCGGGCAGCTGCGCGGCGGTCCAGCGGGCCACCGCAGCCTCGAACTGTTCGGGGTCCACCCTGGTCGCCATCTTGCGCAACGTGGCCACACTGGGCGGGCGGACCTGCCCGGTCAGCGGGTCCGGGACCGCACCCAACCCGAGCAGCACGTCGCGCCCGGCGCCCGCCGCCCACTGCGCCGCACCCACGAACGACGCGAAACCCTCGCTGGAGAACGCGGCCACCAACACACCCAGAAGGAACCCCGCCGGGTACCAGCGCCAACCACACCCGGACGCGGATCGGGCACCGAAGCCAAGGACGTCAGCAGATCCCGGGTGATCTCGGCGGACTCGGCCTGCGGGAGCGTGAGGGTAGGACAAGATGGGGACACGGGTGCGGCTCCTGCCGAAGGTGACTGGCTTAGACACCGTGATCATCGGCGGGCCGCACCCGCCTTTCCCGCATCCACCCGAACCGGAGCGTCTACAACACAACAGTCACATCAGTCACATCGGCATCAATGTCCGCTGTGACGGCGCCCTGTACTCGTCCCCCTGGGCCGTTAGAGTTCAGCGCATGAGACGACGTTTCCTGCAGACCCTTTCCGTGGCTGCCGCGCTGCTGGTGGTCATACCTGCCCTTGCCGGCGCGGCCGCCACGCCCGCCACACAATCCGCCACAGCGGACTTCACGGACCCGAGGGGCGACATCCGCCACGGCGCCGATCTTGTTCACGTGCGGGTCCACAACGGCGCCACGCTCCAAGTCACCCTGCGGTTTCGCGACATCAGAAGGGCCGCGTTTTCAGACTTTTTCAAGGTGTTCGTCGACACCCGTCTGAGCCACCCGGGCCCTGACTACGCGATCGCCGGAGGTCTGTCCGAGGGTACCGACTGGGCCACGCAGCGGGCCACTCGCAACTGGAATCTCTCCGGGGACCCGCTTGACAAGATCGGGACGTGCGCGTCGTCGGTGAAGATCAACTGGGCGACAAATATCGTGCGAATCAGTTTGGGACGCGACTGCCTCGGCAGGCATCAAGGACGAGTACGCCTCTCGGTCCAGTCGGGGGACCAATCACACAATGACTATGCGCCGGCCAAGAAGACCTTCTACCGGTGGATCCCGCGCGGCTGACGGACCGGATCAATCTCGGGACCCAGCAGATGCACGCACCCAGCCGGCTGGCCCGCCCGGCCAGGGGGGGTCGGTGCCGAACTTCTCGACCTGCTCAGTTGGCATCGTCGCCGGGATGAGCGGGGTCCAGATGGGGCCGGGCGCGACGCTGTTGACGCGTGTTAAGACTCAGCTCAGGAGCCCAGCCGTAGTCACCCGCCACGATCTCCCGATCCGTGGCGCGCACCCCACCGGTAATCCCTCGGCGAGGATCGTTCCCTGTTCCGGGTCCGGCTCGTCAACCTCGTCGAGGGACAGGGGACCTTTGCGACCCGGTAAGACCGTGAGTGCTCCCATGACCTCATCCTGTCCCCGCAGTGGTTGCCGGTTCACCGGTTATCGCCAGAGGTAGCCGTGTCCGCGATTCCCCGGGTTGCGGGCAGGTATTCACCGTCGGCCGAGCATAGGCCAGAGCGGCCCGGCCGCCAGTCCCATCACGATGGTGGCCGCCGCCGCGACGAGTGCCGCGGTGCCCGCCTCGTCCGCCGGCGCCGGTCGCTACGCCCGCGCCGGGCTGAGGGACCGAACAAAGGCCCGCCCGGATCCAGCGCAGGTAATAGAAAATGCTGACCGCCGTGTTGGCGGCAACCGCGACCGCAGGCCACGCTAGGCCCGCGTCCCAGGTCGCCCCCAGCGTCGTGATCTTGCCGATGAAGACCGCCGTCGGGGGCGTCCCGACGAGTCCGAACAGGGCCACCACGAGGGCTGCGGTGAGGCCCAGGCGCATGGATGCGAAGCCCGCCCACTCCTCGAGTGAGCGTCGATCGGGTTCCGCGGCAGCGACCGCGAACGCGGCCAGGTTCGTGAGTGCATATCCGGCCAGGAAGAACAGCAGGTCAGGCTGGCCCTGGTCGATGAGCCTGGTCACGGCCGCGGCGGCGAGGAGGTAGCCCACCTGGCTGACGGTCGACCAGCCCAGGAGCCGGCGTACGTCGGTCTGGGCGAGCTCCGCGAGGTTGCCGATGGTCATGTTGGCCACCGCGAGGACCCCCAGCACCGCGGCCCAGCGGACCTCCCCCGGTAGCTCGGCGACCAGGCGGGTGTTCGCGACGAGTGCCCCGATCTTGGGCACCGTGGTGAGGAAGGCCGCCGCTGTCACGGATGCGCTCTGGGTGGCGTCGGGCACCCACAAGTGGCCCGGGACGGCAGCTAGAGTCGCCCCGGGGCCCCCACCTCCCCATCAAGCCGAGTCGTCGTCGCCCACCCGCGTCCGCTCACTTGGGTGGTGGGTGCGCGACCAGAACGGAAGGGTGACGCTGGCCCAGTGGCCAAGCCCGGCCCTGGCGGTGTGGCTGGTTGCGGTCGTCGTCGGGTGGACTGGGGTGTTGGGGGCGGCCCGGATTCCTACCCTTTCGGGTGTCGGCCAGGGCGCGCTTGTCGTCTGGGCTCTCGACGAGTTGGTCCGGGGCGCAAGCCCTGTCCGAAGGCTCGTGGGCGCAGTGGTACTCGCAGGGCAGCTCGTCCACCTTTTCGCCTAGCCGTGATATAGCCCTTCAGACTCCGAAGGCACAGGCCTGGCGGGCGCTCTGCTCGGTCAAGGCGTAGCATCCGCAAGCAGCCCCGACAGGCTCGGGGTCTTCGCCGTGGCCGCAAGCGGCGCCCTCATCGCACTCTTCGTCTCCATGAGGTTCGCCGAGCTCAGCGCGACGAACCACAGATCGCGCTGACCGAAAAGAACGGCCCATACAAGAAGGAACAGACATGACACTCGCAGACCTCGGCCCACGACCCACATCGTTTGACATAGAGGCCGCCACCACCGAGAACACCAACTATCGAACCGTGGCGTGGAGCGGCACCCACCTTCAAGTCACCCTGATGTCCATCCCCGTCGGAGAGTCCATCGGGTTGGAGATGC
>JBBRHF010000268.1:0-3329 GCA_038223055.1 Actinomycetes bacterium | reverse complement strand
CGCCGGTCTGCGCGAACGCAACGGAAGCCTCGCCTTCTCCCCGCACCTACCGACCGGCATCACCCGGCTGGCCATCACCGTCTGCTGCCTACACAACAGCCGGCTCAAGGTCGAGATCACGTCGACGACGACGACCTACCGAGTCCTCGACGGGCAACCGCTGACGGTGCTGCACCACGGACAACCACTGACGGTGTCCCCCGGCAGCCCCGTCAGCGTGCGCAACCAGACGCCGCCGACCAGTCCCCCGCCGTCCCAGCCTCGCAACCGAGCGCCCCAGCCCCATCGAGAAGCCCCATGAAACACATGAGTCCGCCCAAGGGGGCGGATGTGCTCGTCATCTTCGGTATCACCGGGGACCTGGCCCACACCATGACCTTCCACGCCCTGTACCGATTGGAGGCGGCCAGCCTCCTGCACTGCCCGATCATCGGCGTTGCGAAGGACAACTGGTCACAGCAACAGCTGCTCGATGCGATCGCCGCTGCCGTCAAGAAGTCCGGCGACGAGCCGAAGGCCGCCGTGATGACTGCATTGGCGCGCCGGTTGACCTACCTGCAGGGCGACTTCACCGACCCGGCCACCTACACCGCGCTGGCGGCCCAACTGACCGGCACGTCGCGGCCGCACTTCTATCTGGAGATCCCCCCTGCGCTGTTCGGTCCCGTGGTCACCGCCCTCGCCCACGCGGACCTCCTCACCGAGGCCACCGTGATGATCGAGAAACCCTTCGGCCACGACCTGGACTCCGCGCGAGCCCTCAACGACGAACTGCACCAGCTCCTCGCCGAGGATCAGATCTTGCGTATCGACCACTTCCTCGGCAAGCAGCCCGTACTCGACATCCAATTCCTGCGCTTCGCCAACGTCTTGTTGGAACCAGTGTGGAACCGCGACCACGTCGCCGCCGTGCAGATCAGCCTGGCCGAGGACTTCGGCGTCGAGGACCGGGGACCGTTCTATGACTCGGTCGGCGCCCTGCGGGACGTGGTCCAGAACCATCTGTTGCAGCTGCTGAGCCTGATCGCGATGGAACCGCCGGTCAGACCTGGGCCTCCGGCCCTCTGGGACAGGAAGCTCGAGGTCTTCCAGGCCATCGCCGATGTCGAACCGACCCAGTGCGTCCGCGGCCAGTACGACGGATACCATGCGATCCCCGGCGTGGCGAACGGTTCGGACACCGAAACCTACGTGGCGCTGCGGCTGCAGGTCGACAACACCCGGTGGGCCGGCGTGCCGTTCTTCATCCGCGCCGGCAAGGCCCTGGCGACCCGGTCCACCGAGGTCAGGGTGCTGTTCACTCGCCCACCCCGCCTGGCGTTCCTCGACCAGCCCCACCACACTGCGCCCAATCAGCTGGTCTTCCGGATCGACCCGGACCCGGGCCTGCGCCTGGTCCTGCTGTCCAAAGACGCGCAGGGCAGAGCGTCCCGCGACGTCCACCTCGACCTTGCCTTCGCCGCCGAACTCGGCGCGTCTCCCGGACCCTACGAACGTCTGCTATGCGACGCGCTTGCTGGCGACCACATTTTGTTCACCCGTGAGGACGTAGTGGAGGAAGCCTGGCGCGTCCTGCAACCGCTCATCGCGCAGCCACCCGCCGTCCGCCTCTACCCGCGCGGGTCGTGGGGTCCACCTGAGGGCGACACGCTCTTGCGCGGGCACCCCGCTTGGCAGCCACCTTGGCTTCCCGATCCGAACCACCCGGATCGCTGAACCCAGCACCCGGCCCACCACATCAGTCATCTGGACAGACAGCTGACACGACGGGAGAACACCCGATGACCGCGCACACCCTGATGCAGATCGGCCTGGTCGGACTCGGCCGGATGGGCGCCAACCTGGTCCGGCGCCTGATGCGCGACGGGCACAGCTGCGTCGTCTACGACATCGACACCGACGCCGTCGCCTCGTTGAGCACCGACGGCGCCACCGCTGCCACGTCGGTGACCGACCTCATCGAGCAGCTCGCACCGCCCCGCGCGGTCTGGGTCATGGTGCCCGCCGGTGACGTCACCGGCAAGACCATCGACGACCTCGTCGGCCACATGGGCGCCGGAGACGCCATCATCGACGGCGGCAACTCCTACTACCGCGACGACATGCGCCGCGCCAACGAACTCTCCAAGCGGGGTATCAACCTGATCGACTGCGGCACCAGCAGCGGCGTATGGGGAGTCGACCGCGAGCTGATGGAGTCGGGCCGCCGGGTGGCGATGGTCGGCGACGGCATCAACGACGCCCCCGCCCAGCCAGACCTGGGCATCCCGCTCGGTGCCCGCACCGATCTCGGGGTGGAGACTGCCGGTGCGGTACGGATGCGTTCAGACCCGCTCGAGGTCGCGGCGGCGGTGTGCATTGGCCGCGACACGGTCCGCCTGGACCGCCACAACCTCGGCTGGACCCTCGGCGACAACACCCTCGCCCTGCCGATGGCCGCCGCAGGTCTCCGACCCCGGCTTGCGGCAATTGCTACGCCCAGGGACCGCGGCGATCACAATGGCCGGATCGAGTGCCCTCGTCGCGATCAACGCGCTGACCCTCACGTGGCTCACAGTGCACCAACCCGGCCCACCCGTACCAGCCGATGACCGCATCGACGGCGCGCGGGGATACCCCGGCTCTGACTGGTCGACCGGCACCGCTGCGGATGCTGTGGATCACCGCTGCTCTGGGTGCCTGCTTCTTGCTCATCCGGTGGGGGCTGCGGGATGCGCCGCTGTTGTGGTTCGCCGCGTTGCGGGCCCTCCTCGGCGGTGCCGCGCTGGCCGTCGTCGCCCTCTGGCAGCGGCGACCGCTGCCACCCACCCGCGGTGCTTGGGGCAAGATCGGCGTCCTCGGGGTGGTCAACGTCAGCCTTGCCTTCGCCGCTGATGTTCGCCGGCGTCGCCGGGCTGGCCACCGGGGTCGCCGCGGTGCTGGCCAACGCCCAGCCGCTGCTGATCCTGCTGCCCGCGTGGTGGCTGTTTCGGGAACGGATCACGGCACGAGCGGGGGTGGCTCTGCTGGTCGGGTCCGCTGGACTCCTGGCGGTCGCGTTGCCCGGCGGCGGTGGCTCCGGGGCGCTGCTGTCGTTGCTCGCGGCCGCGGCAGTGACCGCGGGCACCTTGATGGTGCGGACCTTGGGTGGCCTCGATGTCGTGGTGACCAGCGCGGCACACTTCCTGGTCGGCGGACTGGTGCTCGCCGGGGTCGCCTTCGCCGTGGAAGGTCCCCCCGACATCTCCTGGACCCCCCGGTTTGTCCTCGTGCTCGCGTTCCTCGGACTGGTGGCCACCGCAGCAACCACGCTGGCCTGGTTCGTGGAGGCGCAACGGTCGGCGTTGTCC
>JBBRHF010000267.1:0-3390 GCA_038223055.1 Actinomycetes bacterium | reverse complement strand
GGCCCCGGCTCCCGCCCCGGCCCCGGCACCGGCTCCCGCCCCGGCCCCGGCTCCCGCCCCGGCACCCGCGGCACGCCCAGTACTGCCTCTGGCAGGGCTGGCACCCGGTGTCACCCTGCCAGGTGTCACGACTCCAGGTGGCACCACGCCAGGTGTCACCACGCCAGGTGTCACCACGCCAAGTGGGACCGCGCCGGCCGTCCGGGCGGCACTGACCAGCACGCTGAGCGCTCCGCTGGTGAGCGTCAACGGTCTGGCTACAATCACCGGTTCGGTGACGCCGTTCAAGGGCATCACCGTCACGCTCACCCGAGCGGCGGGGACCGGGGCGTTCCGCCCGGTCGCCACGAAGGTGATCCCGAAGACGGCGAAGAACGGGCGGTTCTCGTTCAAGGTCCCGACCACGACCAGCGGGCGGACCCTGTTCCGATTGGTCGTCACCGGCACCGGCATCACCAAGACGACAGGCCCGATCCGCACGCTCGGGGTCTTCCGGGTCAAGGTCGTCAAGGTGTCCGCTGCGGGGAGGGAGTCGGTGTCGCTGAAGAACACCGGCACCCTCGGGCTGCAGCTCGCCGGGATGAGGCTCAAGGACGCGTCGGGGACAGCACTGAACCTGCCGCGCTTCACCCTCAAGCCGGGAGCGAGCGTGCAGGTCTTCACCGGGACCGGACGACCGGCCGCGGGAAAACTGTTTCTCAGCAAGCGTTCCGACGTGTGGAGCGCGCACGACACGGCCCGCCTGTTCGACCGCAGCGGCACCAAGGTGGCGTCGCTACGTTACTGATCATCCGGCGCTGGTGAATCCGGCGCTCTGATCACCCGAACCGGGACGCCGATGCTCTGCCCGCAGCAGAGCACCAGCGACTCACCCGCCGAGAGGCCCGCCACTCGGCGGTCCACCGTCCGGCTGACGGGTATGGCCACGCCCACGGCGACCAGCAGCAGCAGGACCGGCACGACCGCGGTCCACGCCAGCGCAGCGAACGGAAAGGAGCCGAGGAACACGAGGCTGATCACGGCTGACCCGCGTACGCCGGGCAACCAGGCCGCCGCCAGGAGGCTCAGGCCGCCGGCGGCGTACGGGCCGCGGTTGGTGTGCCGGCGCCCGATCGCGTCGTAGCGCCGGCTCGGCCGCGGCGCATCCGAAGCGAGGTCGACGTGCGCGACCCGGTCCGCGCCCGGGCCGTCGGGTAGCAGCCGTGCCGTCGGGCAGCACCCGGGCCGTCGGGCAGCAGCCGGGCCGTCGGGCAGCAGCCGGGCCGTCGGGCGCAGCCCCCGAACCCGGCAACCCAATGTGAGGTTCTCCAGGGTGCAACCCACACCCACGTGCTGCTCGCGCAGGTACGGATCCACGGTGCCGAAGGTGCGAGGGGGGTCGACAAAGACGTCGACGGAGTGAGGGTGACCCGGAAGGCCCATGGCTGGGTGTTGTGCGGGTTCGCAGCGAGGATGGCGCCGCCCACGGCGCCGAGCGGGCCTTCGGTCTCGCGCCAGTGCTGCCACGGGTCGTAGCCCTGGCCGCTGCCCGGGTCAAGGGCGGCGGTGTCGAACACCCGATAGCTCAGGGCACCGGCGCCGGCGACGACCACGGTCTCGCCGCCGACGCCCAGTGCCTCAGGACGTGTCGGCGGGAGGGTTCTTCGGCCCGCAATGTCGGCGCCGATGATGGTGCGGTGGGTGGTGCCTGGTGCGGAGCGGCAGTTGGCGCCGTCACAACGATCCTTCCATCGAGGATGGGCAGGTTCGGAGCTACGTCTTTGTCGCGCAGTTGCGCCTTCCCGGGACAAGTCGATCGCGAACCAAGCACGCTGCCCCCGGCATCAGATGCCCCGACGTGCTCGGCCCGCAATCCCGTCCCCCGTAAGCAATTCTGCCGCCCGTCGCCACAGCGGCACAGGGGCAAAGGTCCCCTATCGGCAGGGCCTCTTGCCGGCAGGATGACGGCCTGGCAGATGACGCATACTCAGTGTGAGACAAGACACGGAAGATGTCGCGACCACCAGGGTTCGACCAGGCGTTCTAAACTGAGCGGGGGCGACCGGACAACGGGACTGGAGCCGCCGACGCGTGGCGGCGCAGTGACCGACGAGCCCGCGCACGAGCAGGGCCAGCTGGCCACGGTTCACGAACGGTCCATGGCCGTGCAAATCCGAGGCCTGGCGAAGCGATTTGGGCCAGTGCTCGCCGTTACCGGCGTCGACCTCGACGTCCCGCGCGGTCGCTTCTTCGGCCTCGTCGGCCCGAACGGCGCCGGCAAGACAACCATCCTGTCGATGGTCACCGGGTTGCTGCGCCCCGATGCCGGCGCCGCCCGGGTCGACGGGATCGACGTCTGGGCTCAGCCGCGGTCACGGCAGGTTGCCGGCGGACCTCGCGGTGGTGCTGCTCAACGCTCTGCCTGCCGGCTGGGTCGTGCTGCCGGTGCTCACGTTCGGCAGCGACGACCGGGGTGGCTCTAGCCGCGATCGTCGGGCTGTCGGGCCAGCTGATCAACCCGCTGGTGCAAGACGTGACGAGGCCCGGCGGGGCCGGCGATGGCGCCCTGAGCGGAGTGGCCGGCACGCTGTGCTGGACACCGCCGGGGCTGTTGGCCGCGGCCCCCGGCCGGGTGCTCCCGGTCGCGGTCGGCTCGCTGGTGTTGGTCGCGGCGCTGGTCGCGGTGCTGCTCGGGCTCTGGACGCGGAGCGTGCGTCGCGCCCTCGAACGCCCCGACGCCTCCGGCACACGACGACGCCGAGGGACCGGTCTCGGACCGCGCGGGCTGCCCCTGCCAGCCGGGCGGGTCGGTGCGGTCGCGGCCAAGGACCTGCGCCATCTGTTGCGCGAACCGCGCCGGCTCCTGGCAGCGGTGACGAGCGGCCTGCTTCCCGTCCTCGTCGGGTGGGTCCGGCGCTCCTGTCCGACGGCCCCCCGTCGCGGGGCCTGGTGTTCCTCGTGTGCGGGGTCGGCCTGTTCGGGGGTCTCGGTGCCGCCAACCGGTTGGGGATGGACGGCACCGCGATCTGGGTGCTGATCAGCAGCGGGCCCACGAGCGCGACGCCCGCCGCGACCTGCTCGGTGGCGAGATCGCGACAGCGGTCGCTACCCTGCCGTTCCTGTTGATTAGGGTGCGGCTCTCTTGAAGGGACTCCTAGAGGCTGCGCTCCGCGCACCAATCCGGGCGGGCTGATCGCCTGTTGATGTCGTTCTCCTGAGCGACACGCCCCTCAACATCCCCCGCGCACGATGGGTCCTCCGGAACACTGTCTGTAGGTAATTTGCCGACAGAACGGAGTAGGGTCATGGTGGTGAAGGGACCTCCGGGCGCGCCGGAGCCGGAGTTGCTGCGTGGGGTGTTGTTCACGTTGAAGCGCAAGTGCGGCAAACCCAGCTGCCGGTGCGCCACTG
>JBBRHF010000266.1:0-3422 GCA_038223055.1 Actinomycetes bacterium | reverse complement strand
GTCCCGGACGAGCTGAACGGCCTCGGCGACCCGCCGGTCCGGGGCGCCCCCGGTGCGGCGGAAGTGGTCCAGGGCGCGAAGGACGTCGTAGTGCCATCGCGGCGGCCAAGAAAACTGCAGCCAGCGCTCGGCCGGCACCTGGCCGGTGCTCCTGCGTCTGAACAGCTGCCGCTCCAGCAGGTACTCCTCGCCGCGCCGGCGGGCGTCGGTCACCGCCACCGTCCCGCCGCAGAGCCCGTACTCGAGCAGGCCCTCGAGCACGCAAATGGTCGAGTCGAACGACGAAACGGTGGCGCCGTGTTCGGTCCAGCAGTTCCAGCCGCCGTCGTCGATCTGGTCGGCGAGCAGACCTGTGACGAGGCCGTCGACGTCCGCACCGAAGTAGGCGCCGATCGCGAGGGTGCGGCCGTTGATGCACGCCTCGACCTCCCCATCGAAGAACGCCTCGCCGTCGTGCTCCCACCGGCAGTTCGCGGCGACCAGACGGATCGTCTCGCGGGCGGCCGAGCTCGCCGGATCCAGGCCGAGGTCGTGCAGCAGCATCAGCGTAGGCAGCGTCGAGGTCCAGGGCTGGCCTTCGGAGAAGTCCGGTTCGATGCCGGCCCGCCAATCGTCGGCGATGCGCCGCGGGAAGCACGCGCCGCCGTCCCATCGGCCGTCTGGGTCTCGCACGGCGAGCAGGCGGGCCCCCCACCCCTCGGTCTCGACGCGGGTGCGCTCGGCTGCGAGCTGGTCGGGAGGCGCCTTGGTGAGGTCGCGCAGCACCTGCCACCGGATCGCCGGGTCACCGTCGAGCAGCCAGTCAATGACCTCCATCGCCGCGATGCTACGTCCCGGCTCCGACACACCAACAGTGCTGCAGCAACCGCGATCAAGGCAATCGCCCGGGCGCGTCTATCCGCCGCTTCAGACCCAGATCGGCGAGTAGTGCAGCGGTGATCATCTTTTGAGGTTGTGGATCATGGGTTGGGGTGGGTTTCGGGTTGCGGGCAGTCCGATCTCCCGACTTCGCGCCGGGTGGGTGGGTTCCACGGGCCCTTGGTCGTTGGGATGGGCCGGGGGCGTGTGCTCAGCCGCTGGGCAGGTCCTGCAGAGCGGGTAGCACCACGGTGAGCAGGTTCGGTCCTCTGGTTGATGACCGGGTCACCCGATGGCATGTGCCGCAACGCGGCGCCGTGCTTGGCGTCCTTTGGCGGCTCCAGCCAACTCCGCGACATGGTCGCCGCGCTGCTCCCCTACGGGCTCATCACTGCAGTCTTGGGCAGCCGGATCGGCGCAACGGAGCTGGCAGGCCGCGAGCAAGGCCAAGGTTGGTCTGTTCGTCGCGCTCGGCGGCCCTGCACTCACAGGTGGTGCGCTCGCCTGGGCGAACTGGCTGCTCGTGGGTACAACCTTGTGAATCGGACCAACCACCGCAATCTGTCGGATGACCTGAGTAGCCTTGATGTCAATGCCTTCTAGGTTGATCGCCTTTGTCGCCATCGCAGTGATTCTCACTGCGTGGCTGCTCTGGCGATTCTCGCGACGCCCCACCGCCTCGGGAAGGCGCGCAGCGACAAGCATCCCGGCAGCGATCGAAGTTCGGCCCGAGTTCACCGCGCCGGGCTACGCCGCGGTGCATCGCGTTTCCTGGAGCAGGGCTTCCGGTCCCCGAGGACCTTCTTCGATCCGCCGGCCCGACGTCTGCCGCGATCTGGGATGCGCTCGAAGCCGCAGCAGCGCCAATCGCAGTTGAGTACCTCCCGGTGAGCGAGTCGGAGATCGCGAAGTTCCGGACCGTGCCAGTGAATGCGGCGGCTCAGCAGGCGATGGTAGGGATAGTCGATGCCCTCAACCCGAAGGGTCCGTCGTTGTTCCGGGTAGTGCTACCGAAGGGCGCAGGGCTCGTCAAAGCCGCCGGGACCTCCGGATTCAGAGGGTTTTCTCGGAGCGGCGGCAAGACAACACATGCCGTCCTGAAGCCTGTCGACGCCGGAACAGCAGTCACGGCAGGTTGGCCCGTTCTTACCTCACCCCCGAGGAAGCCGAACTGCGCTACCTTCACGAACTACTGCTCGCGGCATGAGAACCCGGTGTCCGTCGAAGGACGGGAACTCCACGCGACCCGCGACTTTCCGGCGGACGCGGTCGTGGTGGTGATCCTGCCCGACAGCGGTCGCGGCTACATGTCGAAGGTCTTTGACGACACCTGGATGGCGTCCTACGGCTTCCTCCACCAGAACGGTGGGCGGACCGCGGGTGAGGTCCTCAAGGCCAGGCCTGGGGCCTGCCGACTCTGGTGCACACGCACCCGAGGGAGACGGTGCGCGACGCCTTCGAGTCCTGCGTGAGTACGACGTCTCGCAGATGCCCGTGGTCAACGCGGAGGCGCCCGTCATGGTCGGTGAGGTTGCTGGCTCGGTCAGCGAACGCGCTTTTATGGCAGCGCTTCTCGCCGGCAAGGCTCATCTTGCGGACCCAGTCGAGAAGCACCTGAGCCCCACGCTGACCCGGGTCGGCACGGGTGAGCCGGTGTCAGCGGCTCACCAGATCCTCGAGACCGAGGACGCCTTCCTGGTGATCAGCGACCGCAAACCGGTCGGAGTGCTTACGCGGGCTGACCTGCTGGGGTCTCTCGTCGACTGAGCGATCGCCGGGCCTCTCGGGAGTGCCCGATCCGCCCACAACTGTTGCCGGCGGCCTCCGGGCTCGTTGTGGGGCCGCCTGCCGACCTTACCGGGGTCGCCTGCGGACCTCGCTAGTGTCCTGCGTCTGAAATCATTGACATGTATCGGGCGAGGGAGTTGAGGATCTCCTCGGCGGTCTTGGTCCAGACGAACGGCTTGGGGTCCTCGTTCCAGGCGGCGATCCACTCGCGTACGTCCTTCTCCAGTGCCTGCACGCTTTTGTGGACCCCGCGGCGCAGGAGCTGGTCGGTGAGGAAGCCGAACCAGCGTTCGACTTGGTTGATCCACGATGAACCGGTCGGGGTGAAGTGCAGGTGGAAACGCGGGTGCTTGATCAGCCAGTCGTTGATGGCCGCTGTCTTGTGGGTGGACAGGTTGTCGCAGATCAGGTGCACGTCCAACTCGGGTGGGACGGCCTTGTCGATGGTGATGAGGAACTTCTTGAACTCGACCGCACGGTGGCGCCGGGTGGACCTCGGTGATGACCGTGGCGTCGGCGATGTTGAACGCCGCGAACAGGCTCGTCACCCCGTTGCGGGCGTAGTCGTGGCTGCGCCGCTCCGGCATTCCCGGCATCCCCGGCATCATCGGCATCACCGGCTGGGACCGGTCAAGGGCCTGCATCTGGGACTTCTCATCCACACACAGCACCACCGACCGCTCGGGCGGATTGTGGTAGAGCCCGACCACGTCAATGACCTTGGCCACGAACTGCGGATCGGTGGACAGCTTGAACTTGTCCCCAACGTGGGGCTT
>JBBRHF010000265.1:0-3449 GCA_038223055.1 Actinomycetes bacterium | reverse complement strand
CATCGGTGACCCGGTGGTACGTCGACGAGCAGGACCTTTCGCGGACAACGACCGTCGGGTCGGGCGGGTGCATGCCGTGGCGCACCGCCCGATTTCTTCGGGGCCTGCCGCGCCGCCGGGGTCCGCGACCCCGGCGACCTGCTCGACGCCCTGCGCCGGCGTCTCGTGGCGCCGACAACCTTCGTGTGCCACGACGAGGATGACCGCGTCGCACTCGCGCTCGCGCTGGTGCTCGCTCGCGCCGACGTCGACGAGACTACGGCCGTCGGATGGCTCGACCCCGCGCGTGAGATGTTCGCTACCGGGCCCCCGGCCCCGTCCCCAGGACTCCTGACATGGGACCAGAGTTTGTGCGGCGTCAGGGAGCGGTTTTGACCTCGTAGCGCAGGATCAGGTCGGTGCCGGGGTAGCGGGTTCTGGTGGCGCTCAGGTGCTCGCACAGCTGTTTGATGGCGGTGGTGGCGCGGCGGGTGGGTAGCGGGTCCAGCCGGATCGTCAGCACGCCGTCGACGGTCGGGTCGATGTCGCCACTTGAGGTGAGGACCTGGCGGATCAGTGTGTGGGCCTCGTGGTTCTTGCGGGCGTACCCGGTGTGTAGGCGCAGCTCCCGGGCCAGGGTGGTGGCGGTGTTGAACGCGGCGATCCGGATGGCGTGGGTGAGCAGTTTGGTCTGGGTCTCGAGGACCTGCTGGCGGGGGTTGACCTGGCCCAGCGGGAGCCGGGCCGGGGTGGTTCGGTGGGCATCCTTGGCGGCGGTCAGTGCGCGCTCGGCGGCGCGCAGGTCGGCGGTGATCGCGTCGTGCTCGGTGTTGGTCAGCAGGGTCGGGGTGCCGGGGGTCGGGGAGCGCGCGGCCAGCAGCGCGGCGTTGGTGGCCGCGACCTGCTGCTCGTGCCGGGCGCGGGCGGTGAGCACGCCCCGGTGGGTCTTCTTCTTGGCCGGGTTGGGCACCAGCCGGTCCGGGTCATCGTCGCTGGCGGCGTAACTGTCGTGCGAGTCCAGGTCAAAGTGCATCCGGGCGTAGCGGAAGTAGTTCTCCTGCCGCCACCGGGCGCCCATCCGGTAGATCACCTCGCTGGTGGGCAGGTCGGTGCGGGTGGTCAGGATGTGGATCTGACGCAGATCTCCGTCGCTGTGCTCGCTGCCGGGTTTCCTGTCGTGTTTCGTGACGGGCACGGCGAGGGAGACCTGCCGCATCGTGAAGACCTTCCCCTCGTCCGTGGCCTCGGTGCTGATCTCGTCCTTGGCCTGGTTGCTGACCTCGTCCGTGGCCTTGGTGCTGGCGGTGTCCTCACCCATGTCCTCACCCGTGTCCTGGGCGTTGTCCTTGGCCGTGTGGTCCTTGCCGCTGGTGCCGGTCGGGCTGAAGGGCTTGGTCAGGGGCAGGGTGATGGTGGTGTCCGCGGCCCGCCAGGCATGTTGGCGGCCGGTCTCGTCGGTGAAGGCCAGGTCGGTGAAGGCGCCGGCGGGAATCTCGGGGGTGGGACCCTTGCGCCAGGTCAGCACGTCGAACCCGTGGGCGTACAGGTGCGCGAACAACGCTGGGGACCAGCCGCCGCGGTCGAACCCGACCAGCACCCGCCGGTCATCACCGACCGCGGCCCGCAACGCCGGGACCAGCCGGCGCAGCTCGCCCGCGAGCGAAGCGCCCGGTTCGGACATCACGACCAGCACCGGGTCGCCGTGCGCGTCGTTGACCCAGGTCTCGAGCGTGGCCGGGGCCGGGAACCGCACCCGCGCGACGTGGGTCTTGGCGACCTTCCGGCCGCCGTGGTAGGCCCGCACGTGCCCGTCCACGTACAGCACCATCCCCACCCCGTCCGGGTCGGTGCCGGTGTCGGGTCGGGCCAGGTGGGTGGTGGCCATCGCCGCGACCAGCCGGTCGGTCTTGCCGGTGCCGGCCAGGGCGGTCAGCTTGCGGCGGATGGTCTTGACCTCCGGGGCCCGGTCCAGCCCGAGGACCCGCCCGAACGCGACCGGGTCGATCCGGGTAGCGCCCTCGGCGCGGGCCTCACCGACCAGGGTGGCCAGCACCGCCTCGAGCAGCACCGTGTCCAGGCCGTAGAACCCGTTCGGTAACGCCCCGAACACCGACCGGGCACACGGCAGCAGCCCGGTCGCTGCCAGGCCCGGTAAGGCCAGCATGAGCCCGGCCAACGGGACCCGCGCCGCCGGCGCGAACACCGGTGGCGCCTGGCCCAGCAGCCCGAACCGGGCCGCGACCCGTTCAGCGGAGCGGTCCACCGCGGGCGGCAGCACCGGCAGCACCGGCGCCGCCCCTTCGGCAACCTCGCCCGAGGCCTCGTACGACTCCACGGTCGGCTTCGCCTCGGCCAGCGCCGCGCTGGGATCGGCCTCGGCCGGCGGTATTTCTTCGGTGGACTCCACCCCGGCCGGCGCCTCGGTGGGTTTCGCCTCGGCCGGCAGCGGCTCCTCGGCCGGCGCCGTGGTGGGTTCGGCGCGTGGTTCGGTGGCGCTCAGGGCGCGGCGGACGCTGGTTTCCGAGACCCCGACCTGGGCCGCGATGCGCTGGTGGCTGCTCCCGTCTGCGCGCAGCGCCCGGATCCGAGCGAGGACCGGTGCGGTGAGCCGGTGCGGGCCTTTGGGTCCGCGCTTGTCCGAGGTCAGCGCGGTGACCCCGTCGCCGGTCAGGGTCTGGCGCCACCGCCACAGGGTGCCGGGGTCGACCCCGAACGCGGCCGCGATCTGCGCGACCGAGGCCGCCTTGAGCCGGGCGAGCTGGACCGCGGACCAGCGGCGCAGGGCGTCTTCGCCGGGCGCCCACGCGTAGACCAGTTGGCCGTGGAGGAAGACCCGGCCGCCGTCCTCGTCCTCGATGATCGCGGCGGCCTGCCCGATCGGGGTCGCGGCCGGGTCGGTAGTCAGGGGCAGGGGCGGCTGGGCCGTCATGACGCTCATCGTTCCACCCCCCGACCGAACCGGATCTCGCATTAATTCTAGCGGATATCGAGGGTGGGCGCAATGACTCGAGCGGGCAAAGGTGCAGGTCATCGAGCCACTGGCACGAATCGACGACCCCCTATGTCAGGAGTCCTGGTCCCGGCCGAGGCCAGCAACACCATGAGCGCGCTGCGCTCGCTGCACGTGGCTCTGGGGGGAACAGGTGCTGCGCGACGGACAACCAGCCGACGTGCCCCCCACAGCCCCCATGACTGCGCCATTCGAGGTATCCGGGCGCGCTCTGCCGCGCCGACTTACCTCGAACGGCACAACGGACCGGCGTGGCGGAGGACGATACGACCATGGATGCCGCTGCGCGACGTGATCAGGTCGCTGCCCTCTTCGACCAGCTCTCCCCCAGCTACGACCAGAGTGGCGTGGCGTGGTTCACCCCGATCGGCGAGCGGCTCGTCGAGCTGACCGCGCCCCGCCCTGGCGACCGCGCCGTCGACATCGGCGCCGGGCGAGGAGCAGCGACCTTCGAGCTCCT
>JBBRHF010000264.1:0-3517 GCA_038223055.1 Actinomycetes bacterium | reverse complement strand
CCGGGACAGGGCGACGTCGACGATCTCGGAGCTAGTGGACCAGCGGAGGTCTGGCGGGCAGATGCGGTCGGTCACCCGCCGATGGTGCCCGTTCGTGCGCTGGCGCGCCGGGCCGCACCTACGACCGCGCGCGGGGCATCGGCGCGACGGCGGGGTCGGGATCGGGACGGGACGTGTGGGCGATGAGAACCAGGGCGGCGGCGATGAGCACCAGGTTCTTGGCGACGAACTCGCCGTCCTCGGTGAGAAGCAGCGGGTTGGAGTCGCGGAACATCTGGCCCGGCAGCATGACGAAGGTCAAGAAAGTGCCGGCCAGGTGCGCTGCCAGTGCCGGCAGGGCGAGTCGCAGGGCGACGCCCGTGACCAGTCCGAGGCCGATGAGCACCTCGGCACCGCCGAGCGCAGGAACGATCACGTCGGGGTCAGCCCAAGGGAGGGTGCCGGCGACCATCGCCTGCACCGGCGAGTCGCCCGCGACCTTGAGCCCTCCGAACCAGAGGAACAACAGGCCGAGCAGGATGCGCAGGGAGGGCAGCGCGAGCGGGCGCAGCCGCTGGGCCATGGTGCGGTCGATGAGGTCGAGCAGGCGCAGTCCGTGCGCGAGGCGCGTCGCGGGGGCGAACCTTGACTGCCCCGGCCGGTTTTCCCCGGCTCTGGCGCGAACGGCTCGAGCGTTAACGTGCGACGCAATGTTTCGGGTGGAAGGCATGGCATTGTCCGTTCTGCCGGCCGAGCGCGGTCCGGCTATGTCGTCATGGCGGCTCAGTTTCGACTGATCTCCGGTGCTTCGGGTACGGCACGAGATGCGACGACGCACCTGTAGCCCATACGAAGTAAGAGATTATTGCGTGGACGACACAACTGGCTGGAGTCCGCCATCGCCTGCCCCCGCTCGGCCGGTTTCTCTTTCTTCATCGTAACGCGAGGACGTTCTGTAAAACGCTTGAATCGTGGCCCACTCGACGCCTGACGTTTTTCTCACGCTTTCTGGATTGGTCCCAGAAAGCATCGCGGGAGGTTGTGAAAGAATTCTCAGGGTCGCTTCGTGGGGAGGCCTTGGGCGCGCCGTAGGCCGGTCTGTCCACCCGCGACCGGGACACGGCCCGGGCAAGGCCGGGGCGGGCCTGTGGAAAACCATCCGGTCGGTTGGCGCGGGTGAGGACCGCGTCACGCCCTCCTCGCGTGGGGGTCAGCGCTTGACTTTGGCGAACGGCATCCAGCAGGACCAGTCGGCCCGCGCCCTGGCCCATCGCGCCGCCGAGTCGGGGTAGTAAACCCAGGCGGTGCCGCCGCCGTGTTGCCCGACGAGGCGGTCGCAGCCGGTGTGTGCGACCTTCTTCGCCCGGGCGCGGCCGGGAAATGAGCCGCCGGGTTTGCGGTGCTGCCCGAGCCACACCCACTGGGTCGACCCGGGTGTGCAGAAGGTCGGGACGAAGGCACGGTTGGTGTGTTTGGGGGCGCACCGGCCCAAACCGGGAAGCGGGCTGGTCTTGCCCACCAGCCGGTCCTTGAGCGAGCCCTTGGTCGCCGTCAGCGTGTCGCGGTTGGGCCCGGGGGCGACCACCGCGATGCAGGCCGCCCAGCGCGCACCGGTCGCGATCTGCGTCCTGGTGGGAAAGCGGAAGGTGTGCAGCAGTCCGAGCGGGACGGTGCCGCGGTAGCCGACCCAGGCGTTGACGTCCGGGCAGGACAGGGTCGGCAGCACCTTGGTCACCTGGGCGCGGACCGACGGGTCGGTCAGCCCTGCCGGGAACCCGACCAGGGCATAGACCTGGGCCTCGTGGTCGCCAGCGCAGTCCACCGGCGTCACCTCGGTGACTGCCCGCGCCGACGTCGTGTGCAGGCAGGCGTCGGTCTGGGGCATCCCCAGCTCCGCCTTCGCGGCGGCCGACCCCGAAGATGCTGAGGATGTCTGGGACCCGGCGTCGCCGGAGGCTCCGGAGCAACCGGTGACAATGACCAGCGCCGCGGTAGCACCGGCCACGACACGGACGGCCAGCGGCGGGAAGAAGTATTGGGGCACGGTCCAGTCTCTCTCTGGGGCTGGGCGCGCGTCGCCCGAACGGGCGAAGGGGCGGCCCGCGGGCCGCCCCTTCGCCTATTTGTGTTTCGCCTCTTGTGTTACGCCTCCCGGCGTGGCGGCGCTGCTAGCGCGGCGCGATCAGGGCCGACCGTCCCGACGCGAGGCTGCGGCCCACGTTGTTGATCGCGACGACCTCGAACCGGTAGTTGCCCGCCGGAAGGGTGAACGACCTGGAGCGAGCAGCCGCTCCCACGATAGCGACCACCGGCGTCCCGACCGCTGTCGTTCCATCGACGTCCATCCGCAGCGCGGTGACCTCGTAGTTCGTGATCGCCGACCCGCCGTTGGACGCCGGAGCCGCCCAGACGGCGACAGCCGTGAGCGCACCCCCAGCAGCACCCTGGGTGGGCACACCGATCACCGGAGCACCCGGCAACGTCGCGGGGGTCACCGTGTTGGAGGCGGCCGACAGGGCGCTGGACCCGGCGGCGGTGACCGCCTGAACCCGGAAGTTGTACGCCGTGCCGTTGAGCAGCCCGGTGATGACCGCGCTGCTCACCGCCCCGGCGATGGGGTCGGTGCGGACAACGGTGGCACCGTTGCGGACCTGGACCTGGTAGCCCGTGATCGGCGACCCACCGTTGCCGGCAGGGGTCCAGGTGAGGTTGGCCGAGAGGTTGGCGCGGGTGGCGACAACTCCCGTCGGCGTGCCGGGCAAGCCCACCGGGGTCACCGGGTTGGAGGCTGCCGACAACGGACCGGGACCGATGATGTTCACGGCGCGCACCTTGAGCGTGTACGTCGTGCCGTTGACCAGGCCGGTGACGGTGCGGCTGGTGGCCGTCCGCGCGATCCCGGTGACTGTCACGGTCGGGGCCGTCGAACCGGTGCTCGGGGTCGCGACGACCTCGTAGCTGGTGATGGGCGGTCCGCCGTTGGCCACGGGAGCGGTCCATGTCACCGTGGCCGTGCCGGTCGCGGTGGCGGTGGTTGAGGCCGTCGCCGTGCCGATCGTCGGCGCACCCGGAGCCTGCAGGAGCAGGGTCTGGTCGGAGAACTTCAGCGCCTCGACGTTGCGCAGGGTGTCGATGCCGTCGCTGACCTTCTGGAGGGCAACGTTGGCGCCGGTCTGGGTGACCGTCACCGCGGGCAGGTTGCCGGCCGCCGCGGCCGGGAAGGCGATCGCGTAGTTCGACCGGGGACCGGCGAACACCGCCGTGTCGACATCACCCGTGGTCGCCGCAGCCGAGGGCTCGACGATCTCGCGGACGGCGACGATGTTGCCGGGGTTGACCGTTCCCGCGAAGACCGCTTGCTGGAGGGTCGGCCCGGTGAGGGCGCCAGCGGAGTCACGCAGGTACTGGCTGGTCATGGCGCTCTGCCCGGCGCCCTCGATGCCGGCGCTGCCGATCTCGGTGGCCGGATTCGCCGGGTCGGTCCGGACACTCAGCCGGACGCTGAGGTACCTGTCGCCGTCGATGATGTCGTCGGCGC
>JBBRHF010000263.1:0-3604 GCA_038223055.1 Actinomycetes bacterium | reverse complement strand
CGTACTTTCCGCCCCCGGTGAAGGCGGTGGAGATACCCAAGTCGCACGGCGGCGGCGTGAGGGTCCTTGGGGTGCCGACGGACAGCGCAAATAGCGAGGTCGCGCAAGTCGCGTGAGGATTCCGAATCGTTCCTCACGGTCACTCATCCGTTTCACCCGTTGGCCGGTCAGCGGTTGCGGGTGTTGTTCGAGCGCCGTTACAAGGCGGGCGGGCTCGCGTTCTGTTGTGAGGGCGGCCCGGCGGGCAGCGTGATGTTGGCGGTGGCCTGGACCGACCGGGGGAGGCCTGCGGCGCCGCGCGCGCTCGGCCATGAAGAGCTCGTCGCGGTGGCTGCACTGGTGCGCGCGCTCACGACACGCCGGGTGGACTGATGTTGTTGACGCTGCTGGCCTGTCTGGTCACAATCTTGTGTGATGAGTGCACACAAGGGCGAGGTTGTACTGGGCGAGCTGTCGGTTCGGCAGCTGCGGGCCCGGCGGCGGCGGCTGGTCGCCCGGCTGCCGGACGTGCAGGGCTATCTAGCCGGCTCGCTGGTCGAGCAGTCCCGTCGGTGCGGCAAGCCTGGCTGCCGCTGCGTGGGCGGGGAACTGCATGGGCCGTATGTCTACCTGTCCGTTGGCAGGGCGGCTGGGCGGCGGTCGCTGCTCTACGTGCCGGAGGCGTTGGCCGGCCTGGTGCGTCGGCGGGTGGCGTTGACCGAATCGGTGCAGCAGCTACTGGGCGAGATCTCGGCGATCAACCTGGAGCTGCTCGCCCGCCGGGAGCTGGAGTAGATGACCGCGCCGGTGCTGTGTTCGGAGCTGGTCGCTCCGGTGGCGAATATGCTCGCCGCGGCGTGGGCCGTGCACGGGGCCGGGGCGCCGGGACGGCTGGAGCCGGTAGCCGAGGAGGCGCCGGCGCCGCAGCCCGAAGGGCAGCCCAAAGAACAGGTCAGTCACCAGTGCGAAAGGGTGAGTGAGGATGCGGGGCGAGAGCAAGATTCGCACGGAGCACCGCTCGCGGGTGGCGGTAGTCTACGTTCGCCAGTCAACGTTGGCGCAGGTCCGCGACCACGGCGAGTCCACCGCACGCCAGTACGCCTTGGCCGAGGAGGCGGCACAGCTGGGCTGGGCTGCCAGCGCGATCGAGGTGATCGACACCGACCTGGGGGTCTCCGGGCGCTCGACCGAGGGCCGCGACGGGTTCAAGGCGCTAGTCGCCCGGGTGTGTCTGGGCGAGGTCGGCGCTATCTTCGGGCTGGAGGTGTCCCGGCTGGCCCGCTCCTCGGCCGATCTGTCCCGACTGCTGGAGCTGGCCCGCCTGACCGACACTCTGGTCATCGACGCCGACGGCATCTACGATCTGGCCGAGTTCAACGACCGTCTGCTGCTGGGGCTCAAGGGGACGATGTCCGAGGCTGAGCTTCATCTGCTCGCCGGGCGGCTGCAGGGAGCCAAACGCGCCGCTGCCGAACGCGGTGAGCTACGTACCCCGCTGCCGGTCGGCTACCTGCACGACGAGGACGGCAACGTCATCGTGGACCCCGACGAGGAAGTGTCCGGCGCGATCACGGAAGTGTTCGCCACCTTCACCCAGGTCGGGTCGGCCTACGCGGTCGTCGGCGCGCTGGCCGAGCGTCGCTTTCCCCGCCGCGCCTACGGCGGGGCGTGGGCCGGACAGCTGCGCTTCGGGGCATTGACCCACTCGCGGGTCTGCTCGATCCTGTCCAACCCGGCCTACGCCGGGCGTACGTGTTCGGCCGCTTCCGGTCCCGCCGCAGCGTGAATCCGGACGGGTCGGTGCACACCGTCACCACCGAGCTGCCCCGCGCGCAGTGGGCCGTGCTGATCCACGACCATCACGAGCCCTACATCAGCTGGGAGCAGTTCTTGGCCAACGAGGCCAAGCTCGCCGCCAACCGCACCAACGCCGGACAGCGCCCGCCGCGGGAGGGATCGGCGCTGTGTCAGGGCATCGTGCTCTGCGGCTCGTGTGGACGGCCGATGTCCACCCGATACGCCGGGGCCCAGCCCTACTACGAATGCGCCCGGGCCCGCGCCGATCACGTGGCTACCCCGGACTGCCGCTCGGTGCGCGCGGCTACGGTGGACGACGCGGTCGCCGCCGCGCTGCTGGCCGCCGTCACTCCCGGCCAGCTCGCCCTCGCGCTGGCGGCCGCTGATGAGGTCACCGGCCGCCGCGCCCGCTCGCTGCGCGCGGTCGAGCTGGCTGTCGAACGCGCCCGCTACAGCGCCGAGCGGGCCGAACGAGCGCACGCGGCCTGCGAGCCGGAGAACCGTCTGGTGGCCCGCAGCCTGGAAGCCCGCTGGGAGGCCCGCCTGGTCGAACTTGCCGACGCCGAAGCCAGCCTGGCCACCGCCCGCCACGCCCAGACACCCTTGCCGCCAAAGGAAGAACTCGCCGCGACTCTCGGTGACCTACCCCGGTTGTGGTCGGCACCATCGACCGCCGAGCGAGACCGCAAACGGCTGCTCCGCACCGTACTCGGCGACGTCACCCTGCGTCCCGGCGCCACCCCACCCGAGCTGCGTGTCGGGTTGCGCTGGAACTCCGGCGCCACCGAGGAAATCGTCGTGGCGCGGATGAGCCTGGTCACCGAGTGGCGGCGCACCGCCCCGGCGGCCGTCACTCTGGCCCGCGAGCTCGGGCCCGCGCTGACCAACCCCGAACTGGCCACCGCCCTGAACAAGGCCGGACACACCACCGGCACCGGCAAACCGTTCGACACCACCGCCGCCTGCAACCTGCGCCACGGCTACCGGATCGGCTCCCCGGACCTGCTCGCTGCCGGCGAGCTCACCCCGCGCGCCGTGGCGCAACGTCTCGGACTCAGCACCGGTGTGGTGCACGCCTGGCTGACCGCCGGGACACTGGCCGCGCGGCGCAGCCCGACCGGGCGCTGGGCCATCCCGTTCCCGGCCGAGGTCGAGGCGGCCTGCCGGGCCCGGGTCGCCGACAGCCCGCACATCCACCGCGACAGCGACGAGCACGACCGTGATCTCGGCGAACTGTCCATCGCCGAGATCGCCACACGCCTTAGCATCAAAGCCGATGTCGTCTACTACTGGGCCCAACGCGGTTACCTGCCAACCCGCCGCGGTAAGGCCGGCCGCCACTGGATCTCCTTCACCCCCGAGCTCGAGACCGCCTGCCGCGAGCGGATCACGCGCTCCTACAAACTGTCCCACGATGCCAAAACCGCACAACACACTTGAAAGGATCGCAGTATGAAGTCACCGTCCCGGTGATCGCCGACAGGGCGCTGCAAGCCCTGACGGTCAACGCACTGGAGCCCGAGTGGGAGGCCCGGTTCGAACCCAGATCGTATGGGTTCCGGTCTGGACGAGGCTGCCAGGACGCGATGCAGGCAATCTTTGTGACCGCACGCGGCACGAAGTGTCGCCGCGCGTGGGTGCTTGACGCGGATCTGACTGCTGCCTTCGACCGGATCGATCATGCACGGCTACTCGGGGCGCTCGGCACGTTTCCCGGGTCAAGTCCTGGTCGGTGGTGTACGAGGGTGATCCTTCGGGGGTCGTTGCTCAGGTGGTGATCGCGGCAGCGATCGGGTTGGTGTCCACCTCCTCGGGTGGGTCGTTGGTG
>JBBRHF010000262.1:0-3613 GCA_038223055.1 Actinomycetes bacterium | reverse complement strand
GCGGCTCGGCGCGCCGACGTACACCGCCTGGTCTTCCTGGGCGGGTTGGTGCCCCGGGGCGAGACGCTCTCCGCGCACCTGCGATCCCGCCAGGAGGTCGGTGAGATCCTGCTGGCGTCGGGGGTGCCGACGACCGTGCTGCGGGCGGCCGTGATCATCGGGTCGGGGTCGGCGTCCTTCGAGATGCTGCGCTACCTCACCGAGCGACTCCCGGCCATGATCACCCCGCGGTGGCTCAAGACCCGGATCCAGCCGATCGCCATCCGCGACGTGCTGCGTTACCTCGTCGGCGCCGCGACGATGCCCGCGGAGGTGAACCGCGCGTTCGACATCGGCGGCCCGGATATCCTGACCTACCAGCAGATGATGCAGCGCTACGCCCGGGTGGCGGGACTGCGGCCACGGATCATCGTGCCGATCCCCGTCCTCACGCCCCGCCTGTCCAGCCACTGGGTGGGCCTGGTGACGCCCGTCCCCAGCTCGATCGCCAAACCGCTGGTCGAGTCGCTGCGCAACGAGGTGGTCGCCGACGACCGCGACATCGCGGACCTGCTGCCCGACCCGCCCGAAGGGCTGCTGGGCTTCGACCGATCGGTCGAGCTGGCGCTCGCGCGCATCCGGGACGCCAACGTCGCGAGCCGCTGGTCCTCGGCGTCGGTCGCCGGAGCGCCCAGCGATCCGCTGCCGACCGACCCCGACTGGGCCGGGGGCAGCCTCTACGTCGACGACCGTTCGGTGCAGATCCCCGCCAGCCGGGCGTCGCTGTGGCGGGTGATCGAAGGGATCGGTGGCGACAACGGGTGGTACTCCTTCCCCCTCGCGTGGCGCCTGCGCGGGATCGCCGACCGGTTTGTCGGGGGTGTCGGGCTGCGTCGGGGCCGGCGGGACGCGGCCACGGTCTTCGTCGGGGAGACGATCGACTTCTGGCGGGTCGAAGCACGCGAACCGGGCCGGTTGCTGCGGTTGCGGGCCGAGATGCGCCTGCCCGGCCTGGCCTGGCTGGAACTCGGCATCGAGGATCCAGACCCTCCGACGGCCGATGATCGCGACCCCGCGCCGGCAACCGGCGACCCCGCGCCGGCAACCGGCGACCGCGGGCCGGCGACGTACCGGCAGCGGGCGCTGTTCCACCCCCGGGGCCTGGCCGGGCACCTCTACTGGCGGGCCATCGCGCCCTTCCATGGCATCGTCTTCGGCGGCATGACCCGCAACATCGCCCGAGCCGCCGTCCGCCTCGATGCCGCTGCGGCCGACGCAGCTGACCCTCAGCGGTTCAGCGGTGCAGCCCGCGCGCCGACCGCAGACGGTCCCGGGCCAGGTCCTGGTCGATGATGCGCTCGGGATAGTCCAGCGTGGCGCGAGCATCCTCGGGCAGCAGCCACGGCTCGTGCACATAGGCGTCGTCCAGCCCGGCGAGCTCGGGCACGTAGCGACGTACATAGCTCCCGGCGGGGTCGTGGCGGCGCGCCTGCAGGACCACGTTGTAGGTCCGGTTGAACCGGCTGTCGGTGCCGGTGCCGGCAACCCATTGCCAGTTCATCGTGTTGTTGGCGGTGTCGCCGTCGATCAGCAGGTCGGCGAAGTGCTGGGCGCCCAGCCGCCAGTCCAGATAAAGCGTTTTGGCCAGAAAGTGTGCGGTGATCAGCCGGGCCCGGTTGTGCATCCAGCCCTCCCGCGCGAGCTGGCGCATCCCGGCGTCCACGATCGGATAGCCGGTGCGGCCGTGTTGCCAGGCGGCGAACTCGTCCCCGTCGGCGCGCCACCGGTCACCACGGGAGCGGTAGTCGCGGCGCACCGCGTCGGGACGCGCCGCCAGCACCTGGGCGTGGAAGTCGCGCCAGGCCATCTGGCGAACGAAGGCCGCCGGTCCGACCCCGGCCTGTTTACCGGCGCGCGACACGACCTCGAGCGGGGACAGGCAACCGAAGTGCAGGTACGGCGAGAGCCGCGAGGTTCCGTCCGCGCCCAACGCGTCGTGCTGGTCGTCGTAGCCGGCGAGCCCGTCGGCCAGCCAGCCCGTGAGCCGCTCGCGGGCCGCGGTCTCACCGCCGAGGAGCCGGTCCGGCGAGGTCGGCCCCGGGCACAGCGCCGCGCCGTCCGGAACCGTCGCTGCATCGACGCCGCCCGGCAGGGACAGGGACCGGGGGGTCGGGGCCTGCTCGCGGCGGGGCAGCGCTACCCAGCGGCGGAAGTAGGGCGTGAACACGGCCATGTGATCCCGGGCGTGCGGAGTGAGCGCTCCCGGCGGCACCACGAAGAGCGCATCGGCGTGCACGACCAACCGGCGCCCGTCGTCGCGGAGCCGGTCGGCGAGGCGCCCCTCCCGCCGGGTGGCGAACCCGGAGACATCACCGGCGACGTGAACCGTCGCGGCGCCGGCGGCTGCGGCGACATTGGCGACCTGGTCCACCCAGTCGCCGCGCCGCACCACCAGAGCGGCTCCGCGCGAGCGCAGCGCGGCGTCCAGATCGCGCAGGCTCTCGGCCAGGAAATGAGCCCGGTTGGGACAGGTGAAGTCGCTGGCCAGGATCGCATCGTCGAGCACGAACAGCGGCACGACAGGCCCGCCCGGGCGGGCGTCGTCGTGGGCGGCGTGCAGGACCGGGTTGTCGTGGACCCGCAGGTCCCGCGTGAACAGTGCGACGGCAGGCGGCATCCCCGAGTGCCTAGCCCGCGCTCGCCGTAGGGGCGGGGGTCAGACCGCGCTGCCCTTGAGCCAGGTCGACCACGGCACGTTCCAATCGGTCCAGCCGTTGCCCGGCTCGAGGGGGCGCGGCGACCCGACGACCTGCACGACATCACCGACATGAGTCTGGTTGAACAGCCAGATCGCGTTGCCCATGCTCATACCGACGCACCCGTGGCTGACGCGCACGCGGCCCTGGCTGCCCACCGACCAGGGAGCGGCGTGGACGAACTCCCCGCTGTTGGTGATGCGCATGGCGTAGGGAACGTCCAGGCGATAGTAGTCCGGGCTGTCCTTGCCGATGCCGATCGTGGTGGCATCCATGACCTTGAGCCGGTATTTCTCGCTGATGACCTTGATGCCGCTGCGGGTCAGGAACCCCGCCTTTCCGGTGCTCACCGGGATCGTGCGGGCGAGCTTGCCGTTGCGGTAGACCTTCATCGTCAGCCGGTTGACGTTCACGATGCTGACCATCGAGTCCGACGTGCGGAACGCGACGGTGCGGTTCTTGTCGCCCCACACTCCCGCGCCGGCGTCGACGCCGCGCAGCCGGACCTTGAGGCTGACCTTGGTGTTGGCCGGCCAGTAGGCCTTGGGGCGGTAGTGCAGTTCCTGGGAACCCACCCATCGCCACGCCCCCTCGACCGGCTTGGACGTCGTGACGGTGAGACCCTGCTGGACCGCGGCGCGGTCCTTAGCCTTCGCGCTGAGGTGCACCACGATGGGCATGCCCACGCCAACTGTCGACCCGCGCAGCGGCGAGATGCTCGTCGTGAGGTCGTGCTTGGGCTTAACCGTCCTGAACGTGGTGACGCTGTTCGTGACCAGGCCGGCCGCGTCGACAGCGTCGGCGGTCACGGTGTAGGTGGAGCGCAGCCGCAGCGGGCCGGGGGCGGTGAAGGACAGGCCGTCGGGGGCGATGGTGCC
>JBBRHF010000261.1:0-3635 GCA_038223055.1 Actinomycetes bacterium | reverse complement strand
AGATGACCGGCGACCCGCGGCGCTGGCCCAACGACGGCGGCGCGACCGGAGTCGTGCACTTCTTCGGCCCGTTCGCCTACCGCTCGCCGTTCTGGTCCTCCTCACCGGAGGAGGAGGCGCAGCGGGCGCTCGAGCACCTCGAGCAGGTCGTCGCGTTCGAGGGCCCCGGGACCATCGCTGCCATCACCCTCGAGACCATCCCCGGCACTGCGGGCATCCTGGTTCCCCCGGACGGCTACCTCGCCGGGGTCCGGGAGATCTGCGACCGCCACGGCATCGTCTACATCGCCGACGAGGTGATGTGCGGCTTCGGCCGGGCCGGAGAGTGGTTCGCGGTCGACCACTGGGACGTGATCCCGGATCTGATCACGTTCGCGAAAGGCTCCAACTCCGGCTACGTGCCGCTCGGGGGCGTCATCATCTCCGAGAACATAGCGGCCACTTTCGCCGAGCGAGTTTTCCCCGGCGGCCTGACCTATTCGGGCCACCCACTCGCCTGCGCCGCAGCAGTCGCCAGCATCAATGCGATGACCGACGAGGGCATCATCGACAATGCCGCCCGCATCGGCCGCGCCGTGCTCGGTCCCGGCTTGCGCGCCCTGGCGGCGCGCCACGAGTGCGTCGGCGAGGTCCGCGGGCTCGGCGTCTTCTGGGCGCTGGGCCTCGTGCGTGACCGCGCGACCCGCGAGCCCCTCGCGCCCTACGGCCGCAGCTCCCCCGCCATGACCGCCCTGGTCGAGGCCTGCAAGACGCGCGGGCTGCTGCCCTTCGTCAACTTCAACCGGCTGCATGTCGTCCCCCCCTGCACGCTCACCGACGTCGAGGCCAAGGAAGGTCTCGCGATCCTGGACGAGGCCCTTACCGTCGCCGACGGGCACGTCGCACTGGCGTCCGCCCGGTGAGCTACGACATTTACTTCGTCCGCCGCGAGCCGGGCCAGAGTTTCGAGGACGCGCTCGAGCTGACCGAGGACGGCTTCGACGGTGACCCGGGTCCGTTGACGTCGGTCGAGCTCGAGCAGTGGGATCGCATCCTGCCGCTCGCTCGCCGGCTGCTCGGTGACCTCGAGGAGTTCGGCGATGCGACGACCTGCGAACTACTGCACCCGGCCACCGGCGTGCAGCTGTCGCTGATGGCCGGCGAGGCCTCGATCGCCGTCCGCCGGGGCGCCGACGTCGACGCCCTACTGCTGATGGAGAAGGTCTACTCGCTAGCCCGCATCGTCGAGCGCGAGACCGGCCTGGAGGGCTACGACGCCCAGCTCGCGGCACCGGTCTCCGAGCAGCGCGTCTCCCAGGCAGGCAGCCTCGCCGCCCAAAGCGGGGACGATGCCGGACCAAGAGCCCACGCTGGCGCCGTGGTCGCCGGCGGATCTCCGCTGCAGCCTGCCCCGACGGGGGCAGCCGTAGCGCCAGCCGCCGGCCCAGCGACGCAGGTCCGGGGTCCCCGCTGGTGGGAGTTCTGGAAGCGATGAGGGTTCTCGTGGTGGGCGGCGGCGCCCGGGAGCACGCCCTGGTCCGCGCCTTGCGCCTCGACGCTTCGGTCACCGACGTGGTCTGCGCGCCGGGCAACGCCGGCATCGCCGCGGAGGCGCGCACGGTCGCCCTCGACGTCGCCGACCCGGAGGCCGTCGCGACCCTCGCCGCTGACCTCGCGGCCGACCTCGTCGTCATCGGCCCGGAGGGGCCGCTGGTGGCCGGTGCCGCCGACGCGGTCCGGGCAAAGGGCATCGACTGCTTCGGGCCCTCCGCCGCGGCGGCCCGGCTGGAAGGTTCCAAGGCGTTCGCCAAGGAGGTGATGGCGTCGGCCGGCGTGCCGACCGCCCGGGCACTGGTGTGCACGACCGCCGACGAGGCGTCCGCAGCCCTGACCGCGATGGGCTCGCCGTACGTCGTGAAGGACGATGGTCTGGCCGCAGGCAAGGGCGTGGTCGTCACCGACGACTTCGCCGCGGCGCTCGCCCACGCTGCCACCTGCCGGCAGGTGCTGATCGAGGAGTTCCTCGACGGCCCCGAGGTGTCGCTGTTCGCCATCACCGACGGCACCACGGTGATCCCGCTGGCGCCGGCGCAGGATTTCAAGCGGGTCAGAGACGGCGATGCGGGACCGAACACAGGTGGCATGGGCGCCTATTCGCCGCTGCCGTGGGCTCCCGAGGGGCTCGTCGAGGAGGTGCTCGCCACCGTGCTGCGGCCGACCGTCGCGGAGATGGCCCGCCGGGGGACGCCGTTCTCCGGGCTCCTGTACGCCGGGCTGGCCCTGACCTCGCGCGGCGTGCGGGTGATCGAGTTCAACGCCCGGTTCGGCGACCCGGAGACCCAGGTGGTCCTCGCCCGGCTGCGCACGCCGCTCGGCGGGGTGCTGCGGGCTGCGGCGACGGGCACGCTGGCCGACGTCGGTCCGCTGGAGTGGTCGCCTCAGGCGGCCGTCACGGTCGTGCTGGCCGCCGAGGGCTACCCGCTGGACCCGCACCTCGGGGGCGTCGTCACCGGCTTGCAGGTCGCGGGCGGCGTGCCGGCGGCCGTGGTCCTGCACGCGGGCACCGCCCTGGACGCGGCGGGCAACGTGATCGCCGTCGGCGGGCGGGTCCTGTCGGTGGTGGGCACCGGCGCGGCGCCCGACGACGCCCGCGCCGCGGCGTACGCCGCGATAGCGCACATCGGGCTGGCGGGCGGGCACTACCGGAGTGACATCGCGGCGGCGGCCGGGTGACCGTGATCCCCGACGTCCTCGCGGCGCGCTATGCCAGCGCCGAGCTCGCCCAGCTGTGGTCCCCCGAGCACAAGGTCGTGCTGGAGCGGCGGCTCTGGATCGCCGTGCTGAGGGCGCAGCGGGACCTCGGCGTCGAGGTCCCCGACGGTGTGGTCGAGGCCTACGAGTCGGTGGTGAACGACGTCGACCTGGACTCGATCCGGCGTCGCGAGGCCGTCACCCGCCACGACGTGAAGGCCCGAATCGAGGAGTTCAGCGCCCTCGCCGGGCACGAGCACGTGCACAAGGGCATGACCAGCCGCGACGTCACCGAGAACGTAGAGCAGTTGCAGGTGCGGCTGTCCCTGGAGCTGCTGCGCGACCGGGCCGTCGCGGCGCTGGCGCGCCTCGGCTGGCTCGCGACCGAGCACGCCGAGCTGGTCATGGTCGGTCGCAGCCACAACGTCGCGGCCCAGGCGACGACGCTGGGTAAGCGGTTCGCGTCGACCGCGCAGGAGCTGCTGCTGGCGGTCGAGCGGCTGGAGTCCCTGCTGGAGCGCTACCCGCTGCGCGGCATCAAGGGCCCTGTCGGGACGGCCCAGGACCAGCTCGACCTCCTGGGCGGTGACCCGGACAAGCTGGCCCAGCTGGAGAAGCGGGTCGCCGTGCACCTCGGCTTCTCCCGCGTCCTGACCAGTGTCGGGCAGGTCTACCCCCGGTCGCTGGACTTCGAGGTGCTCTCCGCTCTGGTGCAGCTCGCCGCAGGCCCGTCCAGCCTCGCCACCACGATCCGGCTGATGGCGGGCCACGAGCTGGCGACCGAGGGCTTCCTGCCCGGCCAGGTCGGCTCGTCGGCGATGCCGCACAAGATGAACAGCCGGTCGTGCGAGCGGGTGAACGGCCTGAAGCACGTCCTCGCCGGCCACCAGGCCATGGTCACCAGC
>JBBRHF010000260.1:0-3648 GCA_038223055.1 Actinomycetes bacterium | reverse complement strand
CACCGCCTGCCGCAACGGCCACCGCGTCCTGTTCGCCACCGCCACCGACTGGGTCACGCGCCTCTCCGACGCCCACCGCGCCGGCCGGCTGCCCGCCGAACTGGTCAAGCTGCGCCGCTACGGCCTGATCATCATCGACTTATGCCGACCTTGGGATTATGCCGATGCGCGACGGCGCGGGGGCTGTTTGGCCTGGTGAGCGGGCGGGCCGCGCGTGCGTGCCGGCAACGAGGTCGGCATAATCCCGAGCCGAATGCTTGCGGTCGTGGGGCATGGTGCCCCGGATTGGAGCATTGTCATGGCGGGTTCTCGTCGTCGGCCTGGGGTTCTGGCGCCGTTCGTGGAGGGTTTCGGGTCTGCGCTCGCGTCGCGGGGTTACACAGCGGGCTCGGTTCGGAACATGTTGAAGGTCCTGGGTCAGCTGGGCCGCTGGCTGGAGGCCAGGGGGATCGCGCCGTGCGAAGTCGACTCGGCGCAGGTTGACGCGTTCTGTGAGTACCGGCGGGCTGGGTGGAGACGCCCGGTGGAGCATCGGTCTGCTCAGCTGGTGTTGGAGTACCTGATCGGGCAGGGCGTGGTTCCCTTTCCGCCTTGTCCTGTTCCGAGTGCGCTGGACGAACTGCTCGAGACCTTCCGGGTGTGGATGGTTGAGGAGCGCGGCCTGGCGGAGCCCACGATTTTGCGCTATCTGCGGACGGCACGGAGCTTCCTGGACCAGCGTGACGCGGGCGCGGCGGTCAGAGATCTGGATGGTCCCGAGGTGAACCGGTTCCTGCTGGCCGAGGTGCGCCGGTGCAGCGTGGGAGCGGCGAAGGGCAGGGTCGCGGAGCTGCGGGCCCTGCTGCGGTTCTTGTTCGCAACCGGTCGGACGCCGGTTCAGCTGGGGGCGGCGGTCCCGCCGGTGGCCGGCTGGCGCGACACCGGGCTGGTGCCGAGACTGTCGCCGGACGCCGTCCAGGGTTTGCTGGACTCGTGTGATCGGACCACCCCGATGGGGGTGCGGGACCACGCGATCCTGATGCTGCTGGCCAGGCTCGGGCTGCGGTCGATCGAGATCACGCGACTCACGCTGGACGATGTCCACTGGAGGCAGGGCGAGTTCACCGTCCGGGGCAAGGGCGGTGGCGTGAGCCGGATGCCGTTACCGTCCGAAGTGGGACAGGCGCTCGCGGCGTATCTGACCGACGCACGTCCAGCATCGGAGTTCCGGCCGGTGTTCCTGACTTGCCGAGCGCCGCTCCGGCCGATCCCGGCCGCGGCGGTGGGAGACATCGTCCGCCACGCCTGCCGGACGGCCGGGCTGCCGGAAGTGGGGCCGCACCGGCTGCGGCACGCGCTGGCCACGGCCATGGTCGCACGCGGGGTCCCGATCACCGCGATCAGCCAGGTGTTGCGGCACCGGGACCTGGCTACGACCGCGCTGTATGCCAAGGTCGACACCGAAGCGCTCCGGATGGTCGCCAAGCCGTGGCCGGGGACAGCGCGATGAGCGGCCTGGAGAACGCGCTGGCCGACTACCTCGCGCTGCGCCAGGGGCTGGGTCACAAGCTCGCCGAGCATGCCCGGCTGCTTCCCAGGTTCGTGACCTGGTTGAACAGCACCGGACGGACGACGATCACGGTGCAGGCCGCGCTGGAATGGTGCCAGCAGCCCGTCGTGGGCCCGGACAGCAGCGCGTGGTCGCGACGGATGACGCTGGTGCGTGGCTTCGCCCGCTACCTGTCGGGTATCGACCCGGCCACCGAGATCCCACCACTGGGCCTGCTGCCCGGCAGGCAACGCTGGAAGCCGCCCTACATCTTCACCGACCACGACATCACCCTCGTGCTGGCCGAGGCGGGCCGGCTCCGCTACCAGCGGGACGCATGCACCTATGTGACCCTGTTCGGCCTGCTGGCCGTCACCGGCATGCGGGTCGGGGAAGCGCTCCGGCTCGACCTTGATGATGTGGACCTCGACACCGGGGTCCTGACCATCACCGAGTCGAAGTTCGGTAAGTCGCGGCTTGTGCCGGTGCTGCCCGACACCACCGAAGCGCTGGCTGGTTACGCCGGGCTTCGGTCGTCCTACCGACCCAGGCCGGGTAACGACAGCTTCTTCGTCTCCCGTACCGGACGCCGGATGATCTATGCGTCGGTGTTCTCCGTGTTCGACCATGTCCGCGCGACCACCGCGATCGGCGCTGGTGCCGTCCGCCGGCCACGTATCCACGACCTGCGTCACACCTTCGCGGTGACCACCCTGCTGGACTGGTACCGCCACGACCAGGACGTCGCCGGGCTGCTGCCCAGGCTGTCGACCTACCTCGGGCATCGCGAACCCCGCAACACCTACTGGTACCTGTCAGCCGTCCCCGAACTCCTCGCCTGTGCCGCCCAGCGGCTGGAGCCGGTCATCGGGGCGGTGATCCCACGATGACCCTGATCGCCCCCACCCTGCAGTCGTTCTTCACCGACCGGCTCGCCCGTCACAAGAGAGTCAGCGAGCACACCATCGCCGCCTACCGCGACACCATGCGGCTGCTGCTGGCGTTCGTCAAGCAACGGACCGGGACACCTCCTGCGAAGCTGGACTGGGCTCAACTCGACGCGTCGACGATCCTGGCGTTCCTCGACGATCTCGAGCACAGCCGAGGCAACACGATCCGCACCCGCAACGCCAGGCTCACCGCGATCCGGTCCCTGTTCGCCTACGCCTCCCTGCGGCATCCCGAGCACGCCGCAACGATCGCCCAGGTCCTCGCGATCCCCGCCAAACGGTACGAGAAGGCCACCATCACCTACCTGACCGAGGCCGAGACCCAGGCGTTGCTGGCCGCCCCCGACCAAAACAGCTGGGAGGGCCACCGTGACGTCGTGCTCATGCTCACCGCGATCCAAACCGGGCTCCGGATCTCAGAGCTCCTCAACCTCAACCGTGGCGACATCACCCTTGGCGCCGGGGCGAACGTGCGCTGCGAAGGTAAGGGCCGCAAACACCGAGCCGTGCCCCTCAATGAGCCCGTCCGCAACGCTCTCGCCGGGTGGCTCACCCGAACCGCCACCGGTGCTGACCAGCCCGTGTTCACCACCCGCGGCGGTCGGCGACTCAGCACTGACGCCGTCCGGAGCCGGCTCGACCTTCATTCCCGGACAGCCGCCAGGCAGTGCACGTCGCTGGCAGGCCGGAAGCTGCACCCGCACGTGTTCCGGCACACCGCGGCGATGAACCTGCTCCACGCCGGAGTCGACACCACCGTGATCGCGCTATGGCTCGGGCACGCCGACGTCAGATCCACCAACGCCTACCTCCACGCCGACATGACGATCAAGGAGAAGGCCCTCGCCCAGGTCAGCCCAACAACCGTGAAGATCAGCCGGTACCGGCCGCCCGACAAGCTGCTCGCCTTCCTGGAAAGCCTGTGATTATGCCGACCTCCCCAGCAGGCAATAGCCGTCGAGGCCCCCCTGGCAAGGGCTAACAGTCACGCTCACCAGCCAAGTCGGCATAATCCCAAGGTCGGCATAAGTCGAGACAGAGCAGGTCGACTCGGCCGTAGCGGGCGATGACTTTGGTGAGGGCGCGGTCGTTCTCGGCTTCGGCGAGTTCGTTGACGAGGCGGGAGGCGAGGACGTAGCGGACCCGGTAGCCGGCTTCGGCTGCGGCGGT
>JBBRHF010000259.1:0-3670 GCA_038223055.1 Actinomycetes bacterium | reverse complement strand
ACGCACGCTTCTTCGGACGTTGCGACGGTTTCGGACGGTGGGACGGTTTCGGACGGTGGGACGGCGGGCGACGCGCCGGGCGCGGAGGGGGCCGTCGAGCCCGGCCTGATCGGTGGCCCTGCACCGGGCGGGCGCACCTCGGTCCTGGTCGGCTACGGCCCGAGAACCACCTCGGCCAAGCGCCGGGCCCGCAAGGACGCCGGCGGCGGGGCGACCCCGACCTCGCCCTCCGCGGCGGCGGCCCAGCAGGCCGTGCAGATCTCGATGAAGAGGACTCGGACACCGGTCGAAGAGCATCCGGCCGAGCCGACGGAGCAGTCGGCGCCCGCCCACCTGATCGGCCCCGGCCAGGTGGGCCCCGGGAGCGACCCCGGCCAGGTAGGTCAGGGGAGCGACCCCGAGCACTCCGCGCTGCACCTCGTCGGGGCCCCTGCGGACGGCGCCTCCACCCGGGTGCTGGCCAAGCCACCAGTGCGCAAGCTGGCCCGCGACCTCGGCCTGGACCTCGCGACGGTGCGGCCCACCGGACCGGGAGGCACGGTGACGCGTGCCGACGTCGAAGATGCAGCGGCCGCCCGCGCCAGCTCGGCTGGCAGCGATGCCGAGCGCGAGGGCCGCCTGGACGGCGGTGCCCTCGGGCAGGGGCACCCCGCCCACCCGGCCGGCCGGGAGACCCGGATCCCGGTCAAGGGTGTGCGCAAGATGACCGCGCAGGCGATGGTGGCCAGCGCGTTCACCGCCCCGCACGTGACCGAGTGGGTCACCGTCGACGTCACCCGCACGATGGACCTGGTGGAGCGGCTGCGAACCGACCGCGAGTTCCGCGACGTGAAGGTCAGCCCGCTGCTGGTGCTCGCGAAGGCGCTGCTCCTCGCCGTACGCCGCAGTCCCGGGGTCAACGCCAGCTGGGACGAGCCGGCCCAGGAGATCGTGCTCAGGCACTACGTCAACCTGGGCATCGCGGCGGCGACCCCGCGTGGCCTCGTCGTGCCCAACATCAAGGACGCAGACCGCATGTCGCTGCATCAGCTCGCGGAGGCGATCGGCGCGCTGACGGGGACCGCTCGCGCTGGCCGCACCCAGCCGGCGGACATGGCCAGCGGCACGATCACCATCACCAACGTGGGGGTCTTCGGCGTCGACGGCGGGACCCCGATCATCAACCCCGGTGAGGCGGCGATCCTGTGCTTCGGCGCCGTTCGCGCGATGCCGTGGGTGCACGAGGGTGCGGTCGTGGTGCGCCAGGTGACCCAGCTGGCGCTCTCGTTCGACCACCGGCTGGTCGACGGCGCGCTCGGCTCCCAGTTCCTCGCCGACGTGGCGCGGGTGATGGAAGAACCCGCGACGGCGCTGCTCTGGTAGGACGCCCGCCGCTGCTCTGGTAGGGCGCGCCGCTGCGCTTCGGTCCGTGCGAGGCTGGGCGGCATGCGCGCACACCTCATCCAACTCGCCTACACCGACGGGGAGGGGCTGCCCGAACGCACCTCCCGGGCCGCGTACCTGGTGCGTTCCCAGCGCGGCGCCGACCTCGTCATGCTGCCCGAGCTGTGGCCTCAGGGCGGCTTCGCCTACGACCGGTGGGCCGAACTCGCGGAGCCGCTGGACGGTCCGGTCGTCGCGGCAATGGCGGCGGCGGCCCGAGACATCGCCGCCGTCGTGCACATGGGCTCGCTGGTCGAGCGGGACGAGGCCGGTCAGCTGTTCAACACCTCGCTGCTGCTCGGGGCCGACGGCGGCGTGCTCGCGACGTACCGCAAGATCCACCTCTTCGGCTTCAGCGACGGCGAGCCCAAGCTGATGACCGCCGGGCAGGACGTCGTGGTGCACGACCGCATCGGGCTCGCCACCTGCTACGACCTGCGGTTTCCCGAACTCTTCCGGGCGCTGCTGGACCGCGGTGCCCGCCTCACGCTGCTCACCTCAGCCTGGCCGGCCAAGCGGGTCGGGCACTGGCGGGTGCTGGTCCAGGCCCGGGCCATCGAGAACCAGATGTACGTCGTGGCGTGCAACACCGCCGGCACCCACTCCGGTGTCGCGATGGGCGGGCACTCGATGGTCGTCGACCCGTGGGGGACCGTGCTGGCCGAGGCGGGGGCGGCCGAGGAGGTGCTTGGCGCCGACCTCGACCTCGGGACCGTCGCTTCGGCCCGGGCCGGCTTCCCGGTGCTGGCCGACCGGCGGCTGTGACTCGGGCGGCTGGATCAGCGCCGGCCGGGTCAGGGGCGGTCGTCGTAGACCCGGCGCTCCTCGACGACGGCACCGGAGTCGCGGCGGGTTCGGCTCCGAAGGCCCCAGATGACGGCCGTCATGATCAAGCCGATGATGCCGACGGCCATCAGGATGAAGCCGACCGTGGCGAGGTCCAGGCCCGAGACGTTGACGTTGACGGCGAACGCGAGGATCGCGCCCACGGCGATCAGGAAGATGCTGACGCCGATGCCCATGGGGATACCTCCGGGGAGACGGTGCTGGCCGACGGATATCAGCAAGCACTCAGCACCTACCCCCGGAGCGACCGTCTCACGCCCCGGGGCCGGCGGGCATCGGATTAGAAGGCCTCTTCGGGCACGTCCATCAGGGCGTTGTCGGTCGCCTCGGCGACGGCCCGCTGCGCGGAGAGTAGCGGCAGGACCTGGCGGGCGAAGAACGCCGCGGCGGCGACCTTGCCGGTGTAGAACGCCCGCTCACGCCCGATCGCGCCGGCGTCGAGCGCGGCCTGGGCCACGACCGACTGTCGCAGCAGCAACCAGGCCGTGACCAGGTCGCCGCAGGCCAGCAGCAGCCGGGTGGTGTTCTGCCCGACCTTGTAGATGTTGGTGACGTCCTCGCCGGCTGAGGTGAGGTCACCGACCATGGCGCCGAGGATGCCCTGCACGTCCTCGAGGCCCTTCGCGAGCAGGTCGCGCTCGACCTGCAGCGCGCCGTTGCCCTCGTCGCCCTTCGCAAACTCCTGGATGTCGCCCAGCAGCTTGGTCAGCGCCTGACCCTTGTCCCGCACGATCTTGCGGAAGAAGAGGTCCATCCCCTGGATCGCGGTGGTTCCCTCGTACAGCGTGTCGATCTTGGCGTCGCGGATGTACTGCTCGATCGGATAGTCCTGCAGGTAGCCCGACCCGCCGAAGGTCTGCAGCGACTGGGATCCGAGCAGTTCGTAGGAGCGCTCCGAGCCGAAGCCCTTGACGATGGGCAGCAGCAGGTCGTTGAGGCGTACGGCGAGGTCGTGCGTTTCGTCGAGGTCGCCGGATGCGTCACCCAGGGCCACCTCGTCCTGGATGCTGGCCGTATAGAGGATCAGCGCGCGCATGCCCTCGGCGTAGGCCTTCTGCAGCATGAGCGAGCGGCGCACGTCGGGATGGTGGGTGATGGTGACGCGCGGTGCCGCCTTGTCCGTCATCTTGGTGAGGTCGGGCCCCTGGTAGCGCTGCTTGGCGTAGTCGAGCGCGTTGAGGTAGCCGGTCGACAGCGTGGCGATGGCCTTGGTGCCGACCATCATTCGGGCGTATTCGATCACCTTGAACATCTGCGCGATGCCGTCGTGCACGTCGCCGACGAGCCAGCCGATCGCCGGCTCGCGCTCGCCGAAGGTCAGCTCGCAGGTCGTGGACGCCTTCAGGCCCATCTTCTTCTCGAGGTTGGTCGCGAAGACGCCGTTGCGCCCTCCGATTGCGCC
>JBBRHF010000258.1:0-3679 GCA_038223055.1 Actinomycetes bacterium | reverse complement strand
TGGTCGTGGCGACCCTGGTCGTGCTCCGCACCGGATGGGTGTTCATCGGTGCCGCACTGGCGGGTCGGCGCTCTCGGAGTCGGGAGGAGCCGTTGCCGCAGGGGTGGCGCGAGTCCGCCGTGGTCTCGTGGGCAGGCATGCGCGGCGTGGTCACTGTGGCGGCGACGCTGGCGTTGCCCGAGGTCGTCGACGGTGGCGGGACCCTCCCGGACCGGGACCAGATCGTCGTCGTGGCCCTGGCAGTCGTCCTGGTGACCCTGGTTCTCCAGGGGCTCACGCTGGCGCCGCTGGCGCGCCGGCTCGGGGTCGGTCGCGACGACGACGACGAGGTAGAGGTCACCGAGCTTCGTCAGCGGGCGGCGCAGGCCGCGCTCGACCACCTGCGCCGAGACATCCCGAGCGGGGCGTTCGAGGAGGTCTCGCGAGCGGCCACGCTCCAGTACGAGGGCTACCTCGCCGCGCAGGCGGCCATGGCAGAGGCACGAGCGCAGGATGACCGGGACGGTGCGGGCCGGGACCAACTCCGCGGACTGCTGGGCCAGGCCACCAACGTCGAGCGGGCACTCGTGCTCGAGGCCCGACGCCGGGGCGAGGTGAGTCCCGCCAGCGCGGACGAAGTGCTGCGTGACATCGAAAGCCGCGCGTTGCGCGACTTCTGATGGCTGGCTTCGCCACAGCTCATGCGAGGACCGAATCCTGCAATGCGACGTAGCCCATGAGACGGCGATGGGGCGGGGCAACCACCAGTTCGTACTTGGGGAAGGTCCGGAAGCTGATCGGATGGCCGTTGGTAGCTGCGATGCCCATCACGGCGACGTTGCGCTGGCACCCCACGGCCCGTCGCGTCCCCATGGAGGTCGACCCCCAGGGCGAGCGACCACCAGGCCGCGCCAGTGGCGGGTTTGCATGTCGTGCCTTGGCGTCGATCTGCCGTGCTGTTTCAGGACGTCCTACCAGAGTCAGCTACGCATGGCGCAGAACTGTTGGGCTCCGGTGCTGGTTCGTAGTCAGCCAGCGATTTTAGGGCTCCTCGCTGTTTCCTGTGGGCCGTCTAGCTGATCTTGAGCCATTATGTGGTCGGTTCCGGTGGCTTGGCCGGGCGGGCGACGTGGGGCGGTGGGTCTGTGGACGGGCTGGATTTGAACGAGATGTTCGGGGCGGCGTTGGGGCTGGCCGCGCCGCAGGTGACCTCGGTGGACTTCGACCAGCCTGCCGGCCGGCTCGACATCGGGCTGGACTTCCCGCGTGGCGCACGCTTCGGGTGTCCGGAGCCCGGTTGCGCGCAGGCGGTGTGGCGCGGTCCACGACACCGCGGAGAGGACGTGGCGGCATCTGGACTTCTTCGTGCATCAGGGGTACCTGTCGGGGCGGGTGCCTCGGGTGCGCTGCCCGTAGCTAGGGGCTGGGGTTTCTCGGTCAGGTGGCGGACTAGACGTCGACGTGGTGGCGTTGGGCTCGCGCGGGGGGGTGCACGCCGAAAACCCAGGCACCAGGCGTGCCAGGCCTTGAGGTCGCTCAGGTAGCCCCGGGTTGTGGTGGCCGGGTAGGACGCGAGGAAACCCGCGACGAGGGCGAAGAACGGGTCGACCCCGGGTGAGCCCGCGGTCAGGTTCGCCAGCTTGTCCCGGTGGATGGCCAACGCGGACACGTCCACGACCCCGCCGCCTGCGCCGGTTCCGATGACCTCGAGATCGCTCACAGAGTGAAAGATAGCGTCCTTATCTAGGCCGAAGTTACGTGATCTTGGGCTGGGTGTAGTGCGTTCACCTGGGGGTTTGCCTGGGTGTGTGACTGCTGTGGTGTCTACGCCAGGGTCAGTGGGATGGCGTGGTCGAGGAGTTCGAAGGCGCGGCGTTGGGTGGGGGTGGGTACCGCGAGCTGGTCGATGACGGGTTGGCCCTCGACGGCGTGGAAGCGGATCTGGTTGCGGGTGAGGGTGCCTAGGTGCTCGAGCAGGCTGGTGAAGCTGCGGGCCGGCAGGTCATCGGTGGTGGTTTTGGTGGCGGCCTTGTGCGCGGCGCCCGGGGAGCGGCGGGCGGGCACGACTGGGTCGGCGGGCTGGGGCCGGTCCTGGTCGGTGAAGGTGAGCGGGGTCCAGGCTTGGCGCAGGTGCCAGACCAGGTAGGCGGCCAGGGTACACAGGAACACGTGTGCCCGCACGCGGGTCTCGGTGTAGTGGTGGATGGGGCGCAGGTCCAGGTCGATGCTCTTCAGGGACCGGAAGTCGCGTTCCACCGCGGCGAGGCTCTTGTAGGTGGCGACGACCTTGCCGGGGGTCATCGCTTCGGCGAAGACCGAGGTGCGGATGACGTAGAGCCCGTCCAGGGCGGCTTCGGTGTCGATCGTTTTCTGGTTGTGGGTGAACCGGATTCGGCGTGGGGTGATAGTCAGGGTGTAGTGCTTGGCCATCTTGTGTTTGCCGATGATTTTGCCGACTCGGACCCCGATCGCGGCGGCGCCAGTGAGCCGGCCTTCCTTGACGGCGGCGCAGATCTTGGTGAGCGCGGCGTCGGTGGCCGCGAGCAGGGCGTCGCGTTTGCGGGCGCGTTCGGTGGCCAGGGCGGGGTTGCGGCAGGCGATCAGCCGTTCGTCGGGGTAGTCGGGGTGGGTGATCTCGGCCAGGTTGGTCTGGTCGAACAGCGACATCTGCAGCGGCCCGTCATCGGCGGCCAGCGCGGCGATCGCGGGTGCCCGCAGCGCGGTGACCCAGCCCAGCCCGCCGAGTTCGCGCAGCGCCGCGATCCGGGCAGCGGTGATCATGCCGCGGTCCCCGACCATCACCATGTCACCCAGCCCGAACGTGTCGTGGACCTCGGTGGCGATGGCGGCGAACGCGGTCGGGTCCCCGGTGTTCCCGGGCCACACCCGCACCGCGACGGGACGCCAGTGGGGGTCGGTGAGCAGCCCGTACTCGATTTGGGGTAACCCTTTCTTGCCGTCCCTCGAGTAGCCGCGGGCGGCGAGCGGGCAGTGGCTGCCGGTCATCGGGGAGCTGGACAGGTCGAACAGGGCAAGCCGGTCCGGGTTGGCCGCACCGCCCAGGTGCCGGCGGACCAGCTTGGCTGTTAGCCGCCACGCTGGATGAGGATGAGGGCGACAGAGTGGGTGAGGACGACGGTGCCGTGTGCCGGGGTGCGGGTCCGGCCGCAGTCCTCACCCTGACGTTTTGCTGGGCGTGTTGTCGCGGCGGCCGATAGGCGCGCTCGGGCGCGGGCTGGCGGAGGCGGTCGTGGGCGCGGTGTCGCCGAGATTGCGCGTGACGGGGCCGGGTACGGCCGTTGTGGATCAGCCGGCCGGGCCCGAGGTCAGCAGCCGGCCACCGGTGATCAGGTTGATCAGCGCCCAGCCGCGCAGACCGGCGAGGGCGCCGGCGGGATCGGCCAGGCGCAGTTGGCGGTGCAGGTGGCGGCGGTGGCGTTCGGCGATCACGGCCAGGTAGTCCACGCCGGTCAGCCATCCTCCCGGGCCCGGCGGCCGCGGGGTGGCCAGGTCCAGGGCGGAACGCGCGGACCGCCCCACCCAGGGCGGACACCGCCTCGCGCAGGGCCTGCCCGGCCCACGAGGCGGGCGCCCCGCCGGGGAACAGGCGGGCGCCCGCGGCCTCGGCGATCTCGACCGCGCGGGCGGTCAGGACGGGCGCGCCGGCGCGGACCGCGCGCAGCCAGCCCCGCACCGTGCC
>JBBRHF010000257.1:0-3697 GCA_038223055.1 Actinomycetes bacterium | reverse complement strand
TGTTGGCGTTGGCGTTGTTCATGGACATGGGCGGGGGTCGGGTGATGCGCAAGCTGGCCGGGACGCTGGCTTGGGCCGCGCGGGGAGTCACGGTGGTGCTCCCTTCGGAGGAGGCGTTGTCGCGGGCCCGGGCCCGGCTGGGGCCGGTACCGTTGCGGTTGCTGTTCGAACACGTCGCCGGTCCGCTGGCGAGCGCGGGGACCCCGGGCGGGTTGTGGCGCGGCCGGCGGGTGCTCAGCGTCGGTTGGGCTGTTGGCGCGGGCCTTCCCGCGGGCCATGGTCGAGGCGGTGGTTGAGGCCGCCGGTGCGCGTGAGCGGCGGGTCCGTGGACGGGACCACCCTGGATGTGCAGGACACCCCGGCGAACTGGGCCCGGTTCGGAGGTCCTGGCACTGCCACGGAGTCCGGGCGTGCGTTGGCCGGGGGGTTCCCCAAGATGCGGGTGGTCGCGTTGGCCGAGTGCGGCACCCGCGCGTTGATCGCCGCGCGGCTGGGCAGTTACGCGACCTCGGAGCAGGCGCTGACGATTGAGCTTCTTCCTCTGCTGGGCAAGGGAATGCTGGTCCTTGCCGATCGGAACTTCCCCGGCCATGACCTGTGGGGCCAGGCCGCCGGCACCGGCGCGGACCTGCTCTGGCGGGTCGGGTCCAGTTTCCCGCTGCCAGTGAAGACGGTCCTTGCCGACGGCACCTACCTGTCGGAGTTGGCGGTCCCGAAAGACAAGCGAGCCACCGGCGCGGCCCCGATCATGGTGCGGGTGGTGGAGTACCACCTGCTCGACGAGCAGGGCAACCCGACCGAGACCTTCGTGCTGATCACGACCCTGCTCGACCCCGAGACCGCCCCGGCCGCGGAGCTCGCCGAGCTGTACCACGAGCGCTGGCAGATCGAGAACGCTTTCGGCTCCTTCACGTCCGGGCTCAAGGGTGACGGTGTGGTGCTGCGCTCGAAGAACCCCGACGGCGCCGAACAAGAACTCTGGGCGTTGCTGTGCGCCTACCACGCGATCCGAGAACTCATGTGCGCAGCGGCGGAACTCGCTGAACACGATCCGCTGCGCTTGTCGTTTGTCGCCGCGCTGGACGCGGTTCGCGGCCCGGTCGGTGACCCGGCCGCTTTTCCCCCCTGAGCATCCATCCGATCAGGTCCCGACCGCCTGGCTGCACCTGCTCGCCGCCCGCCGCAACCCGCGCCGGGCAGGCCGGACCAACCCGCGCCACGCCAAACGCAGCCACCACTACCCCCGCAAACCCGCCGACCGCACGAAACGACCCCGCGCACGGGGACCCCTGACCCTCGTCCTCCTACCCCCCTCACCCTCACCCGCACCGGCATCGCCTAAGTTGAAGGTATTGGCGCCGGCCCTCTTCGCCCGTGGCGTCACGGTGCGCGTCGCCGGGGGTTAGCGCTGGTGGTCGGGACCATCCTCTCGGCAGTGAATCTGGGCTCGGTCGTCCCTGGCGACGACGCGAGCTGGCAGACATACATGGATATGTCGGTCAGGCACCTGGCGCCCGCCGCCAACGAGCAGGCGGCGTCGACCAGGGGCCGGCCACGATGGCGGATCGACACGAACCCGGCCCGGGCCAGCGCCGCCGCGCGTCCGGTCGTAGGCCCGAGTTGGTCGCCTAGCAGCCGCGGCAGCACCACCCCCGCGTGGGCGACCGTGCCGGCCCCGCCCACCTTCACCGACAGGTTGTTCGACCACGCGACCACGATGACTACCGGCCCCATGCACGACGCCCGCTTCGGCGTACGGGCACTGCTTCTCCGCCTCGCCCTGACGCTGGTAGCCGTGACGTTCGGTCTGCTGCTGTTCCTCGTGCAGGACAAGTGGCGCCCGTTGCTGCGCGCCGACCAGGGGCGAGCGAGGATCTGCACGGCGTTGCGGTGCACCACAGCGGACTCGTCACCACGATGACGACACTCAGCAACTTGGGGTCGGCACCGGCGTACGTCGCGCTGTTCGCCGCCGTCGCGGCCTGGCTGGCCTGGCGGCGGCTGCCCCGGCTGGCAGTGTTCGTTCTGGTCACGACCATCGGCAAGTTCGCTACTCAACCAGGTCGTCAAGCAGGCGGTCGACCGGGCGCGGCCCGTGCTTCCCAACCCCGTCGCACATGAAAAGGGCATGAGCTTCCCCAGCGGGCATGCACAGGCCGCGATAGTCTCCTACGCAGTGCTGCTGCTGGTGTTTCTGCCGGTGCTGCAGGGGAGGTGGCGCCACGTCGCCATCGTCGCGGCCGCGATCATGGTGCTGGCCATCGGGTTTTTCCGGGTCGCCCTCGGCGTGCACTGATTCTCCGACGTTCTGGCCGGCTACGTGCTGGCCGGCTACGTGCTGAGCCCGCCTGGGTTGCGGCGATGACTGCGGCGTTCAGCGCCTGGCGTCCTGAACGCGGCGGGCCCGGGGTGAATCCGAGCCAGGGGCTCACGCCCGATCACGCCGCCCGGCTTGGGCCTTCCTAGCGTCGGCTCGTCGTCGGGACTGTGGTCCCGAGAAAATAGTTTCAAGATTCCAAGATTCTTTTTGAAGTGGGTCGGTTTGGCCGAGCAATGTCGGACCCCGCTGGTAGCGTTGCCTGCATGTTCGAAGATGTGTTCGACTCGCGGGTGGACATGTGTTCGTCCGGGCCGTCGTTCGACCCCTTCGACGCCAGGGACGACGACGAGCCCGTGGATGTGTTCGACCCGTCGATTCGGCCGGATCCGATGGACCCGTTGAGCTGGTTCGGCGAGGTCGACGCCGCGCAGGCCGACGCCGCGCCGGTGCTGTCGCGGGCGCAGGCGGGCCGGGCGGTGGTGGAGCGGGCGTTGGGGTGCCCCCCGGACGCGGCGATGGTGGGCCCGCTGACCGCCCTGGACCCCAGCGACCTGGACCCGGATTCCCGGGTGGATCTGATCGTGGCGCTGCAGCGGTGCTCGGGATGGCTGGCCTCCCGCCAGCAGGTCGCGTTGGCCGCGGTGGTGGACTCGACCCGCGACCTCGGGTTGGAAGGCGACCAGGCCCGCCACGAGGTCGGGATGGCCTTGCGGCTGTCCCCGGGCGACGCCTACTCCCGGGTGGAGCGGGCGGTCGACTTGATCGGGCGCCTGGAGCCGACCTGGGATGCGCTGGCGGCGGGGCTGATCACCGAAAGCCACGCCGGGGTGATCGCGGACGCGTTGGCCGACCTGGACGACGAGGTGGCGGCGGCGGTGCAGGACCGGGTGCTGGGCAAGGCCGCGACCCAGACGGTGGCCCAGCTCAAGCAGTCGGTGAAGAGGGCGATCATCGCGGTGGACCCGGTCGGGGCCGCGCAACGCGCCGAGACCGCCAAGAAGGGCCGCTGTGTGCACCGCTGGTCGCTGCCCGACGGGATGGCCGAGCTGCGGGCGGTGTTGCCGGCGACCACGGTGGAACAGATGTGGAACGAGCTGAACGCCCAGGCCCGCACCGAGCGGGACCGCCTCCGGGCCGCCGGGGCACCCGGGGTGGGCGGGCACGGTGACCCCGATGACCCCGACCCGCGGATCGACCCGCCCGGGATCTCCGCGCTGCGCGCGGACGCCCTCGCCCGAGCCGTCCTCGGCCACCAACCGGAGACCAGGAACCGTGTCGGCCCCGAGACGGAGACCGGGAGCCCGACCGGCCCCGACACCGAGACCGAGAACGTCGCGAGCCCGGCTGGCCCCGGGACGCACACCGCGAGCCCGGCTG
>JBBRHF010000256.1:0-3708 GCA_038223055.1 Actinomycetes bacterium | reverse complement strand
AGGCCTCGTCGATGTGCTGGCGCTGTGCCTGGGTGATCGAACCGGGGGCCTGGTCGACGTGGTGGCGGAACAGGCCCGGCGCCAGGACCAGGGCCACGACCAGCAGCGTTCCCGCACCGGCCAGGATCACCAGGGCCTGCGCGAGGAGCAGGCGGGGCCCGAGTCCGACCGGGCGCGGCCACCGCCCCGGGTGCGAGCCCGCCGGGTCACCTGCCGGTGCCCATCCGGTAGCCCACCCCGCGCACGGTGCGCAGGTAGCGCGACGCCTGCGGGTCGTCGTCGAGCTTTCGCCGCAGGTTCGCCACGTGCACGTCGACCACGTGGCCCTCGCCGTCCCAGTCGTGTCCCCACACCTGCTCACGCAGCATCCGCCGGGTGAACACGATCTCGGGTCGGGCGGACAGCACGTCCAGCAGGTCGAACTCGGTTCGGGTCAACTCGATCAGGTCCCCGCCACAGTAGGCCTCCCGGGCTCCCGGGTCGACCACCAGGTCACCGAAGTGCCGTGGCGGTGTCGCAGCGGCGGGGTCCGGCGCGGCAGGGTCCGTGGCGGCGGGGTCCGGTGCGGCCCGCGGACGGCGCAACATGGCCCGCACCCGCGCGACGAGCTCCCGCGGGGAGAAGGGCTTAGCCAGGTAGTCATCGGCCCCGACCGACAGCCCGATCAGGCGGTCGATCTCCTCCGTGCGGGCGGTGAGCATGACGATGTAGGGATCGGAGAACGTGCGGACCCTGCGGCAGACCTCGATGCCGTCCATGCCGGGCAGCATCAGGTCCAGGACGATGACGTCCGGGCGGCGTTCCCGGGCCAGCTCGACCCCGCTCTCGCCGTCGGCGCTCACGTCCACCTCGAAGCCGTCCCGCGCAAGGTAGGTCGCGACTAGATGAGAGCTCGGCGCCTCGTCCTCGACCACCAAGACCCGCAGTGGCGGCGAGGGACCCCGGCCCTCGCCGTGGGACGGGGTAGGCCCCGGGCCCGTCATCGACGTCACGAGCCCTCCGAGATCTGCAGGAACCGCCCGTGCCAGCCGTGCGGCCACACGGCGCCGGTCGCGGCGTTCACCGGCAGCATCCCCTGGACCCGCCCCCGCGCAGGGTCTCCATCGTGTAACCCCGAGCCCAACGTCGCGGCGAACTTCGCGGCCCGGTCGCGGGCGCCGGCCAGGTCCCGCACGGGGCCCCGATCCCACCCAGCCAGCCGGCACCGCCGCCCATCATGCTGGCAAGCACTGCGACCAGCGCGATCGTGGGGACCACGAGCCCGCTCGAACGGCGCCCCATCGGGTTCACTTGCGGGTGACCGCCCAGCCGATCAGCACCAGGATCCCGATCCCCAAGACCGCCACGGCGATCCAGCCTCCTGAGCCCATTCCCGATCCGTAGCCCATCATGATGAGTTCCTTTCCCTAGCTTGGTGGTTGGACATCTCCCACGGTGCACGCTCAACCTCAGGAACAGATGCGGCTGCACCTCAAGATCGGATCAAGACGAGCTGGTACGCCGCTGCGGGAACGGGACTGGGTGATCGCCTCGGGCGGCACCATTGAGGGGCACCGCCACCGCGGTCCCGGAGGCGACTGCGCCCGGCGACGGGGCCGGCGGAACTCACCTCGAACCTGCCCTCGATGTTGGCCGCCGGCACGGGGGAGGAGCCGAAGTGCCCGAAAAGGTACCGGGGGGCGAGACCTTCCGGTGCCGCCGGGATCGGATTCGCCGGTTCGGTTCAGGCGAGGTAGTCAAGTCGGGTCATCATGCCGGCTTCGGCGTGATAGGCGTTGTGGCAGTGGACCATCCAGCGGCCGGGGTTGTCCGCGGCGAGGTCGACGTCGACCCCGCCCATCGAGGGAACCAGGACGGTGTCCTTGCGGGGACCTGCCCCGCCCGCGGGGCCGAGCTGGAAGGTGTGCCCGTGGACGTGCACCGGGTGGGTCATCATCGACTGGTTGCGGATCCGCAGCCGCGTGGACTGCCCTTGGCGGATGGTCAGCGGCCGGGTCCGGTCATAGGTGCGCCCGTTGATGGTCCACACGTAGTTGCGCATCGAGCCCCCGAGCACCAGGTCCTGAACGGTGTCCGGGGTACGTCGCGGCAGCGCCGTCCCGGCGCCGGCGCGTAGCCGGCTCACGGTCAGGGCCGTGCGGTCCAGCTGAGCCGGTCGGTAGGACGGTGCCGGCACCGTGCCGGCACCGGTGCGGACCAGCGCGCGGGCTGTTCCGCGCTTGCCGGCGGGGGCGGCCACTAGCGGGAACACGCCGTCGGACAGGGTGACCACGGCGTCGTACCGCTCGCCCATGCCGATGCGCAGGACCGGGGTGCTGACCGGTTCTACCGGGTAGCCGTCGGTGTGGGTGACCCGCAGATCGTGCCCTGCTAGGGCGACGTGGAAGACGGTGTCGGCGCCGGCGTTGATGATGCGCAGCCGGACCCGGTCCCCGGGTCGCGCGCGCAGCACGTCGGGGTCGTTGGGCGCGCGACCGTTGACCAGATACAGCGGGTACGTCACGTCGCCACCGTCGCCGCCCAGGCCGCCCATCCCGGCGGACGAGCCGCCGCCTCCCATGTCGCCCATGCCGCCCATCCCATGGGACGAGGCGCCGGTCTTCTTCAGCGTGGCCAGGATCTGCTGCGGCGAGGGGCCGACGCCGTCGGTCCAGTCGTCCAAGACGAGGACCCATTCCGCGTCGTACTCGCCGGGCTCGTGCGGGTCTGCCACGATGAACGGCGCGTACAGGCCGCGGTCCAGCTGCAGGCCGCTGTGCGGGTGGAACCAGTGCGTTCCGGGGTCGGGGACGACGAAGTTGAACCGGAAACCTCCCCCCGGAGCCACCTCCGGGTTGCTCAGCCCGGGCACGCCGTCCATGTCGTTGCGGATGGCCAGCCCGTGCCAGTGCACGCTGGTGGGTTCGGGCAGGTCGTTGGTGAACGCGACCCGGACCCGGTCTCCAGCGGTGGCTCGCAGCGCGGCCCCGGGCAGCGTATCGCCGTACGCCCAGGTGTCCACGACCCGCCCGCCGAGGTCGATCTGGGTCCGGCGGGCCTGCAGCCGGTAGGTGCGAGTTTCCCCGGTGGCGGGTCGGGCGTCCTCCCGCGCCGCGATGGCCGCGGCCCCAGCCGGCTCGGGGCCGGGGCCGGCGCACGCGGTGAGGGCCGCACCGGCACCCAGGCCGAGCAGGCCGGTCAGGACGGTACGTCGGCTTACGGGCTGCGCAGTCATGCCACCAGCCTCGCTGCCGCGCCCGGGTGGAATCGTGCACGTTCGATGAAGATTTCATCAAGCCGGCGATGATCGCCGCAGACGTGATCGAAATCTTCCGGCACACCGCACGCCAGCACCTGGGACAACATGATCGGGCCCCTACGCTGGACATACCCCGGTGGGGTAACTGACCTGGTGTTGCTGGTGACCGTTCCGGTATGGCGGACACCTGTGGCAGCCCGAGCGTGTTGAGAGGCTTCATGATGACCACATCCAGCTACGCGGTCGAGGGACTGACCTGCGGCTACTGCATGCCCGAGGTGCTGGAGAATGTCCGTTCGCTCCCGAGTGTGAACGAGGTGGCCGTGGACCTTGTGACTGGTGGTCAGTCGCCACTTGTCGTGACGAGCGGGACCAAGTTGCGGGTCGACGCGGTGCGCGTGGCCGTGGAGGACGCCGGCTTCGACGTCACCGCGGGGGGCCGGAAGGTGCGCCGGCGCGGGGACGGCCTT
>JBBRHF010000255.1:0-3721 GCA_038223055.1 Actinomycetes bacterium | reverse complement strand
CCGCCCAGCTGCTCTACGGGCGCACCTTTCAGCAGCTCCCGCTGCTCATCGTGGCGAGCTTGTGGTATCTGGTCCTGACCACCATCCTCACGTTCATCCAGAGCGCCGTCGAGCGGCGCACCAGCCGCGGCGTCCTGGGGACCACGCGCCGTCGCACCCGCTTCGCCATCGGAGGTCGCTGATGCCGCCCGCACCCGTAGCCGACCCGGAGGCCGGTGACGTGGCTGGAGCCGAGCTGCCCATGGTCGAGGTCCGCGCCGTGCGAAAGGCCTTCGGCGACAACGAGGTCCTCAAGGGCATCGACCTGACCGTGAACGCCGGGGAGGTCGTGTCCCTGCTCGGCCCATCCGGCTCAGGTAAAAGCACCTTCCTGCGCTGCATCAACCACCTGGAGACCATCGACGGGGGCGAGATCAGCGTGAATGGCTCGCTGGTCGGCTATCGCAGGCAGGGTGGCAAGAAGCACGAGCTGCGGCCTGCGGAGGTCGCCGCGGCACGTCGCGAGGTGGGAATGGTGTTCCAGAGTTTCAACCTGTTCCCGCACCTGACCGCCGTGCAGAACGTGATGGAGGCCCCGGTCTACGTCAAGCGACTGAACCGGGAGGCAGCCAAGGCCAACGCCCTCCAGCTGCTGGCCCGGGTCGGGCTGGCCGACAAGTCCGCGGCCTACCCGGCCCATCTGTCCGGTGGACAGCAGCAGCGGGTGGCGATCGCGCGCGCGCTGGCCATGGAGCCGCGCCTGATGCTTTTTGACGAGCCCACCTCGGCGCTGGACCCCGAGCTGGTCGGGGAGGTGCTCGACGTCATCCAAGGCCTCGCCGCCGACGGGATGACGATGATCGTGGTCACTCACGAGATCGGCTTCGCCCGTGAGGTCTGCGACCGGGTCGTCTTCATGGATGACGGCGTCATAGTCGAACAGGGTTCTCCCGCAGCGGTTCTGACCAACCCCCAACACACCCGGACCAAAACATTCCTCTCGAAGGTGCTCTGAGCTGATGACTGCTAACACTGCCCGCGGACCTGTGGACGCGACCGTCGCGCCCCGCTACGGGGGCCCCGCCACCTTCGCCCGGCTGCCTCGTTTGGACGAGGTGGAGCGGGCCGACATCGCCGTTGTCGGGGTGCCGTTCGACTCCGGGGTCAGCTACCGTCCCGGCGCCCGTTTCGGCCCGGCCCACATCCGCACCTCCTCGAAGCTGCTACGTCCCTACAACCCGGTCCAGGACGTTGAACCTTTTGCGGTGCAACAGGTTGCCGACGCCGGCGACATCGCCTGCAACCCGTTCGACATCAGCGACGCGGTCCGTCAGATCGAACCGGGGTCCCGTTTCATCGCGGACTCCGGCGCCAAACTGCTGACCATCGGCGGCGACCACACCATCGCGCTACCGCTGCTGCGGGTCATGCACGAGATGCACGGACCCGTCGCGGTCGTTCACTTCGACGCGCACCTGGACACGTGGGACACGTACTTCGGGGCGCCCGTGACGCACGGGACCCCGTTCCGGCGGGCCAGCGAGGAGGGGCTGATCGACAAGACGGGCAGCATCCACGTCGGCATCCGCGGCCCGCTGTACACCCGCGAGGACCTCACCGACGACCAAATTCTCGGCTTCCAGGTCATCGGCTGCCACGACATGGACGACATGGGTTGGCGCGGCGCCGCCGAACGGATCAAGGCCCGTGTCGGCGACCGGCCCACCTACGTGTCCGTGGACATCGACGTGCTCGATCCGGCGTTCGCCCCGGGCACCGGGACCCCTGAGGCGGGCGGGCTGACCAGCAGGGAGCTGTTGAGCCTCCTGCGCGGGTTCGCCGACCTCAACCTGGTCGGCGCCGACATTGTGGAGGTGGCCCCGGCCTATGACCATGCGGAGGTGACCGGTATCGCAGCCGCCCACGCGGCGTACGAGCTGATCAGCGCCATGGCCCCCCGGAAGGGCACCGCTCGTGGCTGAAGTCGTGACAGGCGGCGCTGCCGTCATCGACGCCCTGGTCGCCCAAGGGGTCAGGGATGTCTTCGGCATCCCCGGCACGCACAACCTCGAGCTGTACCGGTACCTGCCCCAGTCCGGGATCCGGCACGTGGTCACCCGCCACGAGCAGGGCGCCGGCTACGCCGCCGACGGGTATGCCCGGATCAGTGGCCGTCCCGGGGTGCTGGTGACCACCTCCGGTCCGGGTATCACCAATGCGATCACCGCACTAGCCACCTCCTACGCGGATTCGGTGCCCACGGTGGCGATCTCACCGGGGGTGCCCCGCGGCAAGGTCGGCGCCGACTTCGGCTGGCTACACGAGGTGAAGAACCAACAGGGCGCCCTGGACGCCGTGTGCGGTCGCAGCGTGCGGGTCGAGAGCGCCGAGGAGATCCCCGAGGTCATCGCCGCCATCTTCGAGCAGCTCGCCACGGCCCGACCCCGGCCGATTCACCTTGAGGTGCCCGTCGACGTGCTCGAGGGCGAGTGGGTGCGCCGACCATGCCCGCCCGGGGCCCCCGCTCGCCCGGCTCGCCCGGAACCGACAGCGGTGGCGGCCGTAGCGGCCGCGATAGCCGCAGCGGCGCGTCCGCTGCTGCTGGCTGGTGGGGGTGCGCGCGCGGCAGGCGGGCAGATCCGCGCACTGGCGGATCTGGGCATTCCGGTGCTGACGACCGTGAACGGCAAGGGGATTTTGGACGAGTCGCACCCGGCCTCGCTGGGGGCCGGGGCGCGTCTGAGCGCCGCCCACCGGGCAGTCAACGACGCCGACGTCCTGGTCATCGTCGGCAGCGAGGTCGGCGACACCGACCTGTGGGGCGGACAGATCGCCCCGGGGCGCCAAGGGGAGCGCACCGTGGTGCGCATCGACCTGGACCCCGCCCAGATCGACAAGAACGTCCGCGCCGACATCTCGATCGTCGGTGACGCGGCCCTGGTGCTCAGCGAGGTGCTGGAAGCGTTGCAGGGCAAGGGAATTGGCCGGTGGGGGCTGGACCGGGCAGCCAGCCATCGCCAGGCGATGGCCGCCGAGTGCGCTGTCGACGCCGGACCCTGGGCCGACATCCAGCGGTCCCTGACCGCTGCCCTGCCCGCTGACACGGTCGTGGCCGGGGACAGCTCTCAGGTGACGTACTACGGCACCGTGCACTACTGGCCCTTCACCTCTGCCAACCGGCTGCTGTACCCGACCGGCTACGCCACCCTCGGGTACGGCCTGCCCGCGGCGATCGGCGCCAAAGTGGCAGACCCGTCGCGCCCGGTGGTCGCGTTGATCGGAGACGGGGCCGCGATGTTCAGCATCCAGGAGCTCATCACCGCCACCGAACTGCGCCTTGGCCTGCCGGTGATCATCGTGGACAACGGCGGCTTCGGGGAGATCCGGCAGCAGATGATGGACCGGGGCATCACCCCCCAGGCGGTGGACCTGTACCGCCCGGACATCCCGGCCCTGGCGCGGGCCATCGGCGCCCACGGCGTCCAGGCCTCAAGCGCCGGTCAGCTCGGGGACCTTGCGGCGCAAGCGCTTCGCGCCGACCGGCCCACGGTCATCTACCACCGGGTGTGAGCGTGGCCTCGGCCCTGGCGGGCGTGGTCGGTGAGCTGGTCGAGGCTCTGGGCGCGGGCGCCGTGGTCACCGACCCGGACGTCGTCGGCTCTCACGGCGCCGATCAGGCCAGGTTCTGCCCGGTCGGCACCGCGTCGGCTCTGGTGCGACCAAGATCGACCGCCGAGGTGTC
>JBBRHF010000254.1:0-3734 GCA_038223055.1 Actinomycetes bacterium | reverse complement strand
CACCACGGCGCTCTCGCCTTCCTGCTCGGGATCAACGCGCTACGCGCGTCGGAGGCGGCCGCCGTCCGCATCGAGGACTACGCCCAGACCCTGCGCGGCCACCGCGTTCTGCACCTGGTCGGCAAAGGCGACAAGCCCGCGACCATGCCAGTCACCGTCCCAGTCCTTCGCGTACTCGAGGCCTGCCGCGGCCAGCGGACCACCGGACCGCTGATCCTGCGACCGACGACAGGCCAGCCGATCGACCGCCGCGACACCTACCGGATGATCACCCGGGTCGCCAAGGCGGCCGGCATCCCGCGTCACATCAGCCCACACTCGCTGCGGCATGCGGCGATCACCAACGCTTTAGACTCCGGCGTCCCGCTGCGCGACGCCCAGATCCTCGCCCGGCACGCCGACCCGAGAACCACCGAGCACTACGACCGCGCCCGCGGCAACCTCGACCGCCACGCAGTCCACTTCCTCACCGCCTACGTCGCCGGCGTGTAACCGACACGGCGACGGGTCGTCGATTCCGCCCACAAAGATGCATGGGTCTGCGCACAGGATCAGGTGACAGCACTCGCGCTGACACTCAAGGTTGGGGGATCGGCGCAACGTCTCGAGTACGTCAATGACGCGCTCGGCCCTGGGGCCGGGTTCACGAACGCAAGCCTCACTGCGGTCTCACCGTGCCAGGTGGTTGGCAGACACAGGATGACGCCTTCGCGGGCCAAACGCTGCGACCACTCGCTGTAGGTTTCGGAGTCCCAGCCCACACGCCGGAACAACAGCACCGACAGCTGGGGTTAACACACGAGGTCCAGGTGCGAACTTGACCTGATGGCGTCAGCCACGGTCCGCGAGACATCCAAGGTCCGCTCCACCGCGGAGGCATACCGGTCGGTTCCGTGAGTCGCCAAGCTGAACCAGAACGGAAGCCCCCGGACCCGACGCGAGAGGTGCACGGCAAGGTCCGCGGGGTTCCACATCTCACGGTCGATTCGGTCGAGATAGTTCGCGTTCTGGGCGTGTGCGGCGCGGGCCGAAGCCGGGTCACGGTAGAGCAAAGCGCACGAGTCATAGGGGGCGAAGAGCCAATGTGCGGGTCGACGATGAAGCTGTCGGCCCGTTCCACGCCGTCGAACAGCGCCCGCACGCTCGATGCCGCTAGGCCTGCCCCGCCATAGGCACCGTCGACGTGCATCCACACGCCGTATGCCTTGCATGCATCAGCGATTCCGGCCAGGTCGTCGATCAGCCCAGCGTTGGTCGTCCCCGCGGTAGCGACCACAGCGAAAACATTCGGATGCGTACGCAGGATGGGCTCGAGCTGAGCGCCGGTCAGCCGGCCACTCTCGTCGCCGGGGACCTCGACGATCGTGACGTCCAGCACCCGCGCCGTCGAGCGAACCGAGGAGTGCACCTCGCCTGTGCACACGAGCTGCCAACCCTGGGCAGGACGGCTCCCCCGCCGAGCCAGGGCTGCTTCTCGTGCGGCGACCAGCGCCGACGTTGCCGCTGGTCCCACCCGATGCGAAGCAGCCGCCGGCCGTTCGCGGCCAGCCCAACAGCTCGACCAACCAGGCCAAGGCCTCGTTCTCCGCAAAGATCGCGCCAGCTCCGGTCTCCCACATGCCGCCGAACACGTTGGCGGCGCTCGTGACGAAGTCGAAGGCGACCGACGCCCGCGTCGGAGCCGACGGTACGTAGGCCAGGTTCATGGGATCGTCCTGGGCGCGGGTGGCCGGTTCCAGGACGTCCATAAACACCCGCAGCGCCGCGAGCCCGCCGATGCCTGCCGGGCACACCGTCTGACCGGCCGCCTCTCGCAGGTCCTCGGCCGAGCGAGCGGTCGTCTTGGGATCAGTCTCCCGAACGACGCGGGCTTCGGCCCAGTCCATCGCCTCGCGAACAACCTGGTACTCATCGCCCCATACGTCGGCAGCCACGGGAGCATCGTTGGCATCCACGCCTCAAGGCTAGTCAGGCCGCCCGCGTGGCCTGTCCTCCTCCGTGCCCACCCATGGCGTCCGGGAGCCACGGTCGCTGACCGACCTCCAAAGAAGGGCGCCGTCCGACGCCCGCATCGATCCCCCAAGTCAAGGCAGTCCGGAAGGCTTGAGGTAGCAACCGCAGCTCTTGTTCCGACCACCGCCGCGCTGGAGCCGGGGGGTCATTCACATGCGTCACACCGCCCCCAGTGGGGCGAGGTGGTGCGCGGGGCGCGCAGGGCCGGCCGCTAGGCCGGGCCCTGCGCCTGTCCCTCACCAGGGACGATTTTGTCGGGTGCTACGCACAGGCGGCCCGGGGACCCGAGGCCACGTTTCCGCCCAGATTGACGCGCCTTCACCGCCCGGATCTGCCGGTGTGAGGGGGTCGCCTAGCTGGGCCGGCAGAATCGCAGTCGCGGTCGGCTGACCGCAGGAGGTGCACCGCTTTCAGCATCGCACCGGGTGAGCAGTGGCACGGTAGTCCGAAGCCTCATGACTGCGATGTCGTGATGGGCAATGGCGCACAGCGCGGGAATGTCGGCTCGCGACGGAAAGGCGTGATGTCCTGATGGGTGCAACGCCCAAGTAACCAACTGAGATGCGCGGCTGGGTCGGATGGACCACATCGTTACTAGAGTCCGTGTGAGCACGGGCCCACGCTGCATCCCCCGCCGTTGGCGTGGGCCTGCGCTGTGAAATGGCGAACTACTTGGCACGTCTCCACCCCTCGTGTAGATCGCCCTCGCCGTTCCGCTGCCACTTCACGCCGTTGGAGTCTTTGAAAGTCAGCTCCAGCATCGGCAGCACGTGCTCGGACGTCAGGTCGGTGAGGTCCCCTCGTAGGGCGGCACCCGGTAGGACAGCGTTGGCGTAGAAGGCCTGTCGGGACCCCCCATTGACAAGGAAGAATCGAAACTCGACGTCGTAGATGGGCTGATCGCTGGCGTTGTGGACTACGGCCGCGAACGTCCGAGGCTCTTGACCAAAGGGCGTTGTGGTCTCGAGCAGCCCAGAGACTCTGCTCGCCTGGTGGCGGCGGAGTCGCTCTGTGTCAGCGGCACGTCGCTCAGTCTCAGCCGCGCGCGCCTGAGCGTCCTCCAGCCGGGCCCTAGATTCCTCCCTACGTGCCCGCACGTCTAGCAGGAGCACACCGAAGCCGATGGCGAACGCTCCAACGGTGCCGATCGCCGCCAGCCAGTCTGGGTACGTCCCCCATCGGTCCACGGCGTGACAGTAATCGCTGTGTTCCTCGCTGGCTTCGACCCCCGCAGGGGCCGACCCCCCGGTGACTCGCCAAGCCGTGCGCATCCAACCGCCGTGGCCAGTTCCGCGCCACCGCGCGCGATACCGGGGCCGGCATCCGGACCGTCATCTACCACCGCAGACGCACCCTTCGTCAGCGCCATCACTGCGCTGCTCGCCGTCCGATAATCCACGGGCGCCGAAGCGCGCCGACGCTCAGCAAGCCGTCCAATGTCTCTTGGGCCCACGTTGATGCCGGTCGCTGAAATTCCCCAGGGTTGCTCATCGAATTTCCCCACCCTGGCGGTGTCAGGTGGGCCTACGACCGCTACTTCCGTGACGCGTTCGGGGCAGCAACGTTCGGGCCCAAATCCCTGTCTGGCCTGGAGGTGTACTACCGAGCCAACGCAGAGGCGATTGACGCCTACAGAGTGGCCACCATCGACTTCGCGACCGGGGAGGACAGCAACCGCTGCTACACGAGGGCGAAGGTCATCGACATGGTGTTCTTAACTA
>JBBRHF010000253.1:0-3739 GCA_038223055.1 Actinomycetes bacterium | reverse complement strand
CGGGATGGCCTGCTCCAGTCCGGCCGCCGCCCCCGCGGTGTCACGTAGCGACTCGGTCCACGCCGCGATCGCCTCGATCATTGCCAACTTCCGTCTCCCGGCCGCAGCGCCCCCGAGGATTTTCGGCCCCAGCAACACCAGCACCGCGGCAGCCACCCCGGTCAGTGGCCACCGAGTCAGCAGCAGCACCCCCGTACCGAAGGCGCCGGCCACGGCGACCCGGCGGAGCGCGGTCATCTCGATCCGGACGGGATGTCTTGGACGGGGCGAGAGGACCGGCAGGCCTCGTGCCAGTCGCAGCATCGCCAGAGCCCCAACCGCCGCGGCACCGACGGCGGTCATGAACCCAACCAGCAGTGACGTCGACGTCACTGCGACCACGGCCCCTCGGTCGGTTGCCAACCCGCACCCACCATGTCGTCATGGCAGTGGACCTGGACGGCTTGGTGACGACATGGTTCCCCAAGATCGTCGATACCCCACAACTCATTGGTAGCGAGCTGGGCGTCCTCGGTGACACCGGCGATCTCACGAACCGACTCGATCACCCGGCGCTGCCTGCCCTCGGTGCGACGACGACGGACGAAGACGATGAAGTCCAACGCTGAGGCGACCAACCGCACCGTGGCCTCCCACGGCAACCGCTCGGGTGCCTGGATCGCGTAGGTGGCGATCTAGTGGACCACATCGGCTGAGGAGTTGGCGTGGATCGTGGACAGGGACCCGTCGTTGCCCTGGGTCATCGCATTGAGCATCGTGACGACCTCATCGCCCAACACCTCCCCGACGATTACCCGCGAAGGGTTCATCCGCAGCGTGTCGCGGACCAGCTCGGCCATCGTCACGGCCCCGGCCGCCTCGGCGTTGGCCAGCCGCTCCTCGAAGGCGATCGCGTTCGGGTGGGCCTCCGTGTCTTCATCCAGCCCCAGCTCCAGGGACCGCTCGACACTCAAGATCCGCTCCTCTGGGCCGATCTCGGCAGCCAACGCCCGCAACAGAGTCGTTTTTCCAGCACTGGTACCGCCGGCGACGATCACGTTCTTGCGGGCCCTGACCGCCGCAGCCAAGAAGTCGGCCAGCTCCTCATCGAGGGTGTCCAGGCCGATCAGGTCCTTCAGGCCGACCCGGGCGTGACGATGCTTGCGGATGGAGATCACCGGCTCTCGGGTCACCGACTGGACCGCATAGAGACGTGACCCGTCAGGAAGGCGCAGGTTGACCCGCACGTTGGCCACATCGAAGGCCCGTGCCGAGAGTCCCTCGTGGGCCGCCAGGGTCTGGATCGTCTCGATCAGCTCCTCGTTGGAGGCCGCGACCGGCCTCACCTTCGCGGTGCTGCCATCGGCGTACTCCACAAAGACGTCGCGGAACCCGTTGATGTCGATGTTCTCCACGCTGGCGTCATCGAGCAGCAGCTGCAGGCTGCCCGCACCGAACAACCTCGCTTCCAGGGCCTCCACCAAGTCCTGACGGATCTCCCAAGCCAACGCCCCCTCACCCGACTCGGCCTGCGCCGATTCGAAGTCGCCCACCACCCGTTGGACCAAGGCCTTCCCGTGCTGGCGGGCGTCCTCCCCCAGCAGCGCAGCCAGATTTGCCGCACGCCGCCGCGTGATGTCGTCTTGTCGAAGACGTCCCAGCTCCGCCTGGAGCCCCTTGAGTAGTTGGTAGTCCAAGTCCCTCATCGCACACCACCGCTCGTACCCGCAGGATCCTTCGACCCTGTTCCGTGGTCAGGGGTGACCTCGACCAGGCCGGTCAGCTGGATCGCGACCGCGCGTGCGGTCCGCAACAACTGGGTCCGTGCCAGTCGACCTCCCGGGTCCTCACCGGCCTCCAGCCGGGCCACCGCCCCGGCGTCAAAGGCCACGAACGTCGACCCGACCACGAAGGGGCGGGCCGGCGAATCGGCAAGGATGCGACGCAGGTCCTGGACATCGGCGGCCCCGTGACGCCCCGGGCAGACCAGCACCGGCAGCAACCGCGGCGGCCGGCCACCATAGTTCGCCAACACAGGCGCCAAACGGCGCAACCGCTCCCGGAGCCGAATCACCGACTCCGGGTCCGGCCGCGCGACCACCACGACCAGGTCCGCCATCGCTGCGACCGGCAACACCACCGACCCCGCATTCAGCCGGCCCACGTCCACGAAGACCGGGTCCTGCGAGGCAGCCAACGCCGACCCGCACGATTCCCACTCACTGACCCCAGCGGACTGCTCGGGAGCAAGGTGACCCAGGATCACCGCGACGTCATCGGTGAGTCGGTGAGCATGGCGCAATGCCAGATCGGGCGCGCGGTTGTTGCGGGCCGCTGCCGCCACCGTCAGTACGGTCGGCGCCTCGGGCAGGGCCGCACCGTCGCTGGTACGAAGCCTGATCGCGAGATCTCCCCCGCCGGGATCCGCCTCGACCATCACCGCCTGCCCCGACCACGCCGATGCCAGTGTCAGCGCGGTCGTGGTAGCCCCCGGTGAGCCTTTGTCCGAGCACACTGCGACCAGCATCACTGATCACCACCCAGCGGTGCCTGGACCAGCGACACCCGACCGGCCGCACCGAACGCGGCCACCCGGTCCGCCTCCGCTTGCGGGACCAACAGCGCGAACCGGGTAACCGCGCCATCGGTGGGATCCACCGACCTCACCCTGACCGACTCGGCCAACACTGTCGGTGTCGCCAGCTGCGCCGGACTGCTCGCATCACCGGTCGGCGGGACCGCGAGCACCCTGATCACGTCACCCGCCATCAACCCGGCCGGCGTACGCGTGCCGTCCAGCTCGACACCGACCACGCGCTCGCCCGGGCCTGGAACCGGGTCAGCAGTCAACATCTGCGGATTCAGGACCTGGCCAGCCACCAGGCCGACGCCCGCGGTGCTCCCGATCACCTTCGCACTCTCGCTAGCCCTCGAGGCATCTGGAAGTCCGGCCACCTCGACCACCTCCAGATCGTTGCGGGTCAAGACCGATCCCGCCGGCACTGCGTGAGTCACCGCCAACACCTCAACGCGTTCACTCTTCTGCTGCCACAGCCATCCCGCAGCCAGCACGGCGACCAGTACGAACAACACCGCCGACGCCCATTGGCCATAACGTCGTGGCACGCGTGGCAGCTCTCGGCCGGCAATGGGGCGACGTCGCCGCACCTCGCCTGCGACCTCACCTGGCCGCGTGGCCTCCGCACGGCCTGGGGGATCGGTCCGAATGCTCACCCGACGACCACCGTCTGGCGCTGAAGCACCCGCAACGTCCCAGTCCCGGAGGGCGCATCGACCAACCCCAGCGTCCCGGACGATCGCGTGCACGCCCCGGAGCAGACCCAGTCCACCTGGTAGCGAATCGTCGCGGCAAGCGAGTACACCCCGTGCGGCTCGAAGTCCGAGATGTGGGCGTAGGTGAAGCCACAGCTGGTCCGTGCCGCGTCGGTCATCCCTACCCGCCACTCGACACCAGGCCCATAACAGGTCTCGCTAGCAGGCCCCATGTCCCACACCACCCGACTTGGCGCAGCTTTCACCCTCACCCGCGTGCCACCGGCCGTGACCGTCTTGGTCAACGTCTCCCACTGCGATTTGGGTACCCACAACCAGTTCTCGATCCCGACGTAGGTGTGCAGGGGCGCCTGAGGCGCCGTGCGCAGCTGTGCCGCGGGCAGCCGCAACAATCCCAGCGCGTCACTGGCCATCTGCGCCGGGTCCGGTGGACCCGGCGCAGCACCCGGGGCCAACCAGAGCACCT
>JBBRHF010000252.1:0-3755 GCA_038223055.1 Actinomycetes bacterium | reverse complement strand
GGCCGAGGTCGACACCGGCGCGCGTCCCGGGATCACCAGCACCGACTCGGCCCGGCTGGTCAAGCTGGAGCGGGAGAACCGTGAGCTGCGCCGGGCGAACGCGATCTTGCGCGCGGCATCGACTTTTTTCGCGGCGGAGCTCGACCGCCCATCCCGCTGATGATCGAGTTCATCGACGGACACAAGGACACGTTCGGAGTCGAGCCGATCTGCACCGCGCTCAACAGCGCGCAGGTGCCGATCGCTCCGAGCACCTACTACGCGGCCCGGTCGCGGCCGTCCTCGGCGAGGGCGGTACGTGACGAGACGGTCAAGACCGAGATCGCCCGCGTACACAAGGACAACTTCGGTGTCTACGGTGTCCGCAAGGTCCACGCCCAGCTGCGCCGAGACGGCGTGACGGTCGATGGCCGCCCCATCGCCCGCTGCACCACCCGGCGGCTGATGAAAGCCCTTGGCCTGCGCGGGATTTCTCACGCCAAGGGGCCACGCACCACGGTGCCGGGCACCGGTCCGGACCGCCGACCCGACCTGGTGAAGCGGGCCTTCACCGCGACCGCGCAGGACCGCCTGTGGGTCGCGGACAGCACCTACGTACGAACCTTCGCCGGCTGGGTCTACTGCGCCTTCGTGCTGGACGTGTTCAGCCGCCGGGTGGTCGGCTGGCAGGTCTCCACCTCGCTGGCGCACAGACCTGGCCCTGGATGCCCTGAACATGGGCCTGTGGACCCCAGCGCGACGGGCACGACACCGCCGCCCTGATCCACCACTCCGACCGTGCCGTGCAGTACATCGCGGTGCGCTACACCGAACGCCTCGCCCAGGCCGGGGCCGTCGCCTCAGTCGGAACCAAGGGCGACAGCTATGACAACGCCATGGCCGAGGCGTTCAACTCCCTGTTCAAGGCCGAGCTGGTGCGCAACCTGGGCACCTGGCGCGACATCGACCACCTCGAGGTCGCCGTCGCCGAGTACATCGACTGGTTCAACTTCCGTCGCCTGCACGGCGAGATTGGCCTCGTCCCGCCCGTCGAATACGAAACCCAACACAGCACCACCCTCACCGAGCAACCCCGCTCCGCGTGAGTTCACGGTCTCCATCAAACCCGGCACCTGACAGTGTGCTTTTGCACGAGCTAGGCCACCACGCCACTCGGGCTTGCCGGTTCGGGTTGGTCACGGTGTGGCTGGCCGCGCCGTGCGGTACGCCGCGGCCCTGGTCATCGATGTCGCGTTCGCGATCGCTGGGCGCCTCCGGCAGCCACCCCTGCTGCTGGCTGCGGTGGTCCTCACCGGGGTGGTCGCCGCGATCGTCCAGTCGGTCCAGGCCCAACTGTGGCTGCCAGCGGTGGTCCTCGCAACGGTGTCGACCTGTGGGGTGGTGTGTCCGGTGCTGGACGCGGCGGTCAGCCGTGCCAGTGAGTTCGCGGCCGACCGCCACGCGGCCGCCGCGGGTGTCGGGCCCGAGCTGGCCGCGGCCCTGGGGATCCTCGGGTTCGGTCACCCCCGCCGGGGCTGGGTGTCGCGGGTGCTCTCGGATCACCCGTGCACGGCCCGACGGATCGAGGCGTTGACCGGTGGCACCAGCTGACACCCGGGCCGCGCACCGATCCTGTGTTGGGCGCCCGATCCCGCCCGGCCGGCGTGCGGGTCGAGCCCCGATGACGTGTCAGCGCAGGCTCCGGTCCTCACCGCTGCGGGAACGACGTGTCGCTCCCTACGCTGTTCCCGAGAGCAGGTCCTCTGATCGCTGCTCGGGCTGCCTGGAAGCGATTGGCCGCCGCGCGTATCTTTGGGCGGTCACGTACGCCGCGGGTGTCCGCGCGGGGTCTACGCGACGGGAAACACACCAGCCAGGGACCGGTGCACGGCGCCAGCCATTGCGACATCGACCGGGCCGGCGCGGACCAGCAGGCTGACTGCCTTACGAGGCCACACCACGTCCACCCCGGCGACGGTGACCGAGCCGCCGATGAGGGGCCAGTCGGCCTGCACGAAGCACAGCATGGCGTGAACCGGGACGTCACCGTGCCCGGCCTTGGTGAGTTCGGCGTGCACCAGGTCGACCTGATGTTGGACACCGGCGACCAGCGGGGTGCAGTCGCGGGAACCGACGAGGAGCTTCTCGGTGCGTGGTCTGCGCAGGCCGCCGTCCACACGCAGGTGTGGGCGGCCTCGGTAGCGCTTGGCGTCGATGACGTAGACCCCGGTGGGGGTCACGGCCAGGTGGTCGATGTTCGCCCTGGTGGGCGGGATCCGCCGGTCGTGCAGCAGCAGAACGCCCGCACCAGCCAGGGTGTCGAGTTGTCGGGCTAGCAGTTCCTCACCGCGGGCGCCGACCGCCCACGCCTTGGTGCTTTGGGGGTCATCTGACAGGGCGAGGATGAGCCCGCCCAGATGCGGGTGCTCGGTGCGGATGCGGTTCTTGCGGCGGCCTTTGCGGCGCTCGTGTTCGCGTCGGGCGGAGGCGCCGGCCGTTCCGCGGACCACCGCCGGCGCCGCCACGCGGGCCACCGGGGTGCCCGGTGTGTCGACCCAGGCTGCGCGGCTCTGGGTCGGTGCGGTTCCCACGGGCGGGGTCAGGCCGGCGGGCGGGTCGGGGCTGGCGGGCTCGACGGAGGCGGGGACCGGCGGCGCGGCGCAGCCCAGGCACAGGACGTTCTTCGCGCTCCGGTCGTACACCGCGGTCGTGCCTGCGCCCAGCGCGGTGGCGCAGCTGCGGCAGGTGCCGGCGTAACGCAGCTTCATCCGCTTGAGTGTCGAATCGTGTGTTGCGGCCATTCGCCCGTCCTGGTGATCACGTATCAATCGGCTGCACCCGACGACCGGGACGTCGGCGCCTCAACGGGTGAGCTAAAGCGGTCAGAGGCAGCCGACAGAGGACCCTTGCCGCGCAAGCTCCCACAAGCAGTCATCGCGCCCACAAAGGAGAGACGAGCCGAGGCTTCGGCGTGGTCGAGCGCTGTTGGCTGGTCGTTGGCTATGGATCCAGTCTCCGGACTGGCGCTGCCTGCAGTTCCGAGCGTGTGTGAACGACCGACCCGCGGGAAGTGCGGAAGTTGGTGGATCGATGTGTCGTGACAGGTTGCGTTCGAATCGATCATGTCGAAGAGCGAGCGTCATTTCGCCCAGAATGAGGCAGCCATCGTGGGAACTCCGGCCATAGCCCAACCGGATCCCATCACCTGATGATCTGCACCACGGCCCGAGGCCATGGACGTGTCGACCGGACGCGCGTAGCGTCCGATCAGGTCCGCGCCCGGTGGACTCCTCATCAAAAGGAACCCGATGCCCAAGCTGATCGCTACCCACCAGGTCGACGACGTCAACCACTGGCTGAACTCCCCGAAGCGACAAGAGGTCTTCTCCTCTGTGGCGACGGACATCAGGACATTCGTCGACCCGACCCGACCGAACCACGTCGGCCTGAGCATGGACGTATCTGACATGGACGCCTTTCAAGCCGTCCTGGAGAGCGAGGCGGGCGCAGAGGCGATGAGGTTCGACGGCGTTCACGCCGACACTCTCGCTGTCTTGGTGGAGGGCTGACCTCACTCAGGCGTCGGTGCCATGGCACCGATCACGGGGGGCGCGTCATTGCGCCGCTTCAGCACACTCTGAAGGACGCAGTACGACAAACTGGAGTGGGGCTGGGCGACCGAAAGGTGGAGCCGAGATCGCCGTCCTGTGTCTCGCGACGCGACGGGTCCAAGGATCTACCGATGCCCTGTCCCGCCGGGTTCCTCGCGACCAACC
>JBBRHF010000251.1:0-3780 GCA_038223055.1 Actinomycetes bacterium | reverse complement strand
GGTGAGGCCGACGGCCGCGCCGAGCAGCACCTTCGCGGCCAGGCTGAGCCCGCGGATTCCGTGGCCGGACAGTCCTCGTCGTGATGTCATGGTGTCTCCCTGGTGATCGTCGGACCGTGATTTACAGTCCGGGCGAAGTCTGCGCCGCGTGTCGTTTGCGGCCTGGGGAGACTGTGCGTCCACGATGCCTAACCGAGTGCTAATGCCCCGCTAGGTTTGGCACCATGTTGGTCGCTGCGGCCGTGTGCCCTCACCCCCCGCTGATGGTGCCCGCGCTCGCCGCCGGCGCCGCCGGTGAGCTGGACGCGTTGCGGCGGTGCTGCGACGAGGCGGTGCGGTCCCTGGTCGCCGTGGCTCCTGACGTCGTGGTCGTCGTCGGTGCGGCGGCGTCGACGGGACCGTTTCCCGCCGAGGCCTGGGGCACCCTGGCGCCGTACGGCGTGGAGCAGGCGGTCGGGGCGCCCACCCCGGCGTGCCTCACCGCGACGCTGCCGCTGTCACTGCTCATCGGGCGCTGGTTGCTGGACCGGGTGGCGCCCGCAGCGCCCCGCGTGCTGGTCGGGGTGACCAGCGATGCCGGCACCGAGGAGTGTCTGCTGCTTGGGGGCGCGCTCGCGCACCGTGCCCCGAGGGTCGCGTTGCTGGTCATGGGGGACGGGTCTGCCCGGCGCAGCCCCAAGGGGCCGGGCTATCTCGACGACCGCGCCGAGCCCTACGACCTCGGCGTGCAGGCCGCCCTCGGCGGCGGCGATCTGGATGACCTCGCGGCGCTGGACCCGGTCCTGTCGCGAGACCTGCTCGTGGCGGGGCGGGCGCCGTGGCAGGTGCTCGCGGGCGCCGGGTCGGGTCAGCCGTGGACGGGGCAGGTGCTGTTCGCGTGCTCGCCGTACGGAGTCACCTACCTGGTGGCCGCCCTCGTGCCGGCGCCGGCCCGGGTGAACTAGGTCAGGGAGTGGGAGGCGTGGAGTTGTCCGGGTTGTGCGGCGCCGGTTTGTGCGCCGCCGGGGGAGTGGCCGGGATGTCGTCGTCGCGCGCGTCCAGCTTGTCCAGCGCGTTCTTGGCGGCGGAGGAGGCCTTGTCCAGCTGGCTCGAGTGCTTGCCGCCGGTCTTCTTGTTGGCCGCGGCGACGGCCTTGTCGATGCCGGACCCGATCTTGTCGCCATGCTGGTCGACGGCCTTGGCCGCCTTGTTCTTGATGTTGTCGAAGATGCCCATGGGTCCAGGGTAGTGAAGACTTCGCCAGCGTGACGCCCGATGAGACGAGCCTGCGCGGGGGACCGGTGCTGGCCGTGGTGGGCGCGACGTCGACCGGCAAGACCGGGCTGGCCCTCGAGTTGGCGCGACGGCTCGACGGAGAGGTGGTCAACGCCGACTCGATGCAGCTCTACCGGGGCATGGACATCGGCACGGACAAGCTGCCCCGGTCGCAACGCCGGGGGGTGGCGCACCACCTGCTGGACGTGTGGGACGTGTGGGAGACGGCCAGCGTCGCGACCTACCAGTCGCTGGCGCGGTCGGCCTTCGAGGTCGTAGCTTCGCGCGGGCACCTGCCGGTGCTGGTGGGCGGGTCGGGGCTGTACGTGCGTGCCGCCGTGGACCAGATGGACTTTCCCGGCACCGACGAGGCGGTGCGGGCGCGCCTGGAGGAGGAGCTCCAGCGGCTCGGTGCTGGCGCCCTGCATGCCCGCCTCGCCGCGGTCGACCCGGTCGCCGCGGCCACGATCTTGCCGGGCAACGGTCGGCGGGTGGTCCGGGCGCTGGAGGTGGGGGAGATTACCGGACGCCCGTTCGCCGCGTCGCTGCCCGAGCCCGGCTACGCGGTCCCGGCCGTGCAGGTCGCCCTCGACGTACCCCGCCCGGACCGCGACCAGCGCATCGCCGCACGGGTCGAGCGGATGTGGGCGCAGGGGCTGGTCGAGGAGGTGCGCGCCCTGGAGGCAGCCGGGCTGCGCGCCGGCCGGACCGCGTCGCGCGCGCTCGGCTACGCCCAGGTGCTGCGCCACCTGTCCGGGGAGTGGACCGAGGCGCAGGCCGGCGCGGAGACGGTGCGTGCGACACGACGCTTCGCCCGCCGCCAGGACACCTGGTTCCGCCGCGACCCGCGGGTGCGCTGGCTGGACCCGGCCACCCCCCTCGACGAGGTCACCGGCGAGGTTGTGGTGATGCTCGCCGAGCAGGCGGCCGGCGTACGTCGATGACGGACCCGGTCTGGAACCCCGGCCAACGCACCACGGTTAGGCTCGGGAGCATGTCGATCCGCTTCGCCAAGGGGCACGGGACCGAGAACGACTTCGTGCTCCTGCTCGACCCCGAGTGCGACGTCGACCTCACCCCCCGGCTCGTCGCGGCCCTGTGCGACCGCCGGGCCGGGCTGGGGGCCGACGGGGTGCTCCGGGTGGTCCTCGCCGCGGCAGACCCGGGGGGCGCGGCGATGTCGGGGCGGGCCCGGTGGTTCATGGACTACCGCAACGCCGACGGCTCGGTCGCCGAGATGTGCGGCAACGGCATCCGGGTGTTCGCGCGCTACCTCGTGGACAGCTGGCTCGCGCCGCCCGGCGAGCTCGCCATCGCCACCCGCGACGGGGTCAAGTCGGTCCGCCTCAGCATGGCCGGTGACGTGACGGTCGACATGGGAACGGCGTCGGTCTCCCCGCCGGACGGGCTGAAGGTCACCGTCGGGGAGCACTCCTGGACCGGCACCGCGGTGGACGTGGGCAACCCGCACGCCGTCGTGTTCGTCGATGACCTCGCCCAGGCCGGTGATCTGGCCGACGCTCCGGCGGTCGAGCCGTCCCCTCGCCGGGGGGTCAACGTGGAGTTCGTGGTCGCCCGCGGTCCGCGCCAGATCGCGATGCGGGTGCACGAGCGGGGAGTCGGCGAGACCCGGTCCTGTGGCACCGGCGCGTGCGCCGCCGCGCTGGCCGCCGCGGCGCGCTCCGGCGTGTCCGGCCCCACGACGTACGCCGTCGAGGTGCCCGGTGGGCGGCTGGCCGTGGTGACCCGCGCGGACGGGCACGTAGAACTCGCCGGGCCGGCGGTGCTGGTCGCCGGCGGGGAGCTGGCCGACCGGTGGGTCGACGCGCACCGGTGACCGACCTTGTGCCCGGGACCGGGCCTCGGCGGAACTCGGGTGCCGGATCCGGCCACCCGTGTCACGCTGGCAGGGATGACCAGACCGACCCGAGGTGTTGACCCGAGCAATATGACCTCATCTCCGCACGACCGCACGCTGCCCCGGGACGCCATCCAGCCGGAGCCGGACACCGTCCACCGGGGCCCCAGCCACGATGGTGAGCAGCGCGACCTGGCCGACCGCCAGGCGCTGCGCCGCGTCGCCGGTCTGTCCACCGAGCTGCAGGACGTCACCGAGGTCGAATACCGCCAGCTGCGCCTCGAGCGGGTCGTGCTGATCGGGGTGTGGACCGACGGCACCGCCGCGGACGCCGACAACTCCCTGGCCGAGCTCGCGGCTCTGGCCGAGACGGCCGGATCGCTGGTCCTCGAAGGCCTGATCCAGCGCCGCGACAAGCCTGACACCGCGACCTTCGTGGGGTCGGGCAAGGCCCGCGAGCTGCGCGACATCGTGGTCTCGACCGGCGCGGACACGGTCATCGCCGACGGCGAGCTCACCCCGGGGCAGCTGCGCCAGCTTGAGGAGGTGGTCAAGGTCAAGGTGATCGACCGGACCGCGCTGATCCTCGATATCTTCGCCCAGCACGCCAAGAGCCGCGAAGGCAAGGCTCAGGTGGAACTGGCCCAGCTCGAATACCTGCTTCCGCG
>JBBRHF010000250.1:0-3793 GCA_038223055.1 Actinomycetes bacterium | reverse complement strand
AGGCCGTCGCAGTCGTCGTCGGTCGGGTCGCCGAACACCCATTCCGCGGCCCAGTGACCCATCGCCCACACGATGGGGGTCAAACCCTGGCCGGCCGCAGTCAGCTCGTAGGCCCCAGGTCGTCCGGGTTCGCTCGCGGTGTGGTTGACAAGTCCTCGACGCTCGAGTCCGCGGAGCCGCTGTGCGAGCAGGCTGCGGCTGGCCCGGGGTAGGCCGCGGTGGATCTCGTTGAATCCGCGGGCACCGACCATCAGCTCTCGAATGATCAACGGGGTCCAACGGTCACCGAGCACGCCGACGGCGCAGGCGATCGGGCAGTACTCCCTACGGCTTGTCATGGGTCCATCCTCCACCTCGTCGTCGGGATCGGGTAGTACGAATCCAGTACTGCTGCTGAGCCTCGTGCACGCGGGCCAACCTGTCCGATCGCATGCATCGCGCCGTCTTTCGAGGGCATCAACGCGACTGTTGGTGGTACGACATCGCCACTCGTTGCGCGCTGCGGTTGGCCGCATGATCGGTCGTGACGGACATGCACGCGGTCCATCTGGGACCTGCACTGACACCCGAGCGGAGTCCTGGCTGTCCAGCCCGAACTGGAGGCAGACCAGAAGGTGCGGGTGTGCGGCCGCAACAACAGGTCGAGGACCGAGCAACCCCGTTCGTCACCAAACCCATCCAGGAGACATGACATGAACACTCAGTCGTCAGTTACCGAAACCGTGGTGCGCAATCACCTGCAAGCCTTTTTGAAGCAGGAGGGCGTCGAGTCGATAGTCAAGGACTACGACGACGACGCCCGGTTCCACACTGAGACCAGGATCTACACCGGGAAGCAAGAGATCCGCGGCTTCTTCGTGGGCTTCATCGATGCGTTGCCAGCGGGGGGCATCGCCCGGTTCGAGCTCAGGAGCCTTCAGGTCGAGGGCAACATCGCCTACATCACGTGGAGCGTGGGCAGCGCGATCCCCATGGGTACTGACACCTTCGTCGTGGACAACGGAAAGATCGTCGCACAGACGTTCGCCATGTACGCTCCGCCCGCCCCATAGGTCTCGACGGTTTCGGCAAACCGCGCGGATCTGGGCTGACCCCACTCCGTGCTCAGCATGCCAATCGGCACATCCGTGGTCGGCACGGATGTCCGGGGGTGGATATCGGCCGCGCCGTGACGTCCCCGACGGCGGTAACGGCACCAACATTCTCATCCGGAGCCTGCTGGCCTCACAGCACTCCCGTCAACAACCCACCAAACCACCTTGAACAGACCCGATCCGTCGGTCCCGAACACGACGGCCCAACCAGGAGGAACCATGACCAGGACCCAGACCGCACCCACCCCGATCGGGAGCGCCACTCTCGCCGAGTTCGCAGCCGGGCTGCGAGGCACCGCGGTGCTGCCCGGCGACGCGGACTACGACCAGGCCCGCAGCATCTGGAACGGCGCCCACGACCGGCATCCGGCGGTGATCGCCCGGTGCGCGGGGGTGGCCGACGTCATCCGCACGGTCGGCCTCGCCCGCAGCGAGGGTCTGCCGCTCGCGGTCCGAGGTGGAGGCCATTCGATCCCCGGGTTCTCCACGGTCGAAGGCGGAATCGTGCTGGACCTGTCCCGGATGACGGGGATCGAGATCCATCCCGGCGACCGCACTGTGACGGCGCAGGCGGGTTGCACCTGGAAGGACCTGGACGCCGAGACCCAGCAGTTCGGGCTCGCCGTGACCGGGGGCCTGGTGTCCTCGACCGGTATCGCCGGCTTCACCACCGGTGGCGGTATCGGCTGGCTCATGCGCCAGCACGGACTGGCCTGCGACAACCTCCTCGGCGCCGACGTCGTCACCGCCGACGGCCAGTTCGTGCACGCCAGCGCCCGCGAGAACGCGGAGCTGTTCTGGGGTGTGCGCGGCGGTGGCGGCAACTTCGGGGTGGTGACCTCCTTCGAGTACCAGCTCCACGAGGTCGGCCCGACGGTTCTCTCCGGTCTGGTCTTCTACCCGGCCAAGGAGGCCGAGCAGGTGCTGGCTGGTTATCGGGCTGCCTGCGCGGCGGCTCCTGACGAGCTGACCACGCTGGTCAACCTGACCACCGCGCCACCGGTCCCGTTCCTGCCCGAATCGGTGCACGGCAAACCGATCATTGGTGTGGGCGGATGCTGGTCGGACGACCCCGACACCGGCGAGGCCGCCACCGCGCCCTTCCGCTCCTTGGGCACCGTGATCGCGGATGTGTTCGCGGCCAACCCTTACGCGGGATGGCAGCAGGCTCTGGACCCGCTCTACCCCCGAGGGGTCCACAACTACTTCCGCTCGGCGTTCCTGCCCGAGATCGACGACCGGGCTCTGCGGGTCCTTCGTGAGTCCTTCGCGACCCTGCCCAACGCGCTAGCCGAGATCCACCTGCAGCACCTCGGGGGTGCCGTGGGCAGGATCCCCGCTCAAGAGACGGCCTATGCACTTCGCGACCAGGAGTTCATCATCAACGTCATCACCCGCACCCCGGATGCCGACGGTTTCGACGAGACCATTGACTGGGCACGTGGCGTGACGGCTGCGCTCGGACCCGATGCAAGCACCTACGTGAACTTCACCGGAGACTCCGACCCGTCGCTGGTGCGGGCGTCCTACCCGCCCGAGACCTACCGGCGACTGGTCGAGCTGAAGAACCGCTACGACCCGACCAACCTGTTCCGGTTGAACCAGAACATCGTCCCCACCGCGTGACCTCAACACCCGTCTGACTCGCGGGACCAGCCCGGCCGGTGAGGAGGGGCGAAGGCGACGCCCCGAGGGGTGATGGCTGGGTGGGCGCTCCTCGCCGCCGGCGCCCTGCCGTCCCGGATGCGCAGCGAAGGCTATTCCACCCAGTACGGCGCGAACGGACTCGGCGTCGCCGCGGGATCAGGCCTGATCGCCGGTCTGGTCGACATCAGCCCGCGCGCAATCATTGCCGCCCTTGCCGCCCTTGCCGCGGCTGGCGTGGCATAGGGCCTTCTGCACCGCGACGGTGGTTGGCGGAGTACCGTGCGGCGAGCAAGACCTCGTTTGACGGGTTGATCTGCAGTGCTCAAAGCGGCATCGGCGGAACCCGAGGACTGCCCCTCACCTGACCTTCCGAGGCGACGTAGCCTGCATGAGGATCCCACGCGGGACGACGCCGTCGAGGCGATGCACCCCGCCGGCTCGCTCCGGTGATCGTTCGGCTATCGGGTGACCCACAGGCACTACCCAGCGGAACGCGCTGAGCAGTGGTCTTTGGCACCAGCACGAGGACGAACACTCGCCTCGGCGCATGCCGGCCGCTTCGGCCCCGTGAGTTCCCAGGGCCGCGTACAAATGCAGGCTCGAGGTGAGGCCGATGAGTTGAGCGCGTTAGCACGGTCTTCATTGGCATGAGCCGTCACTGACCCGCGCGTTGACGACTACGTCAGCCAGCTCCCGGCGTGGCAGGCCCATCTGTGCGGTCGCCTCCGGGAGTTCATCCATGCCGCCGATCCGGAGGAGAACGAGACGATCAAGCACAGAGGGCAGCCTTACTTCGAGCTCGGCGGGACGTCGGCGCCTTCCTCGCCGCTAAGCCTGAATCCGTGGACCGAGGTTCTGTTGATCTTGTTGTTGGCGATAAAGTGTTGACCGCGTTGGGGGCGTGGTGATGCTGCTGGCCTGCGCCAGCTTTTCCACTGTGTGGTTCCGGTCGGGCCCGCGGGCGGTGGGTGGGTTAGGCCGGTGCGGGTGGGGCGGGGGCGGTGGTGAACACCGCGTCCCACAATCGGATCCAGGGGGCCTGCCAGGGCCAG
>JBBRHF010000249.1:0-3926 GCA_038223055.1 Actinomycetes bacterium | reverse complement strand
CACGACGCTGGACACCGCGCCCGCTCCCAGGGGCCGGTGCGGGGCGTCCACGGCCAGGAACACCTGCCGATGGGCCCGTCGGGCCGGCCGTGCGCGCTGCAGGTAGGCCGCGAGCAGTTCACCGACATCGACGGGCAACGGGACCTGCTCCCTGCGGTCGCCCTTGCCGTGTACGACGACGACACCGGTCCGCCAGTCGATGTCATCCAGGCACAAGGACGCGACCTCGCCCGCGCGGAATCCCATCCGCCACATCAACGTCAGCATCGCCTCGTCGCGGAATCTGGTCACGGCATCGGCTGACATTCCGGTCAGCAGGTCACTGATCCCCCCGGGTGTCAGCGCCTTGGGAACCGCGGTCGGTGTCCAGGTCGCGACCGAGCCGATCATGTCGGCCAGTCCCGGCGGTGCCATCGCCTCCGGGCACATCCACCGCAGCAGCGCCCGCACCGCGGTGAGCCCGATCTGCACCGACCTGGGCGCTGCCCGAGAGCTCGCGCGACGACGAACCGGTCCACCTGGATCGCTGTCAACGACTCCCACCGGAGGTCCCGAAGACTGTCGTGCCAGGCCAGGAAGGGCCGCACCTGCGAGACGTAACTGGCCACCGTCGCGGGCGCGAGTCCACGCTGGGTTCTCAGGTACTCCGCGAACCGCGCGACCAGGATGTCCGCGGGATCCGTCGGCGCGATCACCAGCGCCGCCGGGGCCACGCCGAGCTCCCACAAGAACGTCAGAAGCGGCATCAACGCCCGCTTGGATCGGAAAGTGGTATGCCGGGCTCGGCGGGCGACAACGAACCGATCCACCACCTCGACGGTCAGATCACCGGCCGAACAGCCTTCTGCTGTAAGCCAAACCGACAGATGCTTCATCAGACGCAGCTGACCCTCGACACCGGGTGTCGAGTACCCCAGCCCGGCCAGCCTCTCAGCGAACCCGGCGGCGAATCCCTCAAGCGAACCGGACACCAACACTCTCGACGGTTGCCTCATGACACGGCCTCTCGGCAGACGATGGACAGACCAGCGTCACTCGCCACGCCACGTTATGCCGAACTTTCAGGCCGGTCCCCGCGCCCCACCGGCACGTTCACGCCGACATCGGCATAACCAGGCCCTCGACATAATTGTCCCAGGGCGCCCGCGGGTCGATGGCGAAGAGTTGGTAGTCGTCCCAGCGGGTGTTCAGGCGCCCGAAGATGCTGTTGTGCTTGCGTTCCAGCTTGCAGGCGCGGCCTGCGGTCGCGGTCCTGCCCAGGATGATCGCCGAGCGCAGCAGGTGCTGCTGGGTGCTCAGCTCAGACCCAAGGAGGGATACCTCCCCAGGGTATATGACAACCGTCACAGCTCAGCACAGCCATCTCCACAGCTTCTCCATCCGCGATCCATCGGTCCTCCCGGCCCACCGACGAACCTGACTGGGAGATGCAGATCCCGGGCGACCCCCTTGGTCGCCAACCAGGAGGAGACACCGATGATCGTGCAAGACGAGCAAACGGAAGGCGGCCATCCCGCCGCCGACGTTCGGGTCCGGGTTCCGCGCCGGCGGCCAACTTGGGGGCGCAAAGTCCGCTGGACCCGGCGCGCAACCCAGGGCGCCGTCATAGCCGTCGTGGGCTGGCAGGCGGTGAGTCATGTGACCTCCGGCGGGGAGTCCGCAGAGGCCTGGTGCCCGCTCGGAGGTTTCGAGGGCGCCTGGACCATGGTGACCACCGGCCGGACGGTGGCGCACGTGCACACCTCAAGCCTGGTGCTGGCCGCCACTGTGCTGGTGCTGGCACTGGCCGGGAAGGGCTTCTTCTGCGGGTGGCTCTGCCCGTTCGGCTCGCTGCAGGAGATGGTGCACGCCGCCGGGCGGGCCGTCACCGACCGGGTGCCGCCGCTGCGACGACTGCGCCGCAAACTGAACCTGCGCGCCGGTACCGGGCGCTGGCGGCGGATCGACCGGGCCCTTCGCTGGGGACGCTGGCTGGTGCTGGCCTGGGCGATCATCGGCGCGGCTGTCACCGGGACAATGGTCTTCCGGGTTGCCGACCCGTGGATCGCGCTGCTGATGGTGGCAGAGTTCGAGGTCAGCCTCGCCTTCGTCGTCCTGGTCACCGCCCTCGTGCTGGCGCTCTTCATCGAGCGGCCGTTCTGCCGCTACGCGTGCCCCCTCGGAGCGGTGCAGGCACTGGCAGGAAAGCTCAGCCCGATCGCCGTCCAACGTGACGCCTCGGCCTGCCTGGGCTGTGACCTGTGCAACCAGGCCTGCCCCGTGGCGATCCCGGTCAACACCCGCACCCGGGTCACCGATGCGTCCTGCATCGGCTGCCTCGAGTGCGTCGGGGCCTGCCCAAGCCAGAACGGCCTGACCGTCACGCTGGCCATGCCCACCTCCCGCGCCAGCCGCACGTCACTGCCCAGCACAGAACCTGACCGACAAACTGCCTCTGCAACGGAGATCGCGAAATGAGAAGCCCACTGCGAGCCCACCCCCGTGACTCCACGCCGGCGCCGGCCCCGGAACTATCCATCCCTCGCGGGCGGCGAACTGTGCCGACACAAACGAAACTGCACACCCACCGCATCCCGGTCGCCATGTACGTCGCGGCGCTGCTCTTGCTTCCGACACTGGTGGTCGCCGGGTCCATGAGCGCCGGCCTGTGGGCCAGCGCCGGGAAGTCGACCACCCCTCAGACAGTTCAGGGCGCCACGCCGTCAGGGCTGAGCGGCGCGGGCCCCGAAGCTCCTGCGGCCCCGGCAGATGTCAAGGGATCGATGACGGTTCAGCAGGTCGTCGATGCCTTCTCGCCGATCTCGGCCGCGCAGATTCTGACCAAGCTCGGCGCGCCGCTGGACACGCCCAGCTCCACCCAGCTGAAGACGCTGGTGGAGAAGGGCAACAGCATCGACGTCCCCACCTTGCGCACCTGGCTGGAGGAAGAGGGGGCCAAGTAATAGCGATTGAGTCACTGGGCAGCCACCCCCGTGCGACCCCGGGGTCGCGCCGCCGACATGCGACCCGCAAGGCACGCCACACGCGCGACCACGACAGCAACCCATCCGGGGCAAGGACTCGGATTGGGCAGCCGCTGCCGCAGACGAAAGCCGCGATGCCCAGCGCCAAGATCGCGGTGGGACCCTGGGTGGCGCGGAGTTCAGCACTCCGAGTGAGGCCAGCACGCTCACGGCCGCGACTGCGGCGTTAGGGGAGTGCAGCGAGTCCGAGCTTGAGCCCGGGTCCGGGGCGCGGGGGGGTAGGTAGCCAGCGTGGCGACTGAGGCTAGGGCGACCATAGCGACGAGTGCCGTCCGACCCGGCGCGGTGACCATGGCCCACCCCCGTAGTGGCGAGCGATAACACGAACATCACGGGGCCAGAACGGCGATGGCCACGCGCCTTCCCTCGCGGGACATGGAGCACAACGTACGGCCGCCAGCAGGCGCGTTCAAGATCAGGTCGTTCGCGGGCGCGCATCGGCTCGTGGAGTACCTCTGGGGTATTCAACGGATCATCGTCTCCTTCGGGTCGGGACCTGCGGCTGGTCCGGGGACGCGACGGGCGGGCGACACGCACGACTCCTCGAGTGAGTCCGTTGGGAGACTCCCAATACCCTGTGGGTTTCCGAAACAAGGTGAAACATCGGCAGGCCGCAACCCGCAACCAGGGTTGAGGGCTCTTCACACTTGACCGGGCAACGGCGTTGGCGGGTCGTGCCGTAGAAGGCCCGTGACCTCGGTGATCATGGCTGTATCGAGCAGTTTCATGGTCACGAAGTGAGAGGTCACGGGCTTGTCTCAGCGTACGCATGGCCAGGGTGTGGAAGGCGATGTCGTCTCGGACGTGTCGCGTCTGTTCGACTTGGACGGGTTGGCGGTGGCGCGGGTCGCTGTCGAGGAGTCCGGGGCGCGGGTGGTGCATGTGGTCACCGCGGACGAGACC
>JBBRHF010000248.1:0-4302 GCA_038223055.1 Actinomycetes bacterium | reverse complement strand
CCCGTCGGCTGGCAGCGCCGGCACTGCGACGACTTCACTGGCGAACCGGAGACCTGACCGGATCCGGCCGCGGATCACCTCGAGAACTGCGTCACCGTCGGCTCCGTCGACACTGTCGGCGAGGACGACCTCACAACGCAGCTGGTCCAGGTGGTCGTGCCGGTCGACGACGAGCCGCCACGCCAAGACGTCCTCGACACCGGCCATCGCGGTCTGAGCCTGTCGGGGGTGCAGGAACATCCCACGCACCTTGACTGCCTGGCCGACCCGTCCAAGGACGCCGGCCAGCCGGGGCAAACCGTCCGGGCCACCAACCCAGGCGGACAGGTCGCCGGTGCCGAAACGCACGAGCGGGTACTCCGGCCGCAACAACGTGATGACGACCTGCCCCTCACCCTCGGTAATCGGCGCCCCGGTGTCGAGGTCACAGACCTCGACCAGCACGCCGTCGGCCAGGACCAGCCCGGCACCGGGTTCACGTTCGTAGGCCAACAGACCGGTCTCGGCCGTTCCGTATGCCATCCGCACGATGGGCACCCGTTCCTCGAGCAGCGCCCGCAAGGAGTCAGGCAGCGGTTCGGCCGTCACCAGTGCTCTCGTGAGCCGCCACCGGCCGCTGCCCAGTCCGAGCTCGTCAAAACGGTCCAGCAGCGCCTTCAGATAGCTGGGCAGGCCCGTGTATGCCGTGATCCCCAGGTCCGCGATCGCCCTGGCCTGAAGGTCCTGGGTGCCGATGCCCCCGGGCAGCACCCGGGCGCCGATGGCGAGGCAGCCCTCCTCGAACATCGCCCCGGCCGGAGACAGGTGGTAGCCGAAACAGTTGAGGACGGTGTCGTCAGCGCCAAAACCCATCGAGGACAACGCTTGTCCCCACCGCCATGGGTCGGCGCCGGAAAGCTGAGGTTCGTAGAGAGGGCCCGGCGACTGGAAGACCCTGCTGACCCGCGCGCCAGGCACGAGCAGTCCGCCGAACGGTGGCTCGATCTGCTGCTGGGCGAGGACGTCGTCCTTGGTCAGCACGGGCAGCGCCGCGAGGTCGGCGACTCCCCGGATCGACCCGGCGTCGAGCCCGGCAGCCGTGAGCCGTGCGGCGAAGGCGGGCACGGTCGCCGCGGCCGCCTGGACGACACGCGATATAGCGTCGTCCATCGATCCGGCGTAGGTCGTGACGGAGGTGGTGAGTGACATGGTGGTCTGCTCCCTAGAGCCAGCGCTTGCGGCGCTTGTAGTGCTTCACGTCGCGATAGCTCTTGCGTGTGCCTTCGTCGCCGAGACCGAGGTAGAACTCCTTGACGTCGGGGTTCTCCTGAAGCTCCGCCGCTGTCCCTTCCAGAACGATGCGGCCCTGTTCCATGATGTAGCCGACGTCGGCGATCTCGAGGGCACGGCGGGCGTTCTGCTCGATCACCAGAACCGTCAGCCCCATCTCGACATTGAGTCGCTTGATGAAGCCGAAGATCTCTTGCACCAGCAGTGGAGCCAGACCCAGCGACGGCTCGTCGAGCATGAGCAGCCGCGGCTTGGACATCAGCGCCCTTCCGATGGCGAGCATCTGCTGCTCGCCACCGGAGAGGTAGCCCGCGATCCGGGCCCGCATGTCGGCGATCTTCGGCAGGAAGTCGTAGACCATCTCAAGATCGGTCGCGACTCCTGACCGGTCACGGGAGTAGGCGCCGGCGACAAGGTTCTCGGCCACCGTCAGGTGCTCGAAGATGTGCCGGCCCTCCATACAAAGACTCATGCCGAGCCGGACCCGGGCTGCTGCGTCCACCTTGGTGACGTTGTGCCCGTCGAACATGATCTGCCCGTCGGTCACCTCGCCATGCTCGGTGGGCAGCAGCCCGGAGACCGCCTTCAGGGTGGTGGACTTGCCAGCCCCGTTCGACCCGAGCAGCGCGACGATCTTGCCCTCCGGCACGGCCAGGGACAGGCCGCGCAGGACGAGGATCACCTCGTCGTAGATCACCTCAACGTTGTTGAGGGTGAGCATCGCTGCCTTCTCGACGAGAGCCGGGGGGACGGGGGTCGGAGCCCCCGCCGCCCGGGTCGATGGGGTGGGCGTCATCACGGCTTGGCGTTCGCCTCAAGCTCGACCAGCTGGCCGTCCTTGACCTGATAGATACCCGTTGCCGTGGAGCCACGGTGCGACTCGGCGCTGAACTTGACCTCACCGCTGCCGACGACGCCACCGGTGTCGACGGCGTCCATGGTCTCCAGTGCCGCCTTGATGTTCGCGCCGGTCAGCTCGTCACCGGCCTTGAGCACCTTCTGGATGCCCTGCGCCATAACGTGCATGGTGTACCAGCCCTGGACGTAGTGCAGACCTTTGGCCTCGAGCGAGGAGCCCTTGCTCGTGAGGTAGTCGGCGACGTCCTTGTGGCCGGGCTTGCTGGCGCTCGGCGGGGCGAACGGCTGCACCATGATGGTGCCCTCGGCTGCACCAGCTGCGGTCTTGACCATCAGGTCGTCCGAGCACCAGTTGAGGCAGACGATCTTCATGTCCAGGCCTTGGGCCTTGATGTCCTTGGCGACCTGCGCCGCGGGGCTGGAGACGTTCTGGATCACGATGTACTTCGCGCCCTGCTTCTTGGCCTGGCTCAGCAGGCCGATCTGGTTCGGCGTCTTGGGCATCGGGTAGGCCGTGTAACCCAGCGTCAGGCCCTTCTCGGTGACCCACTTCTGGCCGTCAGCAACCGGGGCGTTGCCGAACGGGCTGTCGTGATGGAAGACCGCGACCTCCGCCTGACCCCCCGCGTCCTTGGCGATCCAGTTGAGTGCTACCCGCATCTGGTCGGAGTACGTCGGCGCCACCACGAAGTTGTAGGGAGACTCCTTCGGGTCGGTGAGAATCTCGGCATACGAGGCGGACATGAACGGCAGTTTGTCGGCGGCGACCTTCTTGCGCAACGCCTCGGAGTCACCGGTGCCCCAACCCTGGATCAGCACGGCGTCGCTGGAGACGTACTTCTTGTAGAGCTCCTCGGCGGCTGGCACCTTGTAGGCGTAGTCGTTGGACTGGGCCTCGATCTTGCGCCCCTCGATGCCGCCCTTGGCGTTGATCCAGTCGATGTAGCCGAGCATGCCCTCGTTGTAGGGCGTGCCCACGTCGCCGGTGGCGCCGGTGAGGTCGGCGATGACGCCGATCTTGATGGGGGTGGCGTCGCCGCCACCGCCCCCGGTGGCGCCGCCGCCGCCCGCGTCACCGTCACCGTCGCCGGAGTCGTTGCCGCAGGCGGAGAGGGCGAGGGTCATGGCCGAGGCGGCGGCGACGACCTTGAGGATGGAACGGTTCATGGGTGGAGCTCCTTTGAGGATCGGATCGGGTATGGCGTGGGGCTGGGTGTTCAGGGGGTGCAGCTAGTAGCGGAACGGCCAGTAGCGGACGTAGTCCTTGGCCCGTTGCCAGAGTCTGGCGAGACCTCGGGGCTCGAGGATGAGGAAGGCGATGATGACCAGGCCGAAGACGGCGTTCTGCACGGCGGGCAGCTGGGCGGACAGGACCGGGACCGCGCCGCCCCAGGCGTCCGCGGCATACCGGATCAGCACGGGCAGCAGGCTGATGAAGATCGCGCCGTAGACGGCGCCGGAGATGCTCCCCAGGCCGCCGACGATGATCATCGCCAGGTAGGTGATCGAGACGTCGAGGGTGAAGCGCTCCCAGGAGACGATCTCGGTGTAGTGGGCGGTGAGGGCGCCGGCCAGGCCCACGTAGGCGCTGGAGACGGCGAACGCGGTGAGCTTGGCGCGGGTGATGTTGACACCGATGGCCTCGGCGGCGATGTCCTGGTCGCGAACGGCCATGAACGAGCGGCCCAGCCCGGTGCGGAAGAGGTTGCGGGCGGCCACGACGGCGACGATCGTGATGACGACGAGGATCCAGTACCACTGCTGCTCGAAGCTGGCCCGGTCGATGCGGAAGCCGAGGATCTCCAGGCGGGCGACGTCGATGTAGCCCTGGCCCTCGGTGAGCCAGCCCCAGCGGCGGATGACGAACTCGATGATCTGCTGGCTGGCCAGCGTGGCGATCGCGAGGTAGAGGCCCTTGAGCCGCAGGCCGGGGAGTCCGAAGAACGTGCCGACGACCGCGGTGAGCAGGACCGCGATGACGATCGCCAGCGGGACCGGGAGTCCGTAGCGGTCGGCGAGGATCGCCGAGGAGTAGGCGCCGACCGCGAGGAAGCCGCCCTGGCCGAGGCTGATCTGGCCGGTGTAGCCGACGAGGATGTTGAGGCCGACGGCGCCGATCACCGCGATGAGGATGACGTTGGTGATCGAGAGCCAGTAGTTGTCGAGGACGAAGGG
>JBBRHF010000247.1:0-4303 GCA_038223055.1 Actinomycetes bacterium | reverse complement strand
CCGCCCGACCCGCCCGATGCGATGGACGTAGGACTCGGGGGCCGACGGCACGTCGAAGTTGACGACATGGGTCAACTGGTCGATGTCCAGTCCGCGGGCGGCGACGTCGGTGGCCACGAGAAGGTCGGCGGTCGCGGAGCGCAGCCGACCCATGACCCGGTCGCGCTGCTCCTGGTTCATGCCACCGTGCAGCGCCTCGGCGCGGTAGCCACGCCCGTTAAGGTTCTCGGTGAGTCCGTCCACCTCGTCGCGGGTGCGGCAGAACACGATGGCAGCCGCGGGCGACTCGATGTCGAGGATGCGTCCCAGGGCGGCCACCTTGTGTGCCCGCGCCACGACGTACGCCGTCTGGCGCACCAGTGGCGCCTCGCCGGCGGCGGGGCGGGCGCGACCGATCTCGACGCGGGCGGGCATGCGCAGGTGGCGGCGGGCAATGCCGTTGATCCGCGCCGGAAGCGTGGCGGAGAACAGCACGGTTTGGCGGGTTTCCGGCGTGGCGGCCAGGATGCCCTCGAGTTCGTCGGCGAAGCCCATGTCGAGCATCTCGTCGGCCTCGTCGAGCACGAGCACCCGCAGGTCGGCCAGTCGCAGGGTTCCGCGAGAGAGGTGGTCGATCGCCCGGCCGGGCGTGGCCACGACCACGTCGACGCCGCGCTCCAGCTCGCGCAGCTGCCGGCCGATCGGCTGCCCCCCGTAGATCGGCAGCACCCTGGCGCCGATGCCCCGGCCATAGCGGTGCAACGCGGCGGAGACCTGCATGCACAGTTCGCGGGTCGGGACGAGCACCATCGCCACGGGGTCCACCCCGCGCGGGCCGGCGGGCAGCCCCTGCAGGATGGGCAGGGCGAATGCTGCGGTCTTGCCCGTGCCGGTCGCTGCCTGCCCGAGCAGGTCGCGCCCCTCCATCAGCAACGGGATGGCATCGCGCTGGATCGGCGTTGGCTCCTCGTAGCCGAGGCCGGCGAGCACGCTGAGCAGCTCGTCCCGCAGGCCCAGAGCGGCGAACGTCGCTGGCTCGTCGGCCGCGTCGCTCGCTTGCGGCTCGGGTCCCTCGGTGGGCAGCACCGGCCGATCGTGGCAGACGTCGTTACGGGCAGGTGAGGGGGCCAGACCGGCGCCGCACCGTGCGAGACTCTGTAGCAGCGCAGGTCGGGTCGACCGGGCCGCCTGCCCGAAAGGCGGGTGAGGTGACGCATGGCCGTTGCCGGCGCCTCCGGACGGTCCCCTCGGCGCCGGCACCATCCCGGTCCGGTGCCCACGAGTCCGGTCGAGAAGAGCGTCGCCGACCTCACCCGCCTGGACCTCGCCCTGGCGGCTGCCGACGTCGGCTCCTTCGACTGGGACATCGTGACCGGCGAACTAGTCTGGGACGATCGGCTGCGGCACATCTTCGGCCTCGGTGACGTGGGGTTCGAGCTACGCATCGAGACGTTCTACGGGCTCGTCCTGCCCGACGACCTCCCGGACGTCCTGGCGGCCGTGCAGGGCTCCATCGATACGTGCGGCGACTATGTCGCCGAGTACCGCGTGCGCCGCCCGGACGGGACGATCCGCTGGGTCGAGGCCCGCGGGCGGGTGCTCGCCGGCCCGCAGGGGCGACCCGTGCGGATGCTCGGCGTTGCGCGCGACTCGACCGACGGCCGCCGGGCCCGCGACGCTGTTCTGCGCGTCCTCGAGCACATGGCCGATGCCTTTGTCGCCGTGGACGGCGACTGGCTCGTGACCTTCCTCAACCGGCACGCCGAGTCGCTGCTCGGCGTCGATCACGCCGCGGCCCGGGGCCGTTCGCTCTGGGATGTGTGGCCTGACCTGACGACTTCCGGCTACGTCTCGGCCTTCCACTCGGCGATGGGCACCGGTGAGCCCGTCACAGTCGTGATGTACGTCGTGGAGACCGACCGATGGTTCCAGTTGCGGCTGGTCCCCGATCGCGACGGGCTGTCCGTGTTCGCGATCGACGTGACCGCGGCGCGAGCCGCCGACCTGGAGCGAAGCCGGGACGTCACCCGACCGGAGCAGGCCCGCCGGGTCCTCGCCTACAGCGCCGCCCTCGCCGAGGCCGTGAGCGTGCGCGACGTCACCGACGTCGTGGCAACGATGGTGCTCGGCGCGTTCGACGGCGCCGGGATGCTGGTGTCGCTGGCCGATTCGGGCAAGCTTCGGCTGGCCGGGAGCACGGGCTACTCGCCGGTGGCGATGGCGTTCCTGGACGGCCTGCCGCTGGACGCGGTCACGCCGGTCACCCAGGTGATGCGCACCCGCGAGCCACTGTTCCTGCCCTCCCGGCAGGCCTACCTCGGCGCCTTCCCCGACCGGATCGAGGCCGTGGAGGCCGGCGACAAGCAGGCCTGGGCGTTCCTGCCGCTGACCGTGTCGGGCCGGGCACTGGGGACGCTGACGATCAGTTTCGACCATCCGCGGGACTTCGCCCCCGAGGAGCGCTCGCTGCTGGTCAGCGTCGGCGGCCTGCTGGCCCAGACCCTGGAGCGGGCCCGGCTGCGTGACGCCGAGCGAAGTCTGGCTGCCGAGCTGCAGCAGCACCTGCTGCCTCGGGCGCTGCCCCAGCCGAGCGGGCTGACCGCGACCGCGCGCTACCTGCCGGCCACCGAGGGCATCCAGGTCGGCGGCGACTGGTACGAGCTGCTCGAGCTGCCGGGGGAGAGGGTCGGCCTGGTCATCGGCGACGTCCAGGGCCACAACGTGCATGCCGCGGCGGTGATGGGCCAGCTGCGCAACGCGCTGCGGGCCTACGCAGCGGAGGGCCACGAGCCGGCCGTGGTCATGTCGCGCACCAACCGGCTGATGGCCGAGCTGGACCCCGCGATCTTTGCGACCTGCTGCCTTCTGGTCCTCGACCTGAGAACCGGCACCGCGGAGGTCGTCCAGGCCGGTCACCCGCCGCCCGTCGTACGCGGGGTCGACGGACACGCCCGGGTCCTCTCGGCGCCGGTCGGACTGCCGTTCGGGGTCGATCCCGACGAGACCTACCTCGCCGCGCCCGTCCTGCTCGCGCCTGGCGAGACGGTGGTGCTCTACACCGACGGTCTGGTCGAGGGCGCGCGACGGCCGTTCGACGAGGGCCTTGCGGCGGTGCTCGCGATCCTCGAGTCGACCCCGACCGAGGACCTTGATGAGCTGGCCGACGCGCTCATGTCGGGGGCGACCGGAGCCGCACTCCGTGCGGACGACATTGCCGTGCTCGTGGTGCGTCACGACGGCAGGCCCAGCGCCGGCAGCCCGACCATCGCTCGCATGTCGGTCGACCGAGCCGACCCCAGGGCCGCGCGGGAGGCGCGCGACTTCATCGCCGGTCAACTCGGGCACTGGGGGCTGGACGGGCTGCACGACACGACGGTCCTACTCGTCTCGGAGGTGGTGACGAACGCGCTGCGGCACACCCGGGGCCGGGTCGACATCGAGCTGTGCCGGCTGCCAGGGCGGGTCCGGGTCGAGGTCTCCGACGAGGCCGCCACCCCGCCGACCCTGTTCGAGATGGACCTGCTCGCTGAGAGTGGTCGGGGGGTCCCGCTGATGGACGCGCTGTCCGACCAGTGGGGCACCGCTCCCCGCGGGGACGGCAAGGTGGTCTGGTTCACCTTGTTCGACCCCGAGGCCGAGCCCCTGGCCGGGGCCGACCCGCTCGCCGGCGGCAACCGGTGACCGGGGGCGTGCTGCCAGTGCTGCTCGCGGTGGGCCTGCTCGTCGGTTCGGGCGGAACCGGCTCCGCCGATGCCGCCGGTCTCGGCAGTCCCGCCAGTCCGGGAAAGCCGCTCGTCGGCCGGACCATCGTGATCGACCCCGGCCACAACGGCGGCAACGCGACGCATGCCGCCCGCATCGCGCGCATCGTCAATGCCGGCAACGGGGTGCACAAGGCCTGCAACACCACCGGCACGACCACGGCCCGCGGCTACCGCGAGTCCAGCTTCACCCTGGACGTCTCGCGCCGCCTGGCCGTAGTGCTGCGCGCCCGCGGCGCCACGGTCGTCATGACTCGTACGTCGAACGCTGGCTGGGGTCCTTGCATCGACGCCCGGGCTGCCGTCGGCAACCGGGCGCACGCCGACGCGGTGCTCTCAATCCACGCCGACGGAAACCTGCGCCGCGGGGCACGTGGCTTCCACGTGATCCGGTCGACCCGGATGACCGGCGGCCCGGCGGCCGTGGCCCAGTCGGCGCGGCTGGCCGCCGACGTACGCGCCGGGTTCGATCGGGCCAGCGGCGAACCGAGGGCCACCTATATAGGGGGTGGCACCGCCATCACCCCTCGGCGGGACATCGGCGGGCTCAACCTGAGCCGGCG
>JBBRHF010000246.1:0-4312 GCA_038223055.1 Actinomycetes bacterium | reverse complement strand
AGCGGGGTGAGGCCGCGGCGGTCTTCGGGGGTGAGGATCCCGGTCCAGCGTTCCTCGGCGAGGACGTCTTGGAGCATGAGGGTGTTCACATATTCTCTGAATTTGTAAACGATCTTGGTCGTGTTCTTCATGACGAGTCCGTGGTGGCGGTGACGGAACGTCCGGCGGTGTCGCGGAAGGCGGGCAGGCCGAGGGCGACGGTGGCGGCCCGTCGGGACCGTTGGTCGAGCTGGGCGAGTTTCTGCTCGGCCCCGATGAGGCTGACCTTGAGGCCGTCCATCTCGCCGAGCCAGCCCTCTCGCTCGGCCTCGGCGATGCGGGCCAGCAGGTTGTCGCGGATCCCGGTGATCCGGTGTCGCTGGGCGGGATCCGGCCGGAGGAGGCTGCACCGTAGGCAGCTGTGCTCGTGCACGCATCCGGTTCCATAGGCCCGGCCGCAGTCGCCCATGGCAACCCGGCGGCGCTGGAAGTGACCGAGGAACTCCTCCCATTCCGCGTCGGTGGGGGTCCGGTATTCCTCGCTGGGGCGGGCTGCCCGTCGGCGGGCGATGAAGGCGCGGTGGCCGTTGATGACCTCCTCGGGATAGACCGCCTTGTATCCCATGGTGGTGTTGATGTCTCGGTGGCCGACCACGAGCTGGGCGATGTGCGGCGGCATCCCGTTCATGATGGCGTCCGTGATGAACAGCCTCCGGAAATCGTGGGGGGAGAACAACAACGGGGCGCCGGCGACGCCGGTGATCCCGGTGCGCGCGAGGGCGTCGTTGAGCAGGTCCCGGACGCTGCCGGCGGGGATCGGTCGGTTCTCGACGCCGACGCGCCGTTGGAGCAGCAGGGGCGTCGGGGGTTTCCAGATCCGTTCATGGATGTCGTAGGACACCACGAGTGGGACGGCGCCGCTGGGGTCACGGATCCGGCAGATGATGGCGCTGAGTACGTCTGCGAGCTCGGGGTCGATGACCAGAAGCCGCTCGGCGTCGGTCTTGGACGGGGCGATGTGCAGCAGTGGGATGAGTTCACCTGTGCCGGGAAGCCGGTATTGGACGAGGCTGTGATGGGACAGCTCTGTCAGCTCCTCCACGCGGATTCCGCTGTGGCGCAAGACTTCCACGACGGCAAAGGCCCAGAACGCCCGATGTTCCTCCAGGGTGAGGTCATGTCGTTTACCGGTCTGGGGGTCGTGCGCCCAGACCCTGGCTGTCGGGTTCTTGGTGACCGATCTGCGCCAAAGCCGCCCGGCCGCGGTGAACTCGCACCCTGGCGTGGTGGCTTGCGCGGCCGCCAGGCGATCAGCGGCCAGCTGACGCTCGGTATCGACCGTGCGTACCAGCGTGGGCAAGACCGGCAGGCGCTCGCGGGTTCTCTGGTCCATGCGTGACTTGCGCCCGGCGTGGTCCTTCTTCCTGGACATCTCATCCTCGCGGACGGGGCAGGGGGCCGCCCACACACCCCAGCGCGCGGGGTCGTCGATGGCCCACTGGGCCAGGTCGAGGTAGAAGGCCCGCACCATGGCCAGGTAGTTGATTCCCAAGGTGGCGCGCGGTGCCTCGGTCTCGACGACCTCGCCCGCGGCGTTCTTGCTGCGGACCTTCTTCATCGCGATCCGCTGCTTCCAGGCGGTCGCGACAGCCGGGGCCAGGCGCAGCGAGCCGATCCCGGGATGGTGGTCCTCCAGGTCCTTCCAGAACAACTTGCCCAGGCCGAACGCCAGCTGCCGCAAGGAGGTGTAGTCGACGGTGGGCTGGCGTTCCCGCATGTAGTCGACCAGCAGGTCCCGCATCGGGCGGCAGACGATCTGATAGCGGTCGATCATCTGCTCGACGCTGATCTGGCCCTGCGCCTGACCGGTGACGGCGCGGACGGTCGGCGGGGCGGTGTCGGGAAACACTCCCATCGCGTGCAGCAGCTGGTAAAAGTACGCGCTGGTGTCGACCGGGCCTTTCATGCCCAACAGCACCTCGGCCATCTCCACGCAGTCCCCGGCGGTGATGTCCCTGACCATGCCGCCCTTGGCGGCCATGATGGTGGCGATCCGGCGCAGCGCACCGTCCTTGGTGTGGGTGTTGGCGGGGTCCTTGCGGCAGACGGCGACCAGTGCGGCGAACCCCTCCGGGTCGCGGCCGCGGGCCATCTCGGCGGTCAGGATCTGCACGGTTCCAGGGTTCAGCAGCCACGACAGGCTGGGCCGGATCACCTCACCGCTGATCAGCGGCAAGATCCCGCCGCCCAGGACGTCGAAGTCGTTCTTCGGGCTCTGATAGTCCAAACCCTCACGCTGCAGCCATTCGATCACCCGGCGCCGCCAGGCGATGTTGCCGGCCGCGTCGGCGCCGCTGACCAGCCACCGGTCCTGCCAGGTCTGGCCGGGTTGCTGCTCCAGCCACCGCAGGATCTTGCCCAAGCCGACCCTGCGCCGGGCCTGCGTGCCGGGGACGTCGAGGGTGAACGGCGGCGCGAGCAACCGCGCCAGCACCACCTCGCGGGACCGCCCGGTAGCTGGCCACGTCGATGCTGGGCGGCGCGGCGGGAACTGTCTGAGCAGCGCCGCCGCCGCCGGGCCGAGCCGGCGTTCCAGCCCGGCCGGGGCCAGGGTCTGCGCGGTCACGCGGTGCCCTCCCCGAACAGGACGTTGAGCGTCTCCGGCCGATACGACGCCAACGGCGGGCTCGCCGATGTCGAGGATGGCTGCGCTGCCTGGCCTGCTCGGCGCGCGTGGTGGGCGAGCACGCCCGCGATCACGTCCTCGGGCAGGGGCGTCACATAAATCTGGGTGGTGCTGAGCAACGCGTGGCCAAGTATCCACTGCACGTCGGTCAGCGGCACCTCGGGGTCGCGGGCCATCCGGTAGGCCGCGGTGTGCCTCAAATCGTGCAGGGTCCAGTTGATGCCCAGCACGGCGTTGGCCCGGCCGAACATCCGGTAGGCGGCGTGATAGGCCAGCGGCCGGAACGGTCGCCGAAGTGTCCACCACAGCGGGTCGTCGGCCTCTGCGGCAACCAGGCCGTGCATCTGCGCCTGATACAACCTCAGCCACACGAACGCATCCGGCGAGGCCGGCACCTGCTGGATCGCCCTTGATCCCTTGCGCACCACCGTGATCAGCTGTTGTCCGGGGTCCGCGTCGCGCTGACGGGCGCCCAGCAACTCTGCGGCTCGAGCCCCCGAGGACACCCACATCGCGACCAGCGCCCGGTCACGATGCGAGGAGAGCTGGGCGAACAGCTCGTTGAACTTCTCGTCGGGGATGCTGTGCGGCATCCGCTGGACATGCCGGGGGGCCGGTACAACCCCGATCGCTCGTTGCGGTAGGGCTCCATCGGGTTGTGGTGGGCGTGAGCGCGCCCCTTGCGACGGGCCAGCGGGAACGGGTTGACCATCGGCCCCGACCCGGCGTCGCGGTGGAACTCGTAGAAACCGCGCAGCACGCTCTCGCTGTGGCCGCGCGTGCTCGCCGCGTACTTGTTGCCTGGCTTGGCCTTTCCCGTCACCGGGTTCGGGGCGCCCGCGCCAACACCGGTGCTTCTTGGCTTGTCGGTGATCTGGACCCATCGGGTGAAGTCGCGCGCCTCAGACCGGGTGGCATGGTTCCACGGCACCTCGACCGCCCACAGGAACCGGAACCAGCGCAGCAGGTCCATCCCGTACGACCGCTGGGTCAACGCCGACCGCCCGGCCGCCTGCAAGTCCCGCAGCCACACCGCGACCGGCCCGACCACCTCGCCCGCCGGGTCCACCAGTCGCCACGGCTCCCACACGTCGCCAGCCTCGGCCAGTGACCCGACCCTCGGCACGGCCAACGACCCGAGATCCCGGTCGTCCTCGTCTCTGTCGATCATAGGTCGGGACCGTAGCGGCCCCCGTCCGTGCCCGTACCCTGATCTGCGTGGATCCTCCCGGTAGTTCAGTCAACGGGTAGACGAGCGCCGCTTGCAGGATCCGCAGGCACAGAACGGTCATCTCCTGCTCCTCGGGTCGGTTGGAGGCGATCTCGCCGCCTTTGCCGTAGTGGATGACGGAGTTGGCTCCGTTGGAGGACTCGATGAGGTTGAGCCCTTCGGTGATCTCCCGTTGCAGGTCGCGGCGCCGCAAGACGTCCTGGCCGACGACCGTTGGGACGACATCCTGACCGCCGAAGACCGTCGCGGCCTGACACCGCTGTTCTGGCAGCACGTGCTGCCCTACGGCGAAGTCAAACTCGACACCAGCACCCGCCTGAGCATCAGCACCTGATCGCCCGGCCGAGCGACAGCATCACCACGGTGACCCCGTCCGAAAGACAGGGTCTATCGCAAACGAACGTCTCCGATAGACC
>JBBRHF010000245.1:0-4388 GCA_038223055.1 Actinomycetes bacterium | reverse complement strand
CCCCGACCACCAAGGACCCGGAGACACCGACCCGCAGGCGTCGGACAGTCCCACACGCCCCGATCCCCGACCAAGATCAACAGGGCTCCGTCCCGGGATTGACACCAAGATCACAGCACTAACGCCGGATCTCGGTCAGACGTGGTGATCACCATGGGCTGCGGTGACGCCTGCCCCATCTTCGCGGGCAAGCGCTACCTCGACTGGGACCTCGATGACCCCGCAGGCCAGGGCGTCGAGGCCGTGCGCCCCATCCGCGACGAGATCCAAGCCCGGATACAGACCCTGCTGGCCGAGCTCCTGCCCGACCAGAGCCCCGCACCCGCAGCCAACCGCTAACCACCATTCGCATCCCCCAGGAGCAGACAATCATGAGTACAGCTGAAAGCATCCGAGAGGAGGTCCGCCGGCGGTATGCCGCGGCCGCGACCCGATCAGCGACCTGTGAGCATGAAGGAGCCCGCGCGGTCGAGAGCTCCTGCTGTCCTCCGGCGCCAGCGGCGACGACCCACGAGCCGACACCTGCGGTTCAGACGTCATGCTGCGGTCCGGAGCCAGTGGGCACCACCGACGAGCAGGGCCGGGTTGTGTTTGGCGCGGAGCTCTACGGCGCCGAGGCACAAGGTGCTCCCGCGCACGCGGTGCCAGCCTCGCTCGGCTGTGGCGTGCCAACCGCGGTCGCGGACCTGCACCCTGGCGAGGTCATCCTCGACCTGGGCTCCGGGGCAGGCGCCGACGTCCTCATCTCTGCCCGGCGAATTGCGCCAGCTGGGCGCGTGATCGGGCTGAACATGACCGACGAGATGCTCGACCTCGCCCGACGCAACGCCGCCGAGGCAGGGGTGGACAACGTCGAGTTCCTCAAGGGATACCTGGAGGACATCCCACTGCCCGATGCCAGCGTCGACGTGGTGATCTCCAACTGCGTCATCAACCTCGCTGCCGACAAGCTTGTCGTGCTCGCCGAAGCCTTCAGGGCGCTACGCCCCTCTGGGCGAATCGCGTTCTCCGACGTCATCGCGGACGACGACATGGACGAAGCCACGAAGGCCGACATGGCCCAGTGGACCGGGTGCATCGCCGGGGCACTCACCCATGCCGAGTTCACCCAGGCGCTGACCACCGCGGGCTTCACCGACATCGAGATCCGCCCCACCCACCGTGTGCACGCCCACGCCCAGGCCGCGATCATCCGCGCCTTCGCTGACCCAACCGAAGGAGAAACAAGGACCATGAACATTATCGAGGTATTTGAGCCCGCCCTGTGTTGCGCGACCGGGGTCTGCGGAGAGGACGTCGACCAGGGACTGGTCACGTTCTCCGCCGACCTGGACTTCGTCCGCAGCCGGGGCGCCAAGGTGAGCCGATACAACCTCGCCAGCGAACCGCTCGCATTCGCGGCCGCGACGCACTGCCCACGGGCCTGGTTCAGGCCGGCGTGGCCGGCGTCGGAATTCATCCAGGAAGTGTTGCAGCGTGACTCGGGTCGTCGACGTGCGTGTCGGCGGCATCGGGCTCGGAGGCGGTTCCTGGTGCGGTCTCGTGGTCCTCGGACATCATTCGACCTGCCGCACCTTGAGGTAGGTGGGGTCGTAGTAGGTGAGCAGGACGTCGACGGCGGCGGCCAGGTCCGCGCGGTCGAGTGCTTCTCGGACGAGTGCTGTCCGGGGCTGACCGATTCTGCGTGCGATCCGGCGCAAGGCCTGCTGCCAAAGCGCCGGGCCTGCGCCGCCGTACTCCTCGACGATCACCGCGATCCGGGCTGAGCGGGGCCGGGTCAGCCGCACGGCGGGCGCCGTGGCCATGGCCTCCAGGAGATCCTCCGGGAGGCCGACCGACCCCAGGTAGCGGGGGCAGCGTTCGAGCCACAGCCGGCGGGAGGTGTCTCGGGCTGCGACGGCGTCACTCACGGCCCTCTGGAACTGCCGGTGGGTCGGCTGCGGCTGCAGGCCGAAGCCGCCGAACGCGGAGCCACGGTGGCAGGCCAGGGATTGCAGGTCGAGCACCTGCTCGCCGTGGGCCGCCAGCTGGGCCAGGGCGGCGCTCTTACCCGAACCCGAGAGGCCGGTCAGGACGACGAGCCCACCCACGGGGGCGACCGTGCCGAAGGACGAAGGTGCCCCCCGGGGGGATTCAACGTGGACCGCGCGGAATCCACCGCGTTGACCACGGCTAGCGCCGCCCCGGGAGGACTCCCACTGGACTTCCCTCTCAGGTTGACATCCGGTTAAAGAGCGGACCTGCGTATGCAGCAGTGGTGCGGCCACGCTAACCGCGTCCGGGCTCTCGGACAACGTCGAACAGCAGTCCGCTGTTGCCGTCGCCGCGGCCACTGCTCACCTGGCGGCCGTTCCACAGGAATGTCGTGCCGCCGATCCACCGGCCGCGCTGCATCCTGCCGCGCACCACGACCCCGGAGCGCGGCACCTCCTCCTCGTTGACGAAGGCAGGGGACGGCGAGCGATCGCCGTCCTCGAGAGACTCGGGGAAGCGCCCCGCCCGAGCGGACGGGTCCGTCATGCCCTCGCGCAGGATCGTCGTGACCGGTCGCACCCGCGGTGCGCCGGCCGGGAAGAACTGCGGCATCGACGCGCGCTGCAGCCGGATGGCGTGGGTGGATGACGGCCGGTGCACCGGCAGGAACGGGATCCAGTTGCCGGGCACGCTCGTGCCGAGCACGTACGTCAGAGCGGGTTGGTCCTCGGTCGGGGCCAGCTCCGTGCTACCCGTCCGCTCCGGGTGCAGCGCCTGTTCCAGGACGGCGAGCGCGGCAGTGAACGCGCGGACGGCCTGCGCCCCGTCCCCGGACCCACCTAGCCCGTCCGGTACGCGCGTCTCGACCGCCCACACCATGTTCGACATCTCGTCCCGGATGAAGCCGACCTCCTCCAGCACCGGGCCCTCGACCAGTCCCGGCAGCGCCGGCGGCAGGAACAGGTGCTGGCCGAGCGCAGGGTGCGCGCCGGCGTTGGCGTGGCGCGGGGAGAGGCTGAACAGGTCCCAGCGGTCCCAGTCCGTACCGGCGGCCGCGGTCGCCGCGGTGACCAGCGTCCGGACGCCGAAGACGTCGTCGACGACGATCCCGCCGACCTCGCACAGCGTCCCGACCGGCTGCTCGTAGGGCACCAGTAGCCAGTTGTTGCCGTAGACGAGGGCGAAGTTCTGCACGAGCAGCTTGGCCAGGTCTCCGGCGTCGGCACGCATCCCGGAGAGGCTGACCGCGGCGTCCTCGAACTCCCACCACCGCGGGGACGGCATCCCGGCGAACGCCGCCGGGGTCGGGATGGCGGTGGCCACGTCCCACGCGCTGCCTGGTCCGGTCGCGGTGTCCGGCCCGGGGGCCAGGTCGAACGAGTACCAGTCCAGCCGGCCGCCGGACGTGGGAGCACCGATGAGCTCGACCCCGCCTGCCCCACGGGGAAGCCGGCAGCCGTAGGAGTACTCGAGCGTGTCGGAGCTCCACGCCGCCCCGTTCACTCCTCCGGCAGGGGTCGCCTGTTCCGCGGCAGTGCCGTCCCGGAACTCGGCGAACACGGCGAGGACCACCGACGCGTGCGTGGCGGGTACGGCGATGGCGAGCGACCCGGGGATGTCGTTCAAGGTCAACGCCCGACCGGAGGGCAGCGCCTGTGCGAATGCGATGCCATCGAGGACCTTGCCCCGGCTCAGGGCCAGCAGCACCCGGTCCGCGCGGGCCAAGGACCGCCGCCGAGCGACCGAGAGCGCGTGGTCCTCCTGGCTGGCGTCGAGGTCGAGCCGGGTCAGCGGGTGCAGCGCGACCAGCGGCGTCCTGACGGCCGCGACGACGTCGTCCGCGTCATCACCTGCCACCCCTGCCGCGATCAGGCGCTCGCCGAGCAGGGTGAGCAGGTGAGCGCCCGCCTGCGCCCTCGCCGACGGGGTGCGGACCCTGGGCAGAGCCTCCACGAGGGGCTCCAACGGTGCGTCGGCGGCGGCGTACGGCGCTGGTGCCGCGGCTCCCAGGCGAACCTGGTCGACCGGGTAGGCACGCCGCGCCATGGTGGCGAGCACGGGGGAGCCGGAGTCCTCGGCGTGGAACTCGCCGAATTGCCATTGCCGGGTCAGCAGCCACAGCGGGTCGTGGACGCGGGCCTGCAACACCCGGTCGACCTCCACCTGGCGCGGGCGGACCTCCAGGCGGTTCCACACCCGCAGCGGTTCGCAGCCGACATAGCTCATCTGCGCTCCCTGGTGGCGTTCATGGCGTCCCCGTGACGGGGCGAGCGTCGGCGAAATCGAGGACGACGCGGTGCCCGCTGGTGCCGATGCCGGCCTGGCCGACGACGGGGTCGCCGTCCGCGCGCGATGAAGGGACCTCGCCGAGCAGGCCGGGCAGCAGCTGGCCGTAGACCAGTGGCTGAAGGTGC
>JBBRHF010000244.1:0-4441 GCA_038223055.1 Actinomycetes bacterium | reverse complement strand
GATCTCGGGGATCATCGCCTCGATCAACGACACCCAGTCCACGATCGCTTCGGCGGTGGAGGAGCAGACCGCGACCACCAACGAGATGGGCCGCAACGTGACTGAGGCCGCGACCGGGTCGACCGAGATCGCGGAGAACATCACCGGGGTGGCCCGTTCGGCCGCGGACACCACCGCGGCGGCGAGCAGCACCTCCCAGGCCGCGGACGAGTTGGCCCGGATGGCCTCCAACCTGCAACGGCTGGTCGGCCAGTTCAGCTACTGACCGCGCCCCGGCCCCGCCCCTAACCACCTGCAAGGAGAGGAAATCCCATGCGTGCCCTGGTGCTCGACGACTCGCGTGCCATGCGATCGATCCTGACCCGCATGCTCACCGCGCTCGACTTCGAGGTCGAGACCGTAGGCGACGGCGCCGAAGGTCTGGCGGCCGTACGACGCGGGCCGCTGCCCGACGTCGCGCTCATCGACTGGAACATGCCGGTCATGGACGGCCTGGAGTTCGTCACCCAGGTCCGCGCGAACCGGGACTGGCGCGGCATGACGCTGATGATGGTGAGCACCGAGAGCGAGCACTCCCAGATCGTGCGAGCACTCGCGGCCGGCGCCCACGAGTACGTCATCAAGCCGTTCACCGTGGACGTCATCGGCGACAAACTGCGCATGCTCGGGCTGGCGTGAGCACCATGGCCCGCATCTCCGTGCTCGTCGTCGACGATTCGGTCGTCATCCGCCGCCTCGTCTCTGACGTCCTCGCCACTGACCAAGCCATCGAGGTCCGCGGCACCGCGCCCAACGGCAAGGTCGCCCTGGCCAAGATCCCGCTGCTCAACCCCGACATCGTCATCCTCGACGTCGAGATGCCCGTGATGAACGGGCTGGAGACCCTGGTCGCGCTTCGGGCGCTCTACCCGAAGCTGCCGGTGATCATGTTCTCCACGCTGACCGAGCGGGGGGCGTCAGCGACGCTGGACGCCCTCGAGCGCGGCGCCAGCGACTATGTCGCCAAGCCGGCCAACATGGGCAGCGTTGTCGCCTCGATGGAGGCCGTCAGGGCGCAGCTCATCCCCAAGATCAAGTCGCTGACGTCGCGCGGGCTGCCCGTCGCCGACCTCGCCGCGCCGTCTGGCATGGGCTCAGCGGTGGCCAGGCCGACGGCCCCCGCGAGAGGCGGGCTGATCGTGAAAGGCCCGGCCGCACGAGTCGACATCGTCGTGATCGGGGTGTCCACCGGCGGTCCGGACGCCGTGACCACCCTGATAAGTGCGGTGCCGAGCACCTTCCCGGTGCCGATCGTCATCGTCCAACACATGCCGCCGGTCTTCACCGCCCTGTTCGCCAAGCGCCTGGACACCAAGAGCGCGCTCACCGTGTCCGAGGCGCGCGCGGGTGACCGGCCCGAACCAGGCACTGTCCTGATCGCCCCCGGCGACTTCCACCTGCGCCTCCAGGCCAACCGGGGCGGCGTCGTCGCGGCGCTGGACCAGGGGACGCCGGAGAACTACTGCCGACCTGCTGTGGACGTGCTGTTCCGCTCCGCGCCGGAGGCGTACGGAGCCGGCGTCCTCGGTGTCGTGCTCACCGGCATGGGCTCGGACGGGGCCAGGGGCGCGGGTCGCATCGTCGATGCCGGCGGTTCGGTGATCGTCCAGGACCAGGCCACATCGGTGGTCTGGGGGATGCCCGGAGCGGTGGTAGCCGCCGGCTTCGCCGCCGAGGTGTTGCCGCTCGACGCCATCGGGCGTGCCATCCAGGCCCGGGTCCTACGCAATCGGTCAAGCGTCGCCAACCGCGTGGGGAGCCGATCATGACCATCACCGCCACCGACTTCGACTACATCAGCAGCATGGTCAGGGACCGGTCCGCCATCGTGCTGGAACGCGGCAAGGAATACCTGATCGAGGCTCGCCTGCAGCCGCTGGCCCGCGCGAATGGCGCCGGCACCGTGGCCGGACTGGTGCACGAACTGCGGCGGGCGCCGTCCGGTCCGCTGCGCGATCTCGTGGTCGAGGCGATGACGACCAACGAGACCTCGTTCTTCCGCGACGCCCACCCGTTCACGGCTCTGGCGGACCACCTCCTGCCCGACCTCGTGCGGGCGCGCAGCGGCACGCGGGCACTGAACATCTGGTGTGCGGCCTGCTCCAGCGGCCAGGAGCCCTACTCGATCGCCATGCTCGTCCACGACATCATCGGGGCCGACCCTAGCTGGCGGGTGCGCCTGCTTGCCACCGACCTCTCGCCGGCGATGCTGGCTCGGACCAAGGCCGGGTTGTACACCCAGTTCGAGGTCAACCGCGGCCTGCCGGCGCATCGGCTGGTGCGGCACTTCCGGCGCGAGGGGCTCGGCTGGCAGATCGAGGAGCCACTGCGGCGGATGGTGGAGACCCGGCTGCTCAACCTGGACGTGGACTTTCCCAGTATCCCCGCGATGGACATCGTCTTCCTGCGCAACGTCCTCATCTACTTCGACATCGCCACGAAGCGCCAGATCCTCACCCGCGTACGCCGGGTGCTGCGCCCTGACGGCTACCTGGTCCTCGGTGGCGCCGAGACCACCCTCAACCTCGACGACTCGTTCGAGCGCGTCCAGATCGGTCGGGCACCGGTCTACCGGATGCGCGCCGGAAAGGCCTGACCATGACCATCAAGCATGAACAGATCATCGAGATCGCCGAAAGCGTATGGTCCTCGTTCCTCGGCCTTTCGCTGCACGAGGTGGACGTCTCGACGTCAACCGGGCCCGACTCGGGACACGATGCGAGCGCGACAGTGCACATCAGCGGGAGTTGGAACGGCTCGGTCATCCTCTCCTGCTCGGCTGCCTTCGCCCGGCGGTGCGCGGTCACGATGTTCCAGATCGTCGACGAGGACCTCGACGACGCGGAGGTCGCAGACGCGTTCGGCGAGCTGGTCAACATGATCGGCGGGAACCTCAAGGGCCTGCTGCCGGAACCGAGCCAGCTCTCGCTGCCGACGGTCACCCAGGGTGGGTCCCACGTGGTGACGATCCCGGGCGCCCGGCTGCTGGACCAGGTGGAGCTCGAGTGCGACGGGGACCGGCTGCACATCGCCGTGTGGTTGCGGGCATGACGATCAGCGCCGCGGACGCGGCTCCCAGAAACCAGAATTGCGTTGACACAGAAGGAGAATCACGATGAAGGTGCTCGTCGTCGATGACAGCAGGGTGATGCGCTCGATCGTCACGCGCACGCTGCGGCAGGCCGGCTATTCCGACGTGGAGATCTGCCAGGCCGAAAACGGGCGGGAGGGCCTCGAGGTCATCGCCGCGGAGCACCCCGACCTGGTGCTCTGCGACTGGAACATGCCCGAGATGAACGGCATCGACCTGCTCACCACGCTGCGCGCGCAGGGGCAGCAGGTGGCGTTCGGCTTCGTGACCTCCGAGGGGTCCCCGGAGATGCGCGACCGCGCCGAGGCAGCCGGGGCATTGTTCCTGCTGGCCAAGCCGTTCACGCCGGACGCGTTCCGCGAGGCGCTCCAGCCGGTCCTGGGATGAGCACCCCGCCCGCCTCCACCACCCTGCCCTCAATCAAGATGCTGCGCGACATGGTGATGGACACGCTGGGCCGCGACGTACAGGTCGCTCCGGCCGAGCCGTGGGCTCCCACGCCGCGCAAGCCCGGCATGGTCGCTGTCTACGTCGATGACCGCACCCAGCTTCGCGCGCTCATCTGCTGCAGCCTGTCCCTGGCGGCCGCCCTGGGCGCGTCTATCGCACTCATCCCGCCCGAGACCGCCGCCGCGTCGGTCGAGGAGCGCCGCCTGACCGAGGGCATGATGGAGAACCTGCACGAGGTCATGAACATCCTGGCCGCGCTGTTCAACACGCCGAACCGTCCGCACCTCAAGCTCTACGCGACGCACGCACCCGGCGACCTGCCACCCGCCGACGTGTCCGTGCACTTGCGCTCCTTCGGCAGGCGGGAGGACCTGCAGGTCGAGGTGGCCGGCTACGGCAGTGGCCGGTTGTCGATCGTGCTCGCCTGATCGAGACCGATCGTGGGCCGTGGGTCTCCGCCGCAGTCCGCCCGCGCTCGGGAAGGGCACGGGGTGTCGGAGGCCAAGAGCGACGCCGGTGACGCTCATGTCCTGGCCGACCTGGTCCGCATCCATTCTCACCAGCTGCGCACGGTCGCCGGTGAAAGCCCCGAGGCCGGCGCGGTGAAGGGTCGATGGCCCCGGATGCACCCGACACTGGTCTGGGACGGCACCCGCCAGGTCCTCGTAGGCCACCCCGGACGTGCTGGCCGGACGTGCTGGAGTGACTCGCCAAGGCAGCCGGCCCGAGGAATAGTCAAGACCTGTGGATGGGCGTGTCACGCGACTTGTTGATTGCCTCCTGATTCTTCGGGTGTGGTTTCGTCGGGTCGTTCGATCAGGATGCCCTTCTCGAACGTCGCTCCGGCTCGGACGAGGGCGA
>JBBRHF010000243.1:0-4450 GCA_038223055.1 Actinomycetes bacterium | reverse complement strand
AACGTCAAGAACTACGACGGCTCGTGGACCGAGTGGGGCTCGCTGGTTGGCGTGCCCGTCGCGATCGGGGAGGAAAGCTGATGTGCGGAGCAACTGAGGGCGGAGTGTCCACCCAGGGCCTGGACCTGGGTGACGAGTCGGTCGTGCAAGGCGTCGTGACCCGGGCCGGGGAGCCGGTGCCTGGAGCCTACGTCCGGTTGCTGGACGCGGCCGGCGAGTTCACCGCCGAGGTGCCAACCTCGGCGACCGGGCAGTTCCGGTTCTTCGCCCGTCCGGGCACCTGGACCGTCCGGACCCTCGCGGCGGCCGCGCCTGTCGTGGACAGCACGGTGGTTGCCACCCGCGGGGAGATCGCCGAGCTGGCGGTCTCGCTCGACTGACTCCCCGGGGCCGCGGCTGACTCCCGGAACCGCGGCTGCGTCCCGGGGCCGCGCCTGACCCCCCGGCACGGCGGCTGACTCACGCGGACGGCGACGGCCAGGGCGAGACGATGGTCTGTCCACACCCACAACCACGCCTGACTGTTCCACAGATGAGCCGCCCGACTCTCTGAGCGACGGCCGGAGCGCGAGTCTGTGGTGATGCGAAGCGTCTATCACGCGGCCGGCGAGTTCTCGGTTCTGGCCGTTGCCCCGTCGGTCCTGGCCGTCGCCCTGTGGGTGCTGGCCGCGGTCCTGTCGGTTGCTGCTTGCGCCCTCCCTGGCGGCGGCGTGACCCCCGCGGCCACGTCGAGTCCAGTGGACGTGTCTTCCATGGCCGCTATGCCCACCACTTGGGCGGTGCCGGCCCGGCCATCCAGGCCCTCCATCTCCTCCAGGCCCGCGGTGCCTGCCCGCGCCTTCCGCGCGAGCGTGGTGCGCGTCGTGGATGGCGACACATTTGTTGCCTTCCGCGAGGGAGGCGCGCGCCTGCGGGTGCGCCTGATCGGCATCGATGCTCCGGAGTCGGTGCGGTTGGGCAGCCCGGTGCAGTGCTTCGGGCCCGAGTCGGCCACGGTCCTGCGCGGGCTGCTGCCGCGCGGGTCACCGATCACCGCGGCGTACCAGGGCCACCCGCACCAGGACCGGTTCGGCCGTGAGCTGTGGGACGTCTGGCAGGGCGACGGGGGCTTCCTGGCAGGCCGACTGGTGCAGACGGGCGCCGCACGGGCTCGCGCGTTTCGCCCTCAGCACCGGTTCGCCGCCTGGCTCGAGCGGCTCGAAGCCAGCGCCCGCCGCGCCCGCCGCGGGCTGCACGGGGCGTGCGGTCTCTGGCGCCAGTAGACTCGCTGACGTGATCGAGGTCATCTACACGCTGCTGCTCATCGCGGCCTTCCTGCTGGTGAGCGGTTTCGGCGGTCTGGCGGTCTTCCGGCTGTTCACCGGCCAGGACCGTTCCGCGAGCCTGGACCGTTCCGCGAGCCAGGACTAGGGCGAGCGACCAGTGGAGTTGCGCGACGACTTGCCCGCTGAGATCGTCCCGGTGGCTTGGCTGCTGGGCACCTGGCGTGGCGTCGGGGTCGGCGGTTATCCGTCGGTGCCGGAGTTCCATTTCAGCCAGGAGGTCACCTTCTCCGACATGGGTGCCAAGCCGTTCCTGCATTACCTCAGCCGCAGCTGGCTGCTCGATGACGGCGGCATCGAGGTGCGCCCGCTGGCCCAGGAGACGGGCTACTGGCGCCCCGCCGTGGACGGGTCGCTAGAGGTGCTGCTGGCCCACCCGACCGGCTTCGCCGAGGTGTGGGTGGGTGAGGCCGACGGGGCCAAGATCGAGCTGCACACCGACGTCGTCGCCCGGACGTCGACGGCTAAGACCTACACCGCGGGGCAGCGGCTTTACGGCCTAGTCGGCGGCGAGCTGCTGTGGGCGTTCGACATGGCCGCCGAGGGTCATCCCCTGCAGCCGCACCTGTCGGCAACGCTACGGCGGGCCTGAGATGGGCGAGACCTGGCATGGGTGAGACCTGGCAGAGCACCCTACGGGAGCGCGGCTACCGCCTCACCCCGCAGCGTCAGCTCGTGCTCGAGGCCGTCACGGCGCTGCGCCACGGGACCCCCGACGAGATCTGCGCCCGGGTGCAGACGACCGCTGGTGGGGTGAACATGTCGACGGTCTACCGCGCCCTCGAGCTGCTCGAAGAGCTCGGGCTGGTGACCCACACCCACCTCGGCCACGGTGCGCCCACTTACCACGCGGCCACCGACGAGGACCACCTGCACCTGGTCTGCCGAATCTGCGGAGAGGTCATGGAGACCGATGTGTCGATCGCTGACGCCCTGGTTCGCCGCCTCGCGGACGAGCACGGCTTCGAGACCGACGTGGCGCACTTCGCGATCTACGGCCGCTGCCGAGGATGTGCCTCGTGACCAGTCCGCTGCCCCCCAGTCCGCTGCCCCCCAGTCCGCTGCTCTCGATGCCCGGAGCCGTGCCTGCCGACCCGCCCGACGACGCAGTTGCGGCTCACTACGGCGACCCGTTCCTTGAGCAGCGCCGGTTGGCCGCCGGGACTGGGGTGGTCGATCTGTCGCATCGCCCGGTGATTCGGGTTGCTGGACCCGACCGGCTCACCTGGTTACACGCGCTGACCTCCCAGCATCTGGAGGCACTGGCTCCCGACGTCGCCATCGAGGCCCTCGTGCTGAGCCCCACCGGCCACGTCGAGCACGCGCTCTACCTCGTCGACGACGGTGAGGCGACCTGGCTGCATGTCGAGCCCGGCACGGCCGACGGCCTGATCGCCTATCTCACGTCGATGGTGTTCTGGTCCAAGGTCGAGATCGAGCTGCTTTCGGCGTACGCCGTGGTGCACCTGCCGCTGGGCGCGGCGCATGAGCCGGACCTGTTGGCGAGGGTGACCGCCTACGGCACCGAGGTGTTCCTGCCGCGCGAGCGGCTGGCGCCCTACGTCGAGCAGCATGGCCCGGCGGGGACGTGGGCGCTGGATGCCCTGCGGATCGCGGACGGTCGGCCGCGGCTGGGGTTCGAGACCGACCACCGCACGATCCCCCACGAGGTGGGCTGGCTCGCGACGGCCGTGCACCTGGACAAGGGCTGTTACCGCGGCCAGGAGACCGTGGCCCGGGTGAACAACCTGGGCCGGCCGCCGCGGCGGCTGGTGCTGCTGCACCTGGACGGGAGCGATTCGGTGTTGCCGGCGCATGGGGACCCCGTGGAGCTCGACGGGCGCGTGGTGGGCTTCGTCGGCACCTCAGCGCGGCACTACGAGCTGGGTCCGGTCGCGCTGGCGCTGGTCAAACGATCCACGCCGGCCGACGCGACGCTGCTAGCTGGGGATGTTCCGGCCGCCCAGGAGCCGCTCGGCGGGGAGTGAGCTGTTGAGCGGTCCAGGCCGAACTTCGGTCTAGGCGGTCGGTTCATCGAGGTCGACGATCACCGTGACAGGCCCGTCGTTGGTCGTGCGCAGCGCCATGTCGGCACCGAACCGACCGGTCTGTACTGTTGCGCCGAGGCGGCCCAGCGCCAGCACAAACCGGTCGACGAGGGGTTCGGCGTCGGGTCCGGTTGCGGCGGCTCCCCACGATGGGCGCCGGCCCTTGCTGGTGTCGGCGTACAAGGTGAACTGGCTGACCACCAGCACGGGCGCGCCGAGGTCGGCTGCGGACCGCTCGTCGCGCAGGATCCGCAGCTGATAGATCTTGGCCGCGAGCCGGTCGGCGAGATCCTCGGTGTCCGTGTGGGTCGCGGCGAGCAACACGCATAAGCCGGGACGGTCGAGGTGTCCGACCACCTCGCCGTCGACCGTGACGCTGGCCTCTGTGACGCGCTGGACGACGGCTCGCATCGCGGCATCCTGCCAGTCAGTCCCGCGCCTTGTGACATCGACATGACTCGTCAAGGTGGTGGCTCAGCAGGGTGGTGGCTCGGCGGACCGAAGTCGGAGGGCGGGGACGGCGGATCGGCGAACGGGGAACGGCGACCGGCGAACGGGGACGGTGCGAACGGCGAACGGGGACGGTGCGAACGGCGAACGGCGCATCGGGGGCCGGAAATTGGCGGACGGCGGATCGGCGGATCGGCGGACGGCGGATCGGCGGATCGGCGGATCGGCGGACGGCGGGGTGGCGGACAGCGGCCCATGAGGCATTGAGTCGTACGCACCGCGCGGTTCGGTGGAAACCTTCACGTGATGGGTGGCCGGGCGGCTAGGGGTCCAGCCGCGCATCTACGGGTCGCGGGTGTCGCTGGCTGACGGGTCGGGCGCTGACGGGTCGGGTCCTGATTGGCCGTGGCTCGACCGTTCGGGTAGCTGCCGGTCGGGTGGTTGCCAGTCGGGCATGACGGTGGCTGGGGGCACCGTGTAGGTCATGCCGAGCGGGCTGGTGATGTGTTCGGTGCCGTCGGGGTCCACGGTGTGTTTCCAGTGGCCGTGGGTTTTGGCGTTGTGGTGTTGGCGGCAGCGGGGGCACAGGTCTTTGCGTGTGGTTTCTCCGCCGCCGCGGTCGCAGTAGCA
>JBBRHF010000242.1:0-4484 GCA_038223055.1 Actinomycetes bacterium | reverse complement strand
CAGGGCGACACCGTCGCGCTCCAGCGGCAGATCCGGGCGTACGGCGGCCAGCAGCCGATCCCGGGCGACGGGACGCCCGCCCGGCAGCGGCACGAGGGCCGGACCCGTCCCGGTCAGCGCAGCGGCAAGGGCAACGCGCACGATGGCTATGTCCACGTCCGCGGTCCCGTCGCCGCACTCGACCCCGACGAGGTCCCTCACCGCGGGATCAGAACGCCCACGGGTAGGGCGACCAGTCGGGGTCGCGCTTCTCCAGGAACGCGTCGCGCCCCTCGACGGCCTCGTCGGTCTGGTAGGCCAGCCTGGTGGCCTCGCCGGCGAACACCTGTTGACCCATCAGCCCGTCGTCGAGCAGGTTGAAGGCGAACTTCAGCATCCGCTGCGCGGTCGGGCTCTTGGCGTTGATCTCGGCGGCGACCTCGAGCGCGACCCGCTCCAGGCCGGCGTGGTCGGCCACCAGGTTGACTGCACCCATCCGGTGCATGTCCTCGGCGTCGTAGGCCCGGCCGAGGAAGAAGATCTCCCGGGCGAACTTCTGCCCGACCATCTTGGCGAGGTAGGCCGAGCCGTAGCCTCCGTCGAAGGAGCCGACATCGGCGTCGGTCTGCTTGAACCGCGCGTGCTCGCGGCTGGCGATCGTCAGGTCGCACACGACATGCAGGGAGTGACCGCCGCCCGCCGCCCAGCCCGGCACGACCGCCACCACCACCTTGGGCATCGTGCGGATCAGTCGCTGCACCTCCAGGATGTGCAGCCGACCGGCCCGGGCCGGATCGACGGTCTCGGCCGTCTCGCCGCTGGCGTAGCGGTAGCCCGACCGGCCGCGGATCCGCTGGTCGCCCCCGGAGCAGAAGGCCCAGCCCCCGTCCCTGGGCGAGGGTCCGTTGCCGGTGAGCAGGACGCAGCCGACGTCGGAGGTCATCCGCGCGTGGTCCAAGGCACGGTAGAGCTCGTCGACCGTCTGCGGCCGGAACGCGTTGCGCACCTCGGGGCGGTGGAAGGCGATCCGCACCGTGCGCGACGCCGCTCCGGGGCGCACGCACCGGTGGTAGGTGATGTCCTCGCCCTCGAAGCCCGCGACCGCTGTCCAGGAGTCGGGGTCGAACAGCTCGGAGACCCGAGTCGGTGGCGTGGGCATGTGCGCGAGGATAGGGCTCGTGCCTCCTGCTGCCTTCGCCATCCCCATGCGCACCCGTTTTCGCGGCATCGAGGTCCGCGAGGGCGTGCTGCTGCGGGGGCCGGCCGGCTGGGGCGAGTTCTCCCCGTTCTGGGGCTACGACGCGGCTGAGTGCGTGCCGTGGCTGCGCGCGGCCCGCGAGGCTGCCGACGACGGGTGGCCAGCGCCACGTCGTACGAGCATCCCGGTCAACGCCATCGTCCCGGCTGTGGGGCCTGAGCGGGCCGCGCAGGCCGTCCGGTCCTCGCACGGCTGCCGCACTGTGAAGGTCAAGGTGGCCGAGCCCGGCCAGGGCGAGGGCGAGGACCTGGCCCGGGTCGAGGCTGTCCACGACACCCTCGGACCCGGCGGGCGGGTGCGGGTCGACGCCAACGGTGGCTGGGACGTCGACACAGCGGTGCGCATGATCAGGTTGCTGAGCCGCTTCGACCTCGAGTACGTCGAGCAGCCCTGCCGAACCGTCCCGGAGCTGGCCGCGGTGCGGCGGCGGGTCGACGTGCCGATCGCCGCCGACGAGTCGATCCGCAACGCCGATGATCCGATGCGGGTCGTGCTCGCGGGAGCCGCGGACGTGGCTGTGCTCAAGGTGGCCCCGCTCGGCGGCGTGGGCCGGGCGCTGGAGGTGGCCCAGGCGTGCGGGCTCCCCGTCGTGGTCTCCTCGGCGTTGGACACCTCGGTCGGCCTCTCCGCGGGCCTGGCACTGGCTGCGGCGCTGCCCGAGCTGCCCTATGCCTGCGGGCTGGCGTCCCTGGCGCTGCTCGAGGGCGACGTGACCAGCGACCCGCTGCAGGTGGTCGACGGGGCGATGGCGGTACGCCGGTGTGCGGCAGACGCCTGGGCCGACGTCGCCGCTGACGAGGCGACCGAGCGGCGGTGGCAGGAGAGGATGGTGGCCGTGTCCGACCTGATGGAGCACGGGAACGGTGGCTGACCCGATGGGTCGACAGGGCCTGTTGCCGGCCGGCTCGTGAACCCCTCGACCGCGCCGGCCGGCTCGTGAACCCCTCGACCGCGCTGGCGCGGGTGCTGGTCGACGAGATGGTGCGCGGAGGGGTCCTCGAGGCGGTGCTGTCGCCGGGCTCGCGGTCGGCGCCCCCGGCGTTCGCGTTGCACGACGCCGCCGCTGCCGGGCGATTGCGGCTGCATGTGCGCATCGATGAGCGCACTGCCGGCTTCCTCGCCCTCGGCCTGGCGAAGGCGTCGGGGCGACCCGTGCCGGTGCTAACGACGTCGGGCACGGCGGCGGCCAACCTGCACCCGGCCGTCATCGAGGCCTCCTACTCCGGGCTGCCGCTGGTCGTGCTCACAGCCGACCGCCCTCCCGAGCTTCGGGACACCGGCGCCAACCAGGCGATCGACCAGATCAAGCTCTACGGCGACGCCGTACGCCTGTTCCATGAGGTCGGCGCAGCGGGAGAGCGGGTCGGCCAGAACGCGTACTGGCGCAGCCTGGTCTGCCGTGCCCTCGTCGCGGCCACCGGGGCACTGGGCCGCGAGCCCGGCCCGGTCCACCTCAACCTCGCCTTCCGCGACCCCCTCACCCCACCCGCTTCCCCACCCCCTTTCCCGCTTCCTTCCCCGGGGGACTGGCTGGAGAGCATCGAAGGCCGTGCCGGCGGGGCCCCGTGGACCTCCGTGGGCGCGACCGGACCGCGGTCCGGCGCGGTCCCGCCGCCCGCCGTCGATGACCTGCCCGAGCGCACGCTTGTGATCGTCGGGGACGTGGCGCCGTCGGTAGCTCGGCAGGCTTTGTTGCTGGCCGAGACCAGGGGTTGGCCGGTCCTGTCCGAGCCCAGCGGCAACGCGCGCTCGGGACCTAACGCGATCACCACGGCCGACCTGCTGTTGGTCGAGCCCATACCTGTGGACCTGCGCCCCGACCGGATCCTTGTCGTGGGCCGGCCGACGCTCACCCGCGCCGTACGCGGCCTTCTCGAGCGCTCCAACGTCGACCTCGTCGCACCCCGGCAGGGCTGGGTCGACCCGGCCCGCTCAGCGCGTCGGGTACTGGCCGGTGTGCCGGCGGTCACCGACCGGGTGCGGGAGACGGCGTGGCTCGGCGGGTGGGTCCGGGCCGAGGCCGCCGCGAGATCTGTTGTCGATGGTGTTCTCGACGCGGTCGGCGGGCTCACCGAACAGCGAGCCGCCCGCGACCTGGTCGACGCGATGCCGCCGGGCTCGCTGCTGCTCGCCGGGTCCTCACTGCCGTCCCGGCACCTGTTCCTCGCCCGCGGGCGCGAGGAGATCACCGTGCTGGCCAACCGTGGCGCCGCCGGAATCGACGGGACGGTGTCCAGCGCCATCGGTGCGGCGCTCGCCTGGCAGTCCGCCGGCGGCGGACCGGCTTACGCCCTGCTTGGCGACATCACTTTCCTGCACGACGCGACCGGACTCGTCCTCGGACCTGGGGAGGCGCGCCCGGACCTGACGTTGGTCGTACTCAACAACGACGGTGGCGGCATCTTCTCGCTCCTCGAGCAGGCCGGTGCCGATCACGCCGACGCTTTCGAGCACGTGTTCGGCACGCCGCACGGAGTCGACCTTGCGGCCCTGTGCGCCGCGACCCACACGCCCCATGCCCGCGTCGTACGTTCCAGTGACCTACACGCCGCCCTCGCCGCCGGCGGCCCCCCCGTCGGGATCCGGGTCGTCGAGGTGCGCACCGAGCGCCAGGCCACCAGCGCCGTGGATCGGCGCCTGCGCGAGGCCGTCGCCGCGCAAGCAGGGTTCGGCGGTGTTGCTCGCCGAAGCGGGCAGTGACGACATCCACAAGGGGCAGTGACGACGCCCGAAAAGGGCAGAGTTGCTCCCCGACAAGTCGACCTCCTACGTCGATCGAAGTGACTCCGCAGTTGCCGTGGCCCGGCGGACGGCGGACGGCGGGTAGGGGGATGGCGCACGGCGGACCGGCGGATCGGCGGATCGGCGGGTCGGCGGACGCCGGGCTGTGAGGCAGCGAGTCGCCAGGCGCCGTTCTGTCCAACGGAATCCCTCCCGGTGATGGCGGGGCGCACGGTCGTCGTGCTGGGGCTGCCCGGGGCGAACGCAGCACCACTGTCGCGCTGGCCTTCGCGAGACCGGCGGCTGTCTGGTCGAGCGGGTCGGAGTCCAGCCGTGCCTCTACGGGTGGCGTGTGCCGGGGGCGGGCCGGTCGGGTGGCTGCTCGTCGGTGGCTGGCAGGTCGGGTGCCGGCTGGTCGGGTGGCTGACGGTCGGTGGCTGGCCGGTCGGGCGCTGGCCGGTCGGGTCTTGATCGGTCGGATCCTGGTCGGTCGGGCGTTGCCTGGTCGGGCGCCGGCCGGTGGGGT
>JBBRHF010000241.1:0-4508 GCA_038223055.1 Actinomycetes bacterium | reverse complement strand
GATGCCCCTATCGGGTCCGCCGTCACGGCTCACGACGGCTGCCCCCGCCAACGCATCGTGGCCCTGGCTTCGCGAAGCGCCTGCGCGTAGTCCGCCCGCTCTGGGCGCATCGTCACCGCCATAGCGAGGTGGTCCAGCGCGGCGGCGTGCTCCCCGAGGCGCATCCTCGTCAGGCCGAGCCCGAAGCGCGCGTAGTCGTCGTCGGGGCTGGCCTCGGCCAGTTCGGCGAAGGCCGCTGCGGCGTCGGCGTAGCGGTGGGCATCGAACAGCGCCCGCGCCAACGCCTCGAGCAGGCTCGCAGAGGTCGGGTCCTCCTGGTGCGCGCGGGCCAGCAGAGCCGCCGCCGCGGCCGGGTTGCCACCCGAGTGCAGGCTGATCGCCCGTTGGTACCAGTCATAGAGCTGCCCCGACGGCTGACCGTCGCTCTGCGGACTCTGCGACACCGCTGCTCCCCTCACCGCCGTACGATCCGGCCCATGCCCGCGACTTCTCCGACCCCCCAGGTGCCCCGAGCCGCGACCACCCACCCCGCCGGACCCGATGTCCCGGTCCGGCGGGGTCTCGTGGTCGCGCCGTTTCGCGGCGTGCGCTTCCAACCCGGGGCGGTGCGCGACCTGGCCACGGTCACCAGCCCTCCGTACGACGTCATCGACGATGAGGGAGCCGCCCATCTGGAGCGGCTCGATCCCCACAACGTAGTGCGCCTGATCTTGCCACGGGGCGACACGCCGCCTGCCGGTGGATCCGCGGGCGCGCGCGGCTCGGCGGGCTCGGCGGGCTCCGGGCGCCGCAGCGGTCGCTACGAGCACGCCGCCGACACCCTGGCCGCCTGGCTCGACAGTGGCGTGCTCGCGCTGGACGAGCGCGCCGCGATCTATGTCTACGAGCAGCGGCGCGCCGACATGCTCCAGCGCGGCCTGCTCGCGGCCGTCGAGCTGCGCAATCCCGAGGAACGGGTCGTGCTCCCGCACGAGGACGTCATGCCGGGCCCGGTCGCCGACCGGCTCGAGCTGATGCGGGCCACCGGCGCCAACCTCGAGCCGATCCTGCTTGTCTACGACGGAGGAGGCCCGACCGCCGCCGTCATCGAGTCGACGGCGCTGACTCCAGCGCTGGTCACGATGACCACCGAGGACGGCATCACGCACCGGCTGTGGGCGGTCCAGGATGCTGTCGCGCACCAGACCATCGCCGCCGACCTGGCCCCGAGGCAGGCGTTGATCGCCGATGGCCATCACCGCTACGCGACCTACCGTCGACTGCAGGCCGAGCACCGGGCAGCTGGCGACGGACCCGGACCGTGGGACCTGGGCCTGGCCCTGCTGGTGGACTCGCAGACCTATCCGATGCACGTGCAGGCCATCCACCGTGTCGTCGAGGGGCTCGACCTGGCCGAGGCACTCGAGGCGGCTGCGCGAGTCTTCTCGGTGGTCCGGACCTGCTCCGATCGGGACCAGGCCTTGGCAGCGTTGGTCGCGGCGGCGGGTCAGCATCCGTTCCTGCTCACCGACGGGTCGGCATGGGCACTGATCAGCGACCCGGACCCTCGGGCGGTCGCGACGGCATTGCCGCCGCTGCGCCCGGAGCTGTGGCGCCGTCTCGATGCGAGCGTGCTGCACGCGTTGCTGCTGGAGCGGGTGTGGGCCGTCCCCGACGGCAGTTCTCGCACTCGCTACGTGCATGACGTTGACGGTGCTCTGCGGGCCGCCCGCACCGGACACGGCACCGCCGTGCTGATGCGGCCGGTGACGGTGGACGAGGTGCAGGCCGTGGCCGCCTTGGGCGAACGGATGCCCCGCAAGTCGACGTCGTTCGGACCCAAGCCCCGCACGGGTCTCGTCCTTCGCCTGTTCAACCGGTGACCGACTCCCGCTCACCCCGCACTCACCAGCCGCCGGATCTTGGTGGTCTCAATTTCGCTGCGGCTCGCGGCCCCGGTCGGTGACCGCCAGAAGCGCCGCCGCAGCGCTCCCCGGATCTCAAGAACATCGCCGGGCAGGCACCGCGAAAGCGCCCTCTGGGTGTCCTTGCCCCAGGCCGCACAGTCCAACGTGTCCACCGTTGGCCCGCGACGACTGACACCCCGGCCGATCGGGCCTCGCTCGACCACCAACCGGAAGGACACGAGCACATCCCCGCTCGGCAGTTCGCGGCGCACCGGGTCGGCTGCCAGCCGGCCGACGAGCCTGACCTCGTTGATGTGCGCCGAATCGTCCGTGGCCGCCAGGTTCTTGGTGGCCGCCAGGTTCTTGGTGGGCGCCGGTTTGCCGGTGCGCGCAGGATTGGGCGCCGGATCGACGATGGTCGCTGGGGCCCGGGCGGCTTCGTGGCTTCCCCCTGCTTTCGCGGCAGCCACGAACCCTCCCTTCGTCCCGCACACGATCCTTGGCGACCGGCGCGGCGACAACGAGCATCGCGGGCGTGGGGCGCGTCCGCCAGGTCCGGCCATGAGTCTGTGGACGAGCAGGGTCAACGATTTCCTGTGGACGCATGCCGGGCAGGGGCGCGCGTCCCGGCCTACCGCGACCGCTCCGGCGCCCGGTCGTGGCCGTCCGGTGACCGGACGGCGCCAGACACGTCCTCGTCGTCGATCTCGTCGTCCACGAACGTGACACCGGCTAGCTCGGCCAGCCGACCGTCTGCGTCGGTCTGCCCGTCGGGGTCTGCCACGCTGGCATGACCGAACCAGGTCACGGCCTCGGACCCGCGATCCAGTTCGAGCAGTGCCTCGGCGTACGCATAGAACAGGCGGGCCGACCACGGGCGCACAACGCCCGGTCGCAGTTCGGGACCGGCCAGGACCTGAAGGGCCGCATCGGGCTGACCAAGGTCGCGGCGTGCGCCGGACGCGACGATCCGCATCTCGATCCGCGAGGCGGCATCGAGTGTCGCGACCGCCGGGTCGCCCGCAAGGACCAACGCACGCTCGGGGCGGCCGAGTCCGCGCTCGCAGTCGGCCATAACTGGGAGCACCACGTTGTCCCCGGTGATCCGGCGGGCCGCCCGTAGTTCCGCGAGCGCCTCGGCGAAGCGTCCTGTTGCGTAGGCGGCCAGCCCGGCCGCCTCGCGAACGGCGCCGACGCGGGCAGCCCGGCCCTGCGCTGCCATGGCATGGAGGTAGGCGGCTTCTGGATCGTCGTCGATGAGACGTCCGGCCATCACCAGATGCCGCGACACCGTCTCCGCATTGAGCTTTGCCAGGGAACTGAGCTCCGCGCGGACCGAACGGTCCAGCTCGCGACCGGTCACGTCATCGGGCAGTGCAGGTTCGACCTTGCGCACCCGGATTTGGTCCCGACCCGTCGACGCCCCCCGACCGAGCGGGTCGCCACTCTTCCTGCTGGCGGGCGCAGCACGCCTCGCTGGCGGGTCCCCACCTCGTCGCGATGCTGCAGACGGAACGACGGCCGGACCGCCGTTACGATCCCGACCTCCCTCACGGCCCCGGCTGAGCTCTCGGGCAGGCGCACGATCCCGGGGCGGAACCCCATCCCGTGCGGGCGTGCGATCCCGGGCGGGGGTGCGATCCCGTGCGGGGGTGCGATCTTGGCCCGGACCGGTATCGCGGCGAGCCTGCGGCTGCGCCGACGACCGTCCCGCAGCCGACGAAGACCGGCGCTGGCCGTCCGAGCGAGAAGCCGCGTCGGCGCCGCCCGCACCAGCCCCAGGCGGGCGCCGCTCCCGTTGTCCGCCGCCGGCCGACTTCTCGCTGCTGGCGGGCCGTCCGCCATCCGTGCTGCGGTCACCAGCCCCGTTCGTACGGGGCCGCTCGGCCCGAGAAGCCGCACCGGGCGGGCCGCTCCGCTCGTCACGGCCGGCGCCTCGACCACTCGGGGGGGTGGACATCTTCGCTCCTCGGGTAGATCGATCAAAGAAAATTTGGGCAGTTCTACCAGGCAAAAAAACGCCGATCGCCGCGGCCGGATACTGGCTTCGCACAACCTCGCCGACGCAAGAAAGGGCCACCCCGAGGGGTGACCCTTTCTTGAAAGCATGTCCGGCGGCGTCCTACTCTCCCACGCAGTCACCCGCGCAGTACCATCGGCGCTGAAGGGCTTAGCTTCCGGGTTCGGAATGGAGCCGGGCGTTTCCCCTTCGCTATGACCGCCGTAACTCTATGGAGATATCAAGCCGTCTCCGACCGTATCTCGGGAACCGCACAGTGGACGCGTAGCTTACCTCGCAAAGCGAGATGAAGATTGTGATTAAGTCCTCGGCCTATTAGTACCGGTCAGCTCCGTGCGTTGCCGCATTTCCACCTCCGGCCTATCAACCCAGTAGTCTGCTGGGGGCCTTACCAGGTTAACCCTGTGGGAGACCTCATCTTGAAGCGAGCTTCCCGCTTAGATGCTTTCAGCGGTTATCCCTTCCGAACGTAGCCAACCAGCCGTGCTCCTGGCGGAACAACTGGCACACCAGAGGTTCGTCCGTCCCGGTCCTCTCGTACTAGGGACAGCCCTTCTCAAGTCTCCTGCGCGCGCAGCGGATAGGGACCGAACTGTCTCACG
>JBBRHF010000240.1:0-4690 GCA_038223055.1 Actinomycetes bacterium | reverse complement strand
GTCGTGGCGTACGACGTACTGCACGGGGACGCGCTGCGGCTGGGTCGCCGGTTGGGGGTGCACGGGCCGCCCCTCCTGGTGACCCTGCTGGGTCGGCCCGTCCCCCCACGCCTTCGCCGCGGCCGCGTCGACGACGTTGTCCCCGCGCAGCGCGGACACCGGGATCGCGACGGTGTCCTCGATGCCGAGGGCCTCGGCGACGTCAGTGGCCTCCTTCGCCACGACGGTGAACGTCTCCTCGTCGTAGCCGACGGCGTCCATCTTGTTCACGGCGAGTACGACGTGTGGCACGCGCAGCAGGGCAGCCACGGTCAGGTGGCGGCGGGTCTGCTCGGCCACCCCGCGCCGCGCGTCGACGAGCACGACGGCTGCCTCCGCGGTGGACATGCCGGTGACCGTGTTGCGGGTGTACTGCACGTGCCCGGGGGTGTCGGCGAGCACGAACGAGCGACGCGCGGTCGCGAAGTAGCGATAGGCCACGTCGATGGTGATGCCCTGCTCCCGCTCGGCCCGAAGCCCGTCGGTCAGCAGCGAGAGGTCGATCTCGTCGTGACCCCGGTCGTGGCTGGCTCGCTCGACCGCGGCGAGCTGGTCGGCCAGCACCGTGCGGGTGTCGTGCAGCAGCCGCCCGACCAGCGTGCTCTTGCCGTCGTCGACCGAGCCGGCCGTCGCGAGTCGCAGCAGGGTGGTCTGGGCCACGCTTCGTTCCGGTGCTGCGGGTGTCGTCGGTTCCATCAGAATCGGCTCCATCAGAAGTAGCCCTCCCGCTTGCGGTCTTCCATCGCGGCCTCGGAGATGCGGTCGTCGGCCCGGGTCGCCCCGCGCTCGGTCAGCCGGGCGCCGGCCACCTCGACCAGCACCTCGTCGTAGGTCGCCGCGGTGCTCTCGACGGCCCCCGTGCACGACATGTCCCCGACGGTGCGGTAGCGCACCGTGCGCTCCTCGGTGACCTCGCCCTCGCGCGGGGTGACGAACGGGGACTCGGCCAGCCACATGCCGTCGCGGTGCACCACCCGGCGCCGGTGGGCGAAGTAGATGGCCGGCAGCTCGATCTGCTCGCGGGCGAGGTACTGCCAGATCTCCAGCTCGGTCCAGTTGGACAGCGGGAACACCCGCACGTGCTCGCCTGGGCGGTGCCGGCCGTTGTAGAGCGACCACAGCTCGGGGCGCTGCCGGCGCGGATCCCACTGGCCGAACTCGTCGCGCAGGCTGACGATGCGTTCCTTCGCGCGGGCCTTCTCCTCGTCCCGGCGCCCGCCGCCGAAGACCGCGTCGAAGCGGTGCGCGGCGATCGCGTCCAGCAGGGTGACCGTCTGCAGCGGGTTGCGGGTGCCGTCGGATCGCTCCCGCACCCGGCCGGCGTCCAGCGAGTCCTGCACGCTGGCGACGAGCAACCGCACGCGGTACGTCGACACCGCCGCGTCCCGGTAGGTCAGGACCTCGGGGAAGTTGTGCCCGGTGTCCACGTGCAGCACCGGGAACGGGACCGGCCCCGGCGCGAACGCCTTGCGGGCCAGGTGCAGCATCACCACGGAGTCCTTGCCGCCAGAGAACAGCAGCGCCGGCCGCTCGAGCTCCGCGGCGACCTCGCGGAAGATGTGCACGGCCTCGGACTCGAGGGTGTCCAGGTGCGACAGCACCAGGTGATCCCCGGCGCGGCTGCTCGTGGTGGGGGTGCCCACAGCGGTGGTGCTCACGGGGGTAGTGCCCACAGCGGTGGTGCTCACGGGGGTAGTGCTCACGGGGGTAGTGCTCCTGGCGGTGGTGCTCATGGCGGTGGTGCTCACAGCAGGCCTCTCCGGTCGAGCAGGTCGGTGAGGGCGGCGACCGACTCGGCGAGCGGCCGCCCGCCCGTGTCGATGCGCAGGTCGGGGGACTCCGGCGCCTCGTAGGGGTCGTCCACCCCGGTGAGCCCGGCCACCTCGCCGGCCCGCTGGCGGGCGTAGAGCCCCTTGACGTCGCGGGCCGAGCAGACTTCGAGCGCGGTCGAGACGTGCACCTCGAGGTAGCCGACCCCCACGGCCGTGTGCGCGGCGCGCACGTCCGCGCGCGCCTCGGCGTAGGGCGCAATGACCGGCACCAGCACGACCACGCCGTGGCGCGCAAGCGTCTGGGCCACCCAGCCGATCCGGGTCACGTTGGTGTCGCGGTCGGCCCGGCTGAACCCGAGCCCGGCGCTGAGGTGGGTGCGGACCTCGTCGCCGTCGAGCACCTCGACCGCCCGCCCGGTCGCGCGTAGGTCGGCGGCGAGGGCGTTGGCCACCGTGGACTTGCCCGCGCTGGGCAGCCCCGTCAGCCACACGGTCGCGCCGCCCTTCACCGGTGGATCCCGCACTCGGTCTTGGTGAGCCCGGCCCAGCGGCCGGCCCGCTGGTCCTCGCCCGGCGCGACCCGTCGGGTGCACGGCGCGCAGCCGATCGAGGCGTAGCCGTCCATCAACAGGGGGTTGAGCAGCACGCCGTTTGCGGCGACGTAGGCCTCGACGTCGTCCTGCGTCCACCGGGCGATCGGGTTGACCTTGACCTTGCCGCGGCCCTCGTCGAACGCGACGACGGGGGTGCCGGCGCGGGTCGGTGACTCGTCGCGGCGCAGGCCGGTGATCCACGCGTCGTAGGCGGTGAGCGCCTGCTCCAGCGGCGCGGTCTTGCGCAGCGCGCAGCACCGGTCGGGGTCGCGCTCGTGCAGGCGCGGGCCGTAGGTGACGTCCTGCTCGGCCACCGTCTGCACAGGCGTCAGCGAGATGAGGTTGATGTCGTAGGTCGCCGCGACCGCGTCCCGCGTGCCCAGCGTCTCGGCGAAGTGGTAGCCCGTGTCGAGGAAAAGCACGTCGGCGCCCGGCGCGGCCCGCGACACCAGGTCGACCACGGCGGCGTCGGCCATCGACGCGGTGACCGCGAGGCGCGACCCGAAGGTCAGGGCCGCCCACCGTACGACGTCCTGCGCCGAGGCCGTCTCCAGCTCCCGGCCGGCCGTCTCGGCGAGCGCGCGCAGATCGGTGACGGCGCTCACCGCGACACCGCCGACCCTGGTCGCGCGACCGCTGCCCGCTGCAGCCCGACCAGCTTTAACGCGAACACCCGGGTGCAGCTGCGGCAGTGCCACCCGCCGGGCGTCTCCGCGTGCGGCCGGAGGTCCTCGTGGGGGCGCAGATCCTCGTCGCCGCAGAACGGGCAGTAGAACGGCACGGCCCGCTGATCGCTCATCGGAGCGAATCCTCGGGGGCACGGGCGACCCACTGGGCGAACCGCTCGCCCTCGCGCCGGTCGTCGGCGAACGAGAGCACGACCCGCTCGACGTAGGCCGCGACGTCCTCGGCGGTCACCTTGTGGCCGCGCAGCTTGCGTCCGAAGCCGGCGTCAAGGCCCAGCCCGCCGCCCAGGTGCACCTGGTAGCCCTCGACGTGGTTGCCGTCGCGGTCCAGCATCAGCATGCCCTTGAGCCCGATGTCAGCGATCTGGATGCGGGCGCACGAGTTGGGGCAGCCATTCACGTTGATCGACAGCGGCTGGTCGAAGTCGGGCAGCCGCCGCTCCAGCTCATCGATCAGCTTGGCCGCCCGGGCCTTGGTCTCGACGATGGCCAGCTTGCAGAACTCGATGCCGGTGCAGGCCATCGTGTTGCGCCGGAAGGTGCTCGGCCGCGCTCGAAGCCCTAGCGCCTCGGTGGCGACGACCAGGCCGTCGACGCGGTCGCCCGGCACGTCCAGGACCAGCAGCTTCTGGTGCGGGGTGGTGCGCACCCGGCTGGAGCCGTGCGCCTCGGCGGCGTCGGCGAGGCGGGCCAGCACCGTGCCGGACACCCGCCCGGCGGTCGGTGCGAGCCCGACGTAGTAGCGCCCGTCCCGCTGGCGGTGCACCCCGACGTGATCGCTCGGCCCGTAGGGCACCGGGGGGGCCGGGCCGTCGGTGAGCGCCCGCCCGACGTACTCGGTCTCGAGCACGCGGCGGAACTCCGCGGGACCCCAGTCGGCGAGCAGAAACTTCAGCCGGGCTCGGGTCCGCAGCCGCCGGTAGCCGTAGTCGCGGAAGATGCCGATGACCCCGGCCCACACCTCGGCCACCTCGTCGAGCGGCACCCACGCCCCGAGCCGCTGGGCGAGCATCGGGTTCGTCGAGAGCCCGCCGCCGACCCACAGGTCAAACCCCGGGCCCAACTCCGGGTGTACGGCGCCGACGAAGCCGATGTCGTTGGCCTCGTAGGGCAGGTCGGGCAGCCAGCCGATGGACGTCTTGAACTTGCGCGGCAGGTTGGAGAACTCGGCGGCGCCCAGGTAGCGGGCGGTGATCGCCTGGATGGCCGAGGTGGCGTCGATGATCTCGTCGGCCGCGATGCCGGCGACCGGGCTGCCCAGGATGACGCGCGGCGTATCGCCGCAGGCCTCCGTGGTGGACAGTCCGACCGCTTCGATCTCGCGCCAGATGGCCGGGACGTCCTCCACGCGGACCCAGTGGAGCTGGACGTTCTGGCGGTCGGTCAGGTCGGCCGTGTCCCGACCGTAGGCGGTGGAGACGTGCGCGATGGCCCGCAGCTGGGCCAGATCGAGCTGGCCGCCGTCGATGCCGGGCGTGCGCTGGGTGTAGAGGCCCCACCAGCGCATCCGCCCGTGCAGGTCGTCGGGGTCGATGCTCGCGAAGCCCTGCTTGGAGTAGACCTCCTCGACGCGGCGCCGCACGTTCAGCCCGTCGTCCTC
>JBBRHF010000239.1:0-4774 GCA_038223055.1 Actinomycetes bacterium | reverse complement strand
GTCTGCAGGCTGGTCGCCAGGGCGTTCATGTCTGATCTCCTTCGGCGATGGGTTCGAGCTTTCCGGCGGCCAGGGCCATGAGTTCCCCGGTCGCGGTCAGGTACCAGTAGGTGTGGGCGGCGTCGGAGTGCCCCAGCCAGGTAGCGAGCAGGGACAGGACCCGGTCTGGGTCACCACCGTGGGCGTAGGCCGCAGTCATGTGCGCGGTAGCGAAGGTGTGCCTCAGACAGTGCAGGCGGGGACGTGCCCTGCCACGTGGGGTGAGTCCGGCAGCCTCCCGGGCTCGTTTGAACAGGGCGAAGAAGGAGACGTAGACATACCCGGTGCCCTTGGCGGTCACGAAGACCGGGCCGTGGGGGTCGGGGTGTGTGGCTGTCCTCGCGGGCAGGGCCATGTAGTCCTTGAGGGCTGCCGTGGTGGAGGGGTGGACGGGCACGAGCCGCTCGGCAGACTTCGCGGACTTGATCACCAGCACGTCGTTGTCGAAGTCGACGTCATCGACTCCCAATTTCAGTGCTTCGCTGATCCGCAGGCCCGTGGACGTCAGCAGTCCCAGGACGGTGCGCACGGTCGCGGCGACCCGTTCGTCGGCGAACTCGGAGTCGCAGGCGGCGAGCAACACATCGGCGTCTTCTTGGGTGTAGATGAAGGGAACAGCTCGGGGCTTCCTGGCCGGCAGCAGACCGCTCGGGATGATCGGGACGTCGACACCGTTCGCGTTGAGGTAGGCCGCGAAGCGGCGCACCAACGACAGGCGCGTCGCCCACCACGAGGGGTGCGCGTCGGAGTTGAGCCGGGCCCATGTCACCGCGTCGTCGATGGTGAATGTCTGGGACTGGCCACGAGTTTCGAGCCAGGTGCAGAACAGGCCGACCTGCCGCTCAATGTCGTCGAGTTGGAACCCGAGGGCCCGGCGCATCACCAGGTACTCCTCCAGGCGTTCACGCAGCGTCGTCATCGCGGCACCTGCCCGAACGGGACGACCAGTTCGCGCAGCGATGTCAGGTCGACCTTCGCGTAGGTCATCGTGGTGGCGGTATAGGCGTGACCCAGGAGCTCCTTGGCTTCGATCAAGGTGCCGCCCGCGGCCAGGACGTCCATCGCGGCGGTGTGCCGAAGCCGGTGCGCGTAGATCGGATCGATCCCCGCCACGCCCGAGAGCCGTGCGATGATCCCCGAGATCGCCGAGGTCGCCATCATCTGGCGTGGCGCCTTCATCCGCACGAACACCGCCCTGTCCAAAGCGGCCGGTCGAAGCCTCAGCCACGCTTCCAGGGCCTGGCCCACGTCGACCGGGATCGGCAGCGTGTGCTCGCGGCCCTTGCCGGTGACCTTGAGACGTCCGTTCACCCAGTCGATGTCATCGAGCCTCAACCGGGCGGCTTCACCAGCGCGCAGGCCCAGCCGCACCAAGATCAAGACGACCGCTCGGTCCCGCGCCCCGATCGCGGTGGCCGGATCACACGCGGCCAGCAAGGCTGCGACCTGCTCGGCGTCCACCCCTCGTGGCAGCCCTCGCCGCGTTCCGGGAGGCTTGAGGATCCCAGCAGTCAGGTCCCGGTCGAGGCGGCCGGTACTCAACGCCCAACGCAGCAGGCAGCGGACCGCATCGACAATATGAGCACGCGAAACCACGCTGTAGGGACGACCACGCTCAGCGACGTAGCTGTTGACGACCGGCGCGTCGAGCCGTCCCCACTCCACACTCCCGTCCGCCGCTGTCACCACGTCCAGGACCCCGGCGCCGTAATGGCAGCGGGCAGCGATGGTTTTCTCGGTCAGACCGCGCTGGTCACGCATCCACGAACACCACTGCGCGACAGCTGCCTGTGCTGGCGTGACCGGACCAGCGTCGGCGCCGGCCACGTCCAGATAGCCGGCATCGGTCAAGAACCTGCACATCGTGCTCATCGAGCTCTTCACCGCGACGCACACGAAGACACGTGAACGCTCCGCGACGACGAACCGGTCCAGCAGCTCGCCGTTGATGTCACCGGCCCCGGCGCCCACCTCCTGCATCCACAAACTCAAGCGACCCAGCAGATTCACAATTCCGGCCGCTGACCCCGGCGAATACCCCTGCGCGGCCAGCCATCTCCTGCACTCGCCCAGCACCGTCGGTGCCAAGGGACCCACCGGTACCCGCGGAATCCGGTCCGCGTGCGGCCGGGCCGTCGGCGATCGCTTCGTCACGAACCTCACCTCCAGACACTTCGTGTCTGAAGCGTGACCCGACCACGCGACTATGCCGACCTTCCGAACCTCACCAGCCCTGATGACCTGCGCCATCGCAGGCATGGTCGGCATAGTCCGCAGGTCGGCATAGGACACGACCCACTTCACCCGGGCCGGGGTCGCCGCGACCGTCATCCAGGACCTGGTCTCACGCAAGTGGCTGGCCACCATCGTGTCCGCGGAGGAGACCTCCACCCAGGTCGAGCTGGTGTTCACCGACGCGCTGGAACGCGAGGACCTGATGGACCAGGTGATCGCCCGCCTGGATGACCCCGCCGGGCGCCCGCTGGCCGACCCGGGCACCGACGACGAGGCCCGCCCGATCCTGCTCGCGGTCACGGACATTCATACTGCGTGATGCCGGAGCCCGACCCCCGCTGCTGTACTCCGACTGGAGCAGATCCTTTGACTCCTTGCCTGTTGATCGCGGCGGTGGTCGGGCACCGCACCCCGAGGACGCGCGCCCTGTTGAGAACCCGGTGATCGGCCACCTGCACGAGGTCGGATCCCTGATAGCGAATGTCTGGTGCGATGCGCTTGTCGAGGTGCGGCCTTACTGGTGTCCGGCACCGAGGACGAGTAAGGAGAGCTCATGAAGATCCGTCTGGGCATCGACGTGGCGTGCCGCGCGGCCCGCCAGGCGTCGTGCGCCGACGAGCACGGTGTGATGCTGTGGGTCGGACATCGGTTCCACACCGACCCCGACGAGCTCGAGGCGCTGTGGCGCAAGCTGCCCGAGGGCGCCACCGAGGTCATGGTCGTGATGGAGCCGACCCGCAACGCCTGGGTCGCGTTGGCGGCCTGGTTCCGCCGACACGGCGCGACCGTGGTGATGGTCCCTCCCGAGCAGTCCGCGGACCTGCATGCCTACTACAACAAGCACGCCAAGACCGACCGGCTGGACTCCACGATGCTGGCCCGGCTGCCGCTGCTGCACCCCGAGGGCTGCACCGCGAGGACACCCTCGGTCCCGGCGACGCCCCAAACGCGCGGTCAAGGTCCGCTCCGGACTGGTGCACCGGCGGACCACCTCGATGGCCCGACTGGACGCGCTGCTGGAGATCCTGGGACCGACCTGGGTCGCCGCGCTCGGCAGCGACATGTCGCTGACCGCGCTGCGTTTCCTGGCCCGCTACGGCGACCCGCGCAAGGTCAAGCGACGGCAGCACCCGGCTGGCGGACTTCTTCCGCCGGTCGGGCCGCGGCGCGTGGAACCACCAGCGGGCCGCCGCGGTCATCGAGGCCGCCGACGCGACCCTTCGGCTGTGGGGTGTGGACGGGATGGACTTCGACTCCCGCGCCGCCGACATCGCCGCGGAGGCCCGGCTGGCGCTCGCCGTCAGCGAGGAGATCAAGCTGCTGGACAAGCGGATCGCCGGGCCTACCAGCAGGTCGACCCCATCGGGATCGTCCGGTCCGTTCCCGGCGTCGGCCAGGTCGGCGCCCCGCAGATCACCGGCCGGCTCGGGGACGCCACCCGGTTCGCCAACCTCTCCGCGATCCGCTCCTTCGCCGGCCTGGTGCCCCACCAGGACTCCTCCGGAAAAGCCGCCCGCGCCGGCGGCCCGACCAAGGCCGGCGACGCCTGCCTGCGCGAGGCGCTGTTCATGGCAGCCGACCACGCCCGACGGATCGACCCGACCCTGGCCGCCCGCTACCACCGGCTGATCATTGAAGCCGGCAAGCACCACAACTCCGCACTGTGCACCGTGGCCGCCGTGCTACTGACCGCATCGCGGCCTGCCTTCGCACCGACCAGCCTTACCAACTGCGCGACACCGACGGCACCGCCATCACCGAGCAGCAAGGCCGCGAGATCATCGCCGGCCGGTACACCATCCCCGCCACCGTGCGCGCCGCCCGCCGCCAGGTCACCTCCACCCGCGTCCCGCGAAGGAACGAGCGAGCCAACAAAGGAGTCGCCAAGCGCTCCGAGGCACCGCCCGTTCCGAGCCAGCATGCACCTGAGCTGGCTCGCCCTCAAGACTTGACGCGGATTGAGAACTCAACGGGCCGCAGATGACCTCCGGGTCGACCCGGGAGTTCATGGCCTTGCACGCCATCGCCACCCACTTCGGGCGACCCGGCACCCCGACCAGGCCTGGATCGAGACCTTCTTCGGTCACCTCAAAGCCGAGTGGCCCCACCTGCTGACGATCACCGAGCCGGCGGTGCTCCGCGCCGAACTCGACCATCTGCAGCCGCACTGGAACGGGGTCAGGCTCCACGCCGGGAGCGGGTATGTCACACCGCTGGACGAACACGAAGGACGCGGCCAAGGCATCCGCGACGCCCGATCGGGGCATGGAACAAGCCCGCCAAACCCGGCTTGCCCACCACCGCCAAATCCGGCACGATCAAACCAACCCAGGACCCCCGATGTTGGGTGACTCCGAGCGATCTTGTATCGCTAACTCAGATACACCTCAGTTCGCCGCGGACACGCCCGCGACCAGGCTCAGATCTCCTGAAGTAGTCCGGCATCAGTGCTGTGACCTGGGGTTTCGCGGCCGGTCTGGTCCTGCGTAACTATTGAAAC
>JBBRHF010000238.1:0-4877 GCA_038223055.1 Actinomycetes bacterium | reverse complement strand
GCCCGGCCGACCGGATCAACGTCGGCTGAGCGACCCGCGGCGTACGGCGGGGGCACCGGATCCGGGGCCCCCGCCGTACGGCGGTCAGCGGTCGACCGGGGTTACCAGCGGCGCGGCGTGGCTGTCCGACAGAGGCGCGGCGGTCTCGCGGGCCGGCAGCACGAAGCGGTAGCCCACGTTGCGCACGGTGCCGATCAACGCCTCGTGCTCGCTGCCCAGCTTGGCGCGCAGCCGGCGGACGTGCACGTCGATCGTGCGGGTGCCGCCGTAGTAGTCGTAGCCCCAGACCTCTTGTAGCAGCTGCGCCCGGCTGAACACCCGGCCCGGATGCTGGGCCAGGTATTTCAACAGTTCAAACTCCTTGAAGGTCAGGTCGAGAGACCGGCCGCGGACCCTGGCGGTGTAGGTCGCCTCGTCGATGGTCACGTCGCCACGGCGGATCTCGCCGGCGTCGCCCGCGCCGTCGGGGCCGACCGCGAGCCGGCCGATCGCCAGGCGCAGGCGTGCCTCGACCTCGGCCGGGCCAGCCGTGTCCAGCAACACCTCGTCGATGCCCCACTCGGCGCTGACCGCGGTGAGGCCGCCCTCGGTCGTGATCAGCACGACGGGATAGCTGACGCCGGTGGCGCGGATGACCCGGCACAGTGACCGGACGTGCGGCAGCTCGCGCCGGCCGTCGACGAGCAGGACGTCGGCCGGGGCCGCGTCCAGCAGCGCGGACGCCTCGGCGGGGGCGACTCTGACCTGGTGGCCGAGCAGGCCCAGGGCGGGCAGGACCTCGGCGGAGGGCTGGAGGGCGTTGGTCAACAGCAGCAGCAGGCTCATGGCTCGCGTCCTCTCGTGAGGGTCCAGTATCCACGGTTGAGGGCCGTGGCTCCCTGGCGTCCGATGCGCGAGAGGATGGCGCCATGGCCACCGGCACGATCCGCTACTGGGCCGCGGCCCGCGCGGCCGCGGGGACGGCGGAAGAGAACTACGACGCCGCGACGCTCTCCGACGCCCTGGACCAGGCGCGCTCGGGCCGGGGGCCGGACTTCGCCCGGGTGCTCGCGCACTGCAGCCTGCTCGTGGACGGGCGGCGCGCACGGCCCGAGACGGTGCTCAGCGACGGTGACGTGGTCGAGGTGCTGCCGCCCTTCGCGGGGGGGTGAGGTCTGGCACGATGCGCGGGTGCCTGTCGCCCTGTCCTTCGTCCTGGCTGCGGCGCTCGCGTCGGGCGCCTACGTGGGATCGGTGGCATTGCTCCTCGCCGTCGCGCTGACCCAGGGCTTGGTCGTCGCGGGCTGGTACCACGCCGTGGGCGCGCCGGGAGCGGGCGGCGGCATGCTGGTGTGCACGGCGGCCGCCGGATGTGGCGACCTTTTGCTGTTTCGCGACGACGCCCGGCCGCTGGGTCCGGTCACTGGGGTGCTGGGGCTGACCATGGTCGGAGTCCTGTTGCACCAGCTGGCCCGCAGCCCACGTGACGAGGTGACGGCGTCGATGGCCGCCACGGCGGCGCTGGCGTCGTTCGTCGTCCTCGTCTCGTTCTTCCTGGCCGCCCTGCAGACCCGCCATGGCGAGACCCGCCATGGCGCGGACATGGTGGCCGTGGTCGCCGCTGCTGTCGCAGCCGCCCGCCTCGCCGACCTGGCCGCGTTGATGGTCCCGCTGCCCGACCTGGCTCGCGTGTCGCTGGCCCTGCCGCTCGCTGCGGTGGCCGGTCTCACCGCGGGGGCTGCCACCGAGGGCCGGCCAGGAGCCGGTCTCCTGATGGGTCTGGTTGCCGGGGTGGCCGTGGCGGCGGGGGCCGCTTTCGCCGGCCGCCTGCCGCACCCGAACCTGCTCACGTCGGGCGCGCTCCCGGTGGCGTTGGCCGGGCCGGTGGCCTATGCGCTCGGGCGCGTCGTGTTGGGTTGAGTCGTGCGCAAGCTGCTGGTCGTCCTCGTCGTACTCAGTGCCCTGCTTGTCGTCGGTGACCGGATCGCGGCCGGGGTCGCCGCCGACCAGGCCGAGCGGCGACTGGTGGACGAGGGCTTGCGCAACCCGACCGTGGGCGTCAACGGGTTCCCGTTCCTGACCCAGTTGCTGTCGCGCAACTTCGACGAGGTGACCCTGCGCGCCGAGTCGCTGCAGCGGGGCCGGGGGCGCGCCGACGCGCTCAGCGCGACGTTTCGGGGCGTTCGGGCGGCAGGCAACGCCGAGGTCAAGGTCAGGTCCGCCGTCGCCAGCGGGACGATTCCCTTTGCGACCATCAAGGCCGCGACCGGCATCCCGTCGCTCCAGCTGAGCAAGGGCGTCGGCGACGAGATCCGGGTTCGGCGCGAGGTGCGGGTCCTGGCGAAGAACTACACGGTGGCCGGCCGCGGCCGGATCGAGGCACAGGGGACCCGCCTGCGCATCGTGATAACCAATGTGGTCGTGGAGGGCAGCGGCCCGGTGGACGACGCAGTCACCCGGACGCTCGGTGACCGGCTGGCGGTGAGCTATCGCATCCCCGACCTGCCCCGGGGCGTCCGGGTGGACAGGGTCACTGCCGTTTCGGGCGGGCTGCGGGTCAACGCGTCTGGGCGCGACGTGGTGCTCCCGCGCAACTGAGTGGCGCTCCCGCGCATCTGATCGGCCCCGCCACGCTTGTACGCCGGGAATCCTGGCGACCCTCGTGCGCCGGGAATCCCGCGACCCTCGTGCGCCGGGAATCCCGGCGACCCTAGTGCGCCGGGAATCCCGGCCGTCCCAACGCGGTTGCGACCACCATGCGAGGACTGGTCGTGCTGCTGGCCACGGTCGCGGTCACTCTCGTCGGCGGTGCTTGGCTGGGGCGCCGCGGCCGGCGGCTGGGTCTCGCCGCTCCCGGTCCAGCGGCCGGACCCACGCTCGCTGAGGTGCGAACCCGTCCCGACGAGCCCGCCCTCGCCCCTGCCGACCTGGGCGGCACCACCTCCGCCCGCCCAGGCCTCACTCCCGCCGACCCCGGCCTCGCTCCCGCCGACCTGGGCCTCACTCCCGCCGACCCAGGCCTCACTCCCGCCGACCTGGGCGCGCCGCTCGGTGAGCGGGCCACCTTGGTCGCGTTCTCCAGCGCCTTCTGCCAACCCTGCCGGGCCACCCGGCGGGTCCTGGCGGACGTTGCGGGCCAGGTCGCCGGGGTCGCGCACGTCGAGATCGATGCCGAGTCACACCTCGACCTGGTGCGCCGACTGGACGTGCGGCGGACGCCGACCGTCTTGGTGCTCGATCGGGAGGGCCGCATCGTGCGCCGCGCGAGCGGTCAGCCGCGTCGGGTCGACGTCATCGCGGCGCTCGGTTTCATCGAGCCCGGCGTCGTTGAGTCCGGCGTCATCGCGCCCGGCGCGGTAGTCGAATCATGAGATATCCGTCTCAGTGGGCGGACCCTTGTGACTAGCCCGGCAACCACGTCTACCATCGACCCGGTGACCACCGAGTTGACCCGACGACGCGCAGTGGACCTGCTGCGGGTCGCGACGGCTCTCTGTCCGACCTCCTGACGCATCGCCCTCGCACGCCCTTCGCTCTCCGTCAGGAGCCCACACTATGCCTCTCGACCGCCTGCCCGTCGACCGCCTGCCCGTCGACCGTGTTCCCGTTGGCCGTGTGACCGTCTCGCCGACACTGATCGACCCGCGCGGCGCCCGGTTCGCCGCGGGCGTCACGACGGCGGTGCTGGCCGTGACCCTGCTCACCGAGAGCACCTGGCTACTGGTGGCCCAGGTCGCCATGTTCGCGCTGGGTGTGGCCGGCCGCTCGCCGTACGGCGTGCTGTTTCGCCTCCTGCTGCGGCCTCGACTGGCGCCCCCGACCGACCTTGAGGACGCGCGTCCGGTGCGCTTCGCACAGGCCGTAGGCCTCGGTTTCGTCGCTCTGGCGCTGACCGGCGTCGCCCTGGGAAGCCCCCTGGTGGCCACGGCGTTCACCGCCGCCGCCCTGTCCGCCGCCCTGCTCAACGCGGCGCTCGGCATCTGCCTTGGCTGCGAGGTCTACCTCCTGTTCCGCCGCACGTTCCCATCCACCGCACCACGATCGCGCAAAGAGGTCCCCGCATGAGTCGCACAGAGTCGCTGGTCGACGCCGACTGGGTCGAGGCCCATCTCGACGACCCCAAGGTCGTCCTCGTCGAGGTCGACGAGGACACCGCCGCCTACGTGAAGAACCACATCCGTGGGGCCGTCCGGCTGGACTGGACCAAGGATCTGCAGGACCCCGTGCGCCGCGACCTCGTCGACCAGGCGGCGTTCGAGACGCTGCTGTCCACGAAGGGCATCGGCAACGACGACACGGTCGTCCTCTACGGCGGCAACAACAACTGGTTCGCGGCCTACGCCTACTGGTACTTCAAGCTCTACGGCCACCCCGATGTCCGGCTGCTTGACGGGGGTCGCAAGAAGTGGGAGCTCGACTCACGCGAGTTGGTCACCGAGGTTGCCCGGCGTCCCGCCACGAGCTACGTCGCCTCCGCGCAGGACCAGACCATCCGGGCCTACCGCGACGAGGTTCTGGACGCAATCGGGGTCAAGAACCTCGTCGACGTCCGCTCGCCGGACGAGTTCACCGGCCGCCTGCTCGCGCCGGCCCACCTGCCCCAGGAGCAGTCCCAGCGCCCCGGCCACATCCCCACGGCCCGCAACATTCCCTGGTCGCAGGCTGCAGCCGACGACGGCACCTTCAAGACCGACGAAGAGCTCACCACGCTGTACGCCGACAAGGGCGTCGACCTCGGCGAGGACACCATCGCCTACTGCCGCATCGGTGAGCGCTCGGCGCACACGTGGTTCGTGCTGCACGAGCTGCTGGGCCAGCCGAACGTCAAGAACTACGACGGCTCGTGGACCGAGTGGGGCTCCCTGGTCGGCGTGCCGATCGCGCTCGGCGAGCAGTCC
>JBBRHF010000237.1:0-4906 GCA_038223055.1 Actinomycetes bacterium | reverse complement strand
ATGCACGGTTGGACAGCAATGTCGGCGCGGACGGGCGGCTGCGCGGAGGCTGGTCCGGCAGCGAAGGTGCCGCAGGCAGGATGACCGCGCAGGCCAGCCTGCACAACCTGCCTTCCGAGCTGCGCGCTGCGGTCGTCGCCGAGCCGGGTCAGGTGTTCGTGCGGGCCGACCTCGGCCAGATCGAGCCCCGGGTCCTCGCGGCCATCTCCGCGGACCCGTCGCTCGTGCGCGCCACCCGCGAGCCCGACCCCTACGCGCCGATCGCCGCCCGGCTGGGCTGCGACCGGGCCACGGCCAAGGTCGCTGTCCTCGCCGCGATGTACGGCCAGACCTCCGGCACGGCGGGCGAGGCCCTGCGCGGCCTGCGGCAGGCCTACCCGGTCGCGGTGGGCTATCTCGAGCGCGCCGCGGAGAGGGGCGCCAGGGGCGAGGACGTGCAGCGTCCGGCGGGCGCCTCGTGCCGATGAGGGCGGCGCCCATCGGGGCGGCGGAGGCTCCTGGGGCGGCGGCAGCCCGGGGCCGGTTCGCCCGCAACGCGCTGCAGGGCGCCGCGGCCCAGCTGTTCACGATGTGGGCGGTCACGGGGCGCGCCGGCCCTGCCTGGCCTGGCCGCCGGACGACTCGACCCGCACCGTCCGGCGTCGAGGCACCCTGGTGAGATCGTCCTCTGCCTGCACGACGAGCTGCTCGTGCAGGTCCCGGAGGAGGACGCCGCGGCGGTGACCGCGCTGGTGCTCCAATCGCTGGAGCGGGCCGCGGGTCGCTGGGCGGCGGGGGTCGGCCGTACGGTTCGTGGCAGAGGTCCTCGTCGTCCGGCGCTGGTCGGACGTCAAGGACTGACGGGGTTTGCCATCTGGGTGGGCCCCGAAGCCGACGGTGAGGACGGAAACATGAAACCGATGAAGGCTTTCGAGACGGTCACCGCGATCGAGAACGCCGTCCCGCTGGACCGTGTCGTCCGGCCGCTGCGCAACACGGTGGCGCGGACCATCGGGTCGGGGCCGGCCGGTGACGCCCTGCGTGGCGACTGGCTCGGCCACCCCCTGCACCCGGTCGCGGTGCAACTGCCGACCGGCGCGTTCATGTCGGCGAGCCTGCTGGACGCCATGCCCCGGCTCGACCCGCAGGGCCGCGCCGCCCGCGCCCTCATCGCCGTCGGCCTGCTGACCGCCGGCCCAGCCGCCGCCTCCGGGCTCGCCGACTGGGCCGGGATGCACGAGCAGATGCAGCGGGTCGGCGTCGTGCATGCGGCGGCCAACACTGTGGCGTTGGCGCTGTACGCCGGGTCGCTGGCCGCCCGGGTCACCGGCAACGCGTCCCGGGGCAGGACGCTGGCCGTCGCCGGGCTGAGCGTGCTCGGGGCCGGCGGGTTCCTCGGCGGCCACCTGGCCTTCCGTCAGGCCGCCGGCTGACCGACGTAGGGCGTGGGTAGAGGGTGCTCAGATTGTCTGCAGCGGCTTGCCGCGGTCGGCCATCTTGGCCCGGTGGGTGGCCCGCTTCTCCTCGAACCGGGACGCCGCGGTGTCCAGGCCCTCGAGGAACCCGGACAGCTCGTCGCGGGCCTTCTCGCCGTCCTCGTCCAACCCCGCGAGGTCGAACACGCCCCAGCTGCGCAGCACCGGGTTGAGCACGTCGTCGCGATGGATGCGCAGGTCGTAGATGCCGGCGAGGGCGATCTGCACGGACTTGCGGGTGAAGTCCTCGATCGTGCTGCCCGGCATCGCGAAGGACCGCACGACCTCGGTAATAGCGCGCATCGCCTGGTTGGGGGCGATCTCCAGCGCCGCGCCGAGCAGGTTGCGGTAAAAGATCATGTGCAGGTTCTCGTCGAGGGCGATCCGGGCCAGCAGTTGGTCGCACAGCGGGTCCTGGGTGATCTTGCCGGTGTTGCGGTGCGAGATGCGGGTGGCGAGCTCCTGGAACGACACGTAGGCCAGCGAGCGCAGCAGGTCGTCGTGGTTGGCCGACTCGAAGCCGACGCCCATGTGGGTCATCCGGGCGCGCTCGAGCTCGGTGGGGTCGACTGCGCGGGTGACGAGCAGGTAGTCGCGGATGGCGGTGGCGTGGCGGCCCTCCTCCGCGGTCCAGCGGTGCACCCAGGTTCCCCAGGCGCCGTCCCGACCGAAGACGGTCGCGATCTCGTGGTGGTAGCTCGGCAGGTTGTCCTCGGTGAGCAGGTTGATGATCATGCTCGTGCGGGCCACCTCGGACAGCTTCGACTGCTCCGCGGCCCAGGCCTCCCCGCCCAGGACGCCGTCGAAGTTTCGCCCGTCGGTCCAGGGGATGTACTCGTGCGGCATCCACTCCTTGGCGACCTGGACATGGCGTTCCAGGTTCTGGTCCACCACCGGCTCCAGTTCGCGCAGGATGTCGGTCTGGCTCAGGGGGCGGGTGGGCGCAGTGGTCACAGGTCTCCTCCATAACTTACGGTTACGTCACCGTAGGTAGGCCCCACGGTAGCTCAGCCCACCTCGTCCGGCCACTGCGCCCCGGCCAGGCCGGACAGGTAGTTCGCGAATCCCTGCGGTGCGCGGGCCGCCGCGCGGGCGCTGGTGACCACCGGGAGGTCGGCGGTGCGTACGACGACGCCGGTCGCCGACAGTGCCCGGACCAGCGCCACGTCCTCACCCGTCGGGCGGGCCGGGAAGCCGCCACTGGCTAGGTAGGCCTCGCCGGTGCAGCCCAGGTTGGCTCCATGCACATGGCCGTGTCCCTTACCCGGGCGGTAGGTCGCGGACCACAGCCGGGGCAGGTGCGGCGGTCGGTCCCGCCAATCGGCCACGGTCACGGTGCCGACGACCGCGTCGGCGCCCTGGTCGGCCAGCGCCACCTGGTTGCGTAGCCAGCCGACCGGCACGGTGGAGTCGGCGTCGGTGCTGGCGATCCAGAGCCGCCCTGGCGGGCACCCGGCCTCGCGGCGCAGCGCCGCAGCCACACCGGCCGCCCGGGCCGCCCCCACCTTGCGCACCGAGACCGGCACGGCTACGACGTCCTCGCCGCTGGTCGCGACCACCGCGGCGGTCCCGTCGGTGCAGTCGTCGAGGACCACGACGACATGCGCTCGCACCGGGCGTACGGCGACCAGGTCCGCGACCGTCGCCGCGAGACTCGCCAGGCAGGCCGGCAGCAGCAGTTCCTCGTTGCGCGCCGGGACGACCACGGCGACAGCCTCGATCACACCAGTCCCTCCCGTGCCGCGACCGACACGGCTGGCGGCGCCACGAGGATGTCGAGCAAGAAGTCGGCCTCGCTGTGGGCGGCCAGGACGGTGAGCCCGGGGTGGCCGCGGAGCCGGTCGTGGACCGCGTCGCCGGGCAACGGGTAGTCAGCCACCGGGTGCCGCCAGTGGCACGCGAGCACGACACCACCTGGTGTCAGGCTGGCCACGGTCCGCTCGACCAGAAGCGACAGGTCGGCGTGATCCAGGTAGTAGCCGACCTCGGAGACCACGACGAGGTCGAATCGGCGGCCGTCGGGCCATTCCCGCGGCACGGCCAGGCGTTCGACGCGTACGCCGGGGTGACCGGCCAGCCGGGTCCGGGCCAGGCCGACCGCCGCTTCGGAGATATCGCTTGCCAGCAACCGGTCACAGCGCGCCGCCAGGTCCGCGGTCAGCACGCCCACCGAGCAGCCGGGCTCGAAAGCGTCGGCGTAACGCGGCGACGGGAGGGCGGCCAGGGTGAGGGCGCGCTTGCGCTGCTCGTACCACCGGGTGTCGAAGCTCCACGGGTCGGCGCTGCGTGCGTAGTGCTCGTCGAAGTAGCCGTGCCCCAGGCTCACCGGAACACGACCTCGGCTCCGCGGGCGAACCGCTGCAACACAGCGGGCGAGAGCACCGCCGCGTCCTCGGGCGCCGGGCCGATGGGGGCGACCTGGGTCACGAACGAGGCCACGGCGGCGGCCTTGGCCAGGCGCGCGGCGGGGTCGAGCGGCACCCGAAACGCCCGCGACCACGGCAGCCGCGGGTCCCCGGGCCGAGCCCAGTGCCAGGCCCAGACGGGATACTCCAGCAGATCCGCGCCGCGTCGGGCGGCCACCTCGGCGGCTGCCCGGCCGCACGCGTCGTGGTCGGGGTGCCCGTCACTCCGCCACGGCGCGAGCAGGACCGCCGGGCCGGCTCCGTCGAGCACGGAGTCGAGCGCCGCATCCAGGGCCGCCGGGTGGGCGGCGACGCCGCTGTCGGGCAGGCCGACCTCATGGCCGACACAACGACGTACGCCAAGCATGATGAGGGCCTCGAGGGCCTCGACGCGACGCAGCGCGGCCATCGTGCCCACCACCGGGGAACGCGAATCAGGGTGGGAGGCCTCCCCCGCGCTCGCCCAGACGAATGTGAGCCGCGCACCGAGCAGGTTCAGTGCCCGCAACAGGCCACCGATGGCGAGGACCTCGTCGTCGGGGTGGGCCGCGAGGACCACGACGCGGCGACCGGCCACCGCAGCAAGGTCAAGGTCCGGCCAGGTCTGCTCGGCGAGCCAGGGCCGCCAGGCCGCCTCGGTCGTGCCGTCCCCGGCGATGGTGACGCTCACCAGCCGGCTCCGCCCGCGAGCACGAGCGCTCCGATGCGGGCCAGGTCGCGCTCCGCGTGGCTCTGGCGCACGAACACGGTGAGGTCCGCGACCCGGCGGGAGTGGCGGCCGTCCTGGGCCAGGGGGCCCGCGCCCAGCGCCCGCCCGACCCGCGCCATGACCTCGGTCGCCGCCTGCTCGGCGAGCGCGCGCACGCGGGCGGCTCGGCGCTCGCCAGCGCCGCGGCTGTCGACGGGGTCGGCGTCGATCTCGCCAGCGGCCGCGTCCAGCGCTGCGCGGCAGCCGTGCAGGACCACGTCGGCGGCGCCCAGGTGGGCCAGGGCGTGGTCGTCGAGTGGGTGCCGGTCCGCCGCGGCGACGAGCGCGCGGGCCACCCC
>JBBRHF010000236.1:0-4970 GCA_038223055.1 Actinomycetes bacterium | reverse complement strand
GCTCACGTGCCTGCTGCTGGGGGTGTCGCTGTCCTGGTTCTTCAAGTAGGTCACGCGCACGCCGACATCCCCGGAGCAGCGTCGTGGCCGGCTCGACGCGGCCGTGGCCGTGGCGTTCAAGAAGGCTCGCGGGCTGCACGGTTGACCCCGGCGGCCGGCATCGTGCGCGCCGACACACACGCCAACCGCGACCTGTGCCGCGCCCTGATGCCGCTCGATCCCACCACCGGGACCCGGACCCCGAGTTGGGTGCCCTCGTCCACGGGGGCGCCGGCGCGTTCCGGGAGATCGCAGGCTGCAACGCCAGCGTCCTCGCCGGACTCGGTGCCACCGGTCAGCTGTACCTGCCCGCGCGGAGTCTCACCGGCGTCGAGGTCAGTGAGGATCCCCAGCTTGTGGTTGCCAAGCTCCGTGACGACATGGTCCGGGTGCCGAACGCGCAAGCGCAACGCCTGGTGCGATCCTACGAGTTTGCCGCGGCTCTCAGCGGCGACATTTCCGCGCCAGCCCGTTAGGTCGGTTCGTGGCCTGCCCCTGGATCCGACCGCCGCCATGAGTCGCTAGGCGTACGGCGCCGGAACCAGGCTTCCAGGGCGATGCGCTCAGCACTTTGGGGTCAGCAGGAAGCGTTGGAGCGGCCCTCCAGGCGGATGCTGGCCAGGTGGGGCACCGCGTTTGGACAACCACTTGGGCTGGCGCCCGTGATGCCGCGGCGATGCCTTGGGTGCAGGCGCGGCGGGGCGGGGCGGCCAAGGCCAACCGATAGCCTCCCGGTGAGGGTCGAGCTCGCAACCCGACGCCCTCGACAATTCGCATCTGCATGCAGTCCAGGCGCACGAACGGGCGCATGTGAACACAGGCACTCCCGTTTCTTCTACCTCACGCACCGCAAATCAAGATCACGAAAATGCGAGGTTAGCTCGGGACAGACCCCCAGACAGGTCGGGCTCACCGCTGGGACTTTGCCGACCAAGGCGGACCAGGCTGGTTCCGGATCGGCTATGCGCGCGGATGTCCTTGATCGGTCGCATAGGCGGCGAGCACGTCCGACACGCTGTGACCCGGGTGCCGGAACCGGCCCCGTAGGACCTCGGCAAACTCCTCGAGCGCACGGTTCAGGATTGTTTGCCGCTAGTCGCACGTCAACCGCCTGCGCCGTGGTACCAATTCGTCCCAGCTCCACCGCGTAGGTGAGCGATGCAGCGAGCGAGGCGTTTGGGTCGATATCTCGAAAGTAGTAAGTCTCCGAATACTCACGTAGGTCCACCGCAGCTTGGATGATTTCGGTCGACAGGTCATCCAGAAGCCTGGGGAGCATTAAGGAACCGGGGTCATGCAGCGCGGTGACAACGTCGGCGCGACGCAGCACCGATAGCCGGATCGCGAGAACTCTGCGCCGGGTCAGCGCCGGATAAATCTGCAGCACCCAAGACACCGCGACGGTGAGTAGCGCGAAACCGAACAATGCCTCAAGGGGGGTGACGATGCGCAACCAAGCGGAGGTCGGGACGATGTCACCGAAACCGAGAGTCGACATGGTGACCATTGACACGTAGAGACTATCCAGTAAGCCGCGACCGGCGCCTGGGACGGGTCCGGAAGCAAACTTGAAGCCCGTCGGCACAGAGGGCCAGTAGAGCAACGCCCATCCGAGCACCGCCAAGATACCCCACACGATGATGACGGCCAGCAATGCCAGCGGTCCCGCCAACCGCGCCAGGTGCCCCTTGCCGCCCCTACGCCGTGAGAGTCGCCACGTGGTGCGCAGCACGAGATGACTGATACGTCCCTGCCCTTCCGGATGGCCCAACGTGTGAAAGATGTCGCGCATGACGAGCAGAACTAGGGCGGCACCCGCTCCGGTCGCCAGCCAGGCCATCTGCTCCTCCTCACGCGGCTGTCACTGCTGCGGATATTGCCTGCGCCTAACCCTAAGATCTGCCTTGGTCGCCAGATGTGGTTCAACCCCTTCGAGCGACCGAGACGAGAGAAATCCTGGACCGGGGGGGTGTCCCTATGTCGTTCGTCAAGCGGCTGCGGGGCTCGAGGGAGTGTAGGGCTGGTGGTCTCTGATCATGGCGAACAGGACTCGGTCTTGCGTCGGGCGAGGCAGATCAGTGCGGCGTTGTGCTTCTTTCCCTCGGCTCGCTTGCGGTCGTAGTAGGCGCGGCTGGCTGGGTCGGCGCGCAGGGACGTGAACGCGGCCATGAACAGGGCGTTCTTGAGTCGCTTGTTGCCGCCTCGGTTGACGTGCTCACCGCGGATGGACGTGCCGGATCGTTTGGTGACGGGAGCGAGGCCGGCGTAGGCGGCCAGGTGCGCGGCGGTGGGGAACGCGGACATGTCGCCGCCGATCTCTGCCAGAGAGCGTTGCTGCGATCTTGACGCTGACTCCTGGCATGGACGTCAAGACCTCGGCAAGAGGGTGCGCATCGAGGACCTTCTCCACGTCCCGGGCGATCTGCTTGCGCTGATCGCGCAGCTGCAGGATCTGGGCAGCGAGACCGGGCAAGACTTTCGCAGCGGCGGCGGTCCCTGGGACGACGACGGTTTGAGTGGCCAGGCTGGTCCAGATCCGCTCAGCGACCCGGGCATGGATGCGCGGGGCGTGCTTGTCGAGATCCTTGTCGATGCGCACCCGGCCCATCCTGCGCAGGCCGTCGAAGTCCCCGCGGCGCGCAACCGTTGCAGCGGGACCACCGAGCTAGGGACGCCGTGGCTCCGGTTTGCGCCAGCTGTTGGCCGAACAGCTGCTGCTTGCGGGTCGCCAGACCCAGCGCGGTGCGGGCCTGCGCCGAGTCGTCGGTCTGGCTTCGGGCAGCTTGTTCTGGCGCGACGCGAGGAAGGCGCGCACGCCGTCTTCTCGGGTACGCCCGTCGACGTAACTGCGATAGTCGCTCTCGATGTCGAACCCACTCGCCTGCGGTCCAGCCAGGTCATGGAGCACCTCGTCAAACATCTGCTTCCACGCGGCGGCGTGCATCGAGGCGGTGTCGGTGGCCACACCGTCCATGTCGAAGATGACCGCGTTGTAGCCCAGCAGGCGCAGCCCGGCGCCCGGTGATTCCTGGTCAGTCACACCGTGGTCTCGGTGGGGTTGGGGTAGCGGGCCAGGATGTCGGTGATCTTCGCGGTGAACCGCAGCGACTCGTCGTGCTCGCGTTGCCAGATGTTGCGCCCGTAGATCACGCCGATCGCGCCAGCGTCCATCGCCTCACGGGTGCGCGACAGCACCGTCTCGTCGCCGGCCTTGGTCCCTCCGGAGAACACCACCTGGGCACGTCCGGCCGAGGCGACCACCGCCGCTACAGCCTGCTGGGTGGTGTAGGACCGGTCATAGGGCGCCTTGACGCCCTGAGTGGCGCTCGGGTCTGGGACGTTCACCTTGACGATGTCGGCGCCGACCTCGGCCGCGGTGCGGGCTGCGTAGTCGATCGCGTAGAAACTGTCCTGACCTCCGGCATTTTCCACCGCGCTGCCGCGGGGGTAAGCCCAGACGATGATCGGCATCGCCTGAGCTTCGGCGTCCTCGCGGACCATCCGGAACTGGGCGAAGTCCTCAGCCTGCCGGGAGGACCCGACGTAGAGGGTGTATCCGATCGCGTCGGCGCCGAGGCGGACCGCGTCGCGGACCGAGGCGTTGAGCGGAGAGAACGGGGCGTCGGCCGGCGGCAGCTCGGTGCGCCCGTTGAGCTTGAGAATGAGCGGTACCTCGCCGGCGACGTCGGCATAGAACTTCTCGGCGTTGCCCACCTGGAGCGCAACGCCGTTGAAGCCACCTTCCACGGCCAGACGCACGATGTATGCCGGGTCAGCGGCGGCAGGATTGGCGAAGAAGTCCCGAGGTCCGTGCTCCAGGCCTTGGTCGTAGGGCAGGAACATCGCGGTGCCGTTACCCAGACCATGACGGTACAAGATGCGGTACAGCCGGGCCCGCTTCCCAGTCGAAAGCCCCAGTCCGGACAGGGCGCGGCGCCGGTTCATGAGCTGGACTCCTCGTCGTAGGGCCACGTCCCGCCGCTGATCGCCGGAACCTCCAGGCCATATCCGCGGGTGTAGGCGCAGGCCCTCAACCCGTTCATCGACCATCCGCTGCCGTAGCGGCGCGGCTGTCGTGCCCAGACCGGGCACCCCGTCGATGACGTCGATGATCAGGTGGAACCGGTCCAGGCCGGAGAGCAAGACCGTGTCGAACGGGGGGGTGGCGGTGCCCTCCTCCTCGTACCCGCGAACGTGAATGTTGGCGGCGTTCGTTCGCCGGTAGGTGAGCCGGTGGATGAGGGTCGGGTTGCCGTGGTGAGCGAAGATGACCGTCCGGTCGGCGGTGAACAGCGCGTCGAACTCCAGCAACGGGGGTTTGACCTGCTCCAGGCGCGGCAGTTCGCGCAGCAACGGGTCGTCCAGCCGATGCATCTGGCCCGCGGACAGGTGGTTCGCTGCCCGCCAAGTAGGCGTCCAGCCCGCCTGGCTCTGCCTCGGACAGGGGGCACGTCTCGTCTGTGCCGACACTGCCGGTTGGCGAGGGCACGTCACGAGTGGTCACTGCATCTCCAGAAGGATTGGTGGTTGAGATCGAGGTCGTCGATGCCGTGTCGCGTCTGGGGTGGGTTTCAATGCGTTTCCTCCGCGACGGCGCCGCAGGGGCACGCCGCGCACAGAACGCCCGGCGGCCCGGCGCCGGGAATGGGCTGCTTGGTGAGCGACATCCACATCGCGACCAGCACCAGCGCGATGCCCGCTCCCGTCCAGGCACTTGGTCGTTCACCGAGCACGACCAATCCGATGAGCAGGCCGAACACGGGTATCAGGAACATCCACATGGTCAGCGAGGACAACGCCGACCGTTGCGCCTCCACGAACCAGGCCAGCGTGGTTGCTGCGGTGGCCACCAGTCCGAGGAACGCGAGCACGAGGACAAACCGGGGGGTCCAGGAGATGTCGGGGGGACCTTCCACGGCGAAGGCGACCCC
>JBBRHF010000235.1:0-5082 GCA_038223055.1 Actinomycetes bacterium | reverse complement strand
GTGCTCGATCGTGAACTCGGCCGTCTGGGGAATCACCGGTGCCGCAGGCTGCGGCTGCGCGCCCCCTGCAGCGAATGCCGTGCCGAGCATCAGGACGCCGACCGACAGCGCCCCGGCCGCGGCCACGCGGGCCGGGCGGCGGCGCGGCGCGCGACGATAGCTGCCCTCCCCAGGTCGGCCACCGTCGCCACGGCCACGAGGGCGGAGCGACCCGGCAAAGCGCCCGGGCGGAGGAAGCGCGGGCACGATCGGGACGAGCGGCCCCACCCAGGGCGCGGAGGATATGGGGGGGGTCCCGCGGCCCGACGGCGGGATTCCCCGGCCCGACGGCGCGGACGGCGCCTCGGAGAGCCTGCGCAGACTGGACAGCAGCCGGTCCGAAGGCCCAGGCGCGGGTGCCCGCGCGAGCCGTGCCTTGAGCGAGCGTTCGGCGTCGAGCAGCAGGCGACAGCCGTCGCAGTGCGCGAGGTGGGCCAGCGCGCGGTCCCGGGCGTCATGGCCGAGCTCGCCGTCAACGAGCGCCGACACCCCTTGGTGCAGGTGGCGGCGGTGGTTCACGACGTACCGTCCGAGCCTTCTGCGGCGTCCACGACGTCGAGCCGGCGCCCGCGGGCGCCACCCTGCGGAGCGCGATGTTCAAGGTGGGAGCGCAGCTGAGCGCGACCGCGGTGGATGCGGCTGCGCACCGTGCCGAGCTTGACGCCCAGCGTGGCGGCGATCTCCTCGTAGGGCAGGCCCTCGATGTCACAGAGCACGACGGCGGCGCGGAACTCCGGCGACAGCTGGTCCAGGGCGTGCTGGACGTCGGCGTCGAAGTGCTGGTCGTCGTAGACCTGCGAGGGGCTGGGGTCGCGGCTCGCGAGCCGGTCACCCGCGTTCTCGGCGAGCGCGTCGAACCGGATGCGCTTCTTGCGGCGCACCTGGTCGAGGAACAGGTTGGTCGTGATGCGGTGCAGCCAGCCCTCGAAGGTCCCGGGGCTGTAGCTGGACAGGGACCGGAAGACGCGCACGAACACGTCCTGGGTCAGGTCTTCGGCGTCGTGCGGGTTGCCGGTAAGCCGGTAGGCGAGGCGGTAGACCCGGGCAGAGTGGGTGCGGACCACCTCGTCCCAGCTGGGGGGTGTCCAGTCGGCAAGCTCCTCGACCGCTGCGCCACCGACGGCCACAGCGTCAGGCAGGTGCATCGGATCGCTCACGACGACACCTCCCCGGTCAAGAACAGCGGCTGCACTCATGGTGCCTGTACTCCTTGTTCGTGGGCCAACCCGGTCGGGATTGCAGATGTTCCCGGCCAACGCCCCGAACGGGTGCGCAGTTCCCCGACCGGCGGCGTGGAGTCGTGCGTCGCCCGACCGGCTTCCCGACTACGCTTGAGGTCGCACGCGCCCTCCGCGATCCGCCGGGGGCTCACCGTCACGCGCCCGGGAGGCCGCTATCAGCACGAACCGGCAGAGCAGCTGGTCCTACGCCGAAGAGTTCGTCGCCGAGGACGCGGTGCTCGGCACGGCTCGCGCGAAGGCCGCCGAGCTCGGCTGCGTCCCGGTCCACCCCGGCGCGGGAGCCGCGCTTCGGGTGATCGCTGCGGCGGCCAACGCGCGTTCAGTGGTCGAGATCGGCACGGGCGCCGGGGTCGGGTCGCTGTGGCTGCTGCGAGGCATGCGCCCCGACGGCGTGCTGACCACCATCGACATCGAGCCGGAGCACCACCGGGCAGCGCGAGAGACCCTGGCCGAGGCCGGGGTCGCGAACAACCGGGTCCGGCTGATCTCCGGGCGGGCGCTGGACGTGCTCCCCCGGCTCACCGACGGGGCTTATGACCTGGTGTTCGCCGACGCGGACAAGGTCGAATACGCCGACTACCTCGAGCAGGCCATCCGGCTGCTCCGCTCGGGCGGCGTCGTGGTCTTCGACAACGCCCTGTGGCACGACCGGGTCGCCGATCCGGCCCAGCGCGACGAGGCGACAACGACGATCCGTGAGCTTGGGAAAGCTGTGCGTGACGACGAGCGCCTGATCTCGGCGATGCTGCCCTCCGGCGACGGCCTGCTGGTCGCCGTCAAGCGCTAGCCGACCCCGAGAAGCCAGCGCTCCGCCCCACCGCGTCGTATCCCGTCGTACGTCGACGTCGTACGTCGACAAAGGGGCCGGTCCCGGCGGGCGTCTTCTGGGGCCCACCGAAACCAGCCGGGACAGCATCGGTTGCTCAGCCAGCAGCAGTTTTGAGTGCGTCTCCGAGCGCGTTGGCCTCGTCGGCCGACAGCTCGACGACGAGGCGCCCGCCACCCTCCAGGGGGACCCGCATCACGATGCCGCGCCCCTCCTTGGTGACCTCGAGCGGACCGTCGCCCGTCCGCGGCTTCATGGCCGCCATGCTCGCTCCCTTCGATGAGACACACCGGAGAACGAGCACGGCACGGGGCGAACCCCGCGCGCCATCGACCCGGCGTGTATGTGAACAGCCATTATCCCTGCCTACGCCCGCCCGGCGAAACGCGCGCCGCCGCCAGCACGGCAGACTGCGGCCCGTGAACGCCCGGTCCGCTCTGTTCGACCTCTATGGCGACCACCTGCGCCAGCGGGGCGGCAGGGCGCCCGTCGCCGCCCTGGTGCGGCTGCTCGCCCCCCTCGGCGTGGCCGCTCCGGCCGTGCGGACCGCCGTGTCACGGATGGCGCGCCAGGGTTGGCTCGAGCCGGTGCGCCTCGCCGGCGGGGCGGGTTACGCGCTGACCCCACGCGCCGTACGCCGCCTGGACGACGCCGCGGCCCGCATCTATCGCACCCAGCCCGCCTCCGGGGACGGTCGCTGGCACCTGGTCGTCACCGGAGCCCTGAGCCAGCGCAGCCGGCGCGACCGGGTGCGGGCGGGAATGACCTTCCTCGGCTACGCCGCGCTCGATGACGGCACCTGGCTCGGTCCGCGGGCCTCCGCCGAGGTCGACGTCCTGCTCGACGCCGAGGGGGTCAGGGCGGAGCGGTTCGCGGCCCGGCACGAGGGGGACAGCGGCGGGCTCGTACGCCGCGCGTGGGATCTCGAGGGACTCGGCCGGTCCCACCGCCGGTGGCTCGACGACGCGCAGGCGGTCACGGCCGATGCACCCGCCGGGTCGGCCGACGAGAGTCCTTCGCCGCGCGGTCCCGCCTCGTGCACGAAATGGCGCAAGTTCCTGTTCCTCGACCCGGGGCTCCCCGCTGAGCTGCTGCCGGCCGGCTGGCCCGGCGGGACCCCGGCGAGCGATTCGACGCCGAGAGCGCCCGCCTGCTGCCTGCGGCTACCCGCTTCGTCAATGCCTGCCTGCGCGGGCCGTGATCCCGCCGGAAGCCTGGACCTGTCCCCCGTGAACTCGTTGACCCGCAAGGAGATGTGACCGATGCCCCTGCTCTACGACCAGACCGACGGCGTGGCGACAGTGACGCTGAACCGGCCCGACGCCCTTAACGCCCTCAACACCGAGCTCAAGGTGGCGCTGCGGGACACGCTGCTTCGGGTTGCGCAGGACCCCTCGATCCGCGTCGTCGTGCTCACCGGCAGCGGTCGCGCGTTCTGCGCCGGCCAGGACCTGGCCGAGCACGCGCGCAACCTGGAGGGCGACATCGAGGCTGTCTGGGCGACCGTGCCCGAGCACTACACGCCGATCGCGACCACCCTGGCGACGATGCCCAAGCCGGTCATCGCCGCCGTCAACGGGGTTGCCGCGGGGGCGGGGGCGGCGTTCGCGTTCGCGTGCGACCTGCGCATCATGGCCCGGACCGCCAGCTTCGCCATGGCCTTCTCGGCGATCGGGCTGGCGGCCGACTCGGGATCCTCGTGGACCCTGCCTCGCCTGGTCGGCCTGGCCAAGGCGAAGGAACTGCTGCTGCTCCCGTCCAAGATCCCCGCCGAGGAAGCGCTCGCGCTGGGCCTCGCCACGCAGGTGGTCGAGCCGGCCGGGGTGCTCCCGGTCGCCCAGGCACTGGCGGCCAGGCTGGCAGCAGGCCCGACGGTGGCCTACGGCGCGATCCGCCGGTCGCTCGCGTTCTCGGCCGGCCACGGGCTGGATGAGTCCCTCGAATTCGAGGGCGCCATGATGTCGCTGACCGGCGCGACGGCCGACCACCGCGACGCCGTCGCCTCGTTCCTGGCCAAGGAGCAGCCCACCTTCCGCGGCCGCTGAGCCAGGCGAGCCTAAGCCGCCGGGCGCCCTCTCGGTGGCACGTGGCAGTCGGCCAGGTGGTCGTCCACCATCCCGGTCGCCTGCATCAACGCATACGCCGTGGTCGGCCCGACGAAGCGGAACCCGTTGCTCCGCAACGCTTTTGCCATCGCTTTCGACTCCGGAGTGACCGGCAGGACCTGGGACGGATCAGCGGGTCGTGGCCGGGCGCTGTCGGGTGCGAACGACCAGAGCAGCGCCTCGAACGAGCCGTCCAGCGCGAGCACGGCACGGGCGTTGGCGATGGTGGCGGCCACCTTGGCCCGGTTGCGCACGATGCCGGGGTCGTCGAGCAGTCGGCGCACGTCGTCGTCGTCGAAGCGCGCGACATGCTGCGGGTCGAAACCAGCGAAGGCGCTGCGGAAGGCGGGTCGCTTGCGCAGGATGGTCAGCCAGCTCAGACCGGACTGGAAGGCCTCCAGCGAGAGCCGCTCGAACAGTGCGGTCTCGCCCCGCACCGGCCGGCCCCACTCGTCGTCGTGGTAGGCGAGGTAGTCCGGCGTCCCGACCCCCCAGGGACACCGGAGCAGGCCGTCAGGCCCGGCGAGGGCCCCGCTCACCGGCGCCGCTCGACGTAGCCACGCTCGACGTAGCGCGCGAGCCGGCGCAGCGAGTAGGCGACGCCGAGGCGGGCGACCGGGCGGACCAGCGGCCAGCCGAGCCGGCCGAGGCGACCGAACGGCAGGTCGAGCCACTCCGACCACACGATGCGGGAGCGCCCCCCGGGACGCTCCTCGACCTCGAACGCACCGGAGCCGCGCACGAACCGCCCGGTGTGACGCACGACGCAGCGGTGCGGCGGCTCCCAGGCCACGATCGTCATGGTGTCCAGGATGCCCAGCCGGCCCACGCCGGTGAATGCCTCGATGGTTTCCCCCTGACCGGCGCCGCC
>JBBRHF010000234.1:0-5164 GCA_038223055.1 Actinomycetes bacterium | reverse complement strand
GAACGCACCATCGCCAACCACGTGAAAACCTGGAGGATCCTGCACACCGACTACCGCCGGCCGATCCAAACATTCCCCGAAACAATCACCGCGGTCATTGGACTGGAGTTCTACCGAACCACATTGTGAATAAGCCTCCAGGTCTCAACAATCCAGATTCTCCCGGTACAGAAGGCACTTTCCTCGTTCCCACGCCGACACCCACCCCGCCCGTCCACGGATTCAGGCTAAGATGTGCTGGTCGTGCCCTCGCCAACAGCGCGCAGTTGGTCAATCGCTGTCAGGACACAGAAGGCAGTTCCCGTGACCTCGATGTCGGACGTCGAGAAATGTCAGCTTGCGTTCGTCGTTGCCAGTCGAGCGTCGCGGGGTGGGCATGCGCCAAGATTGATGGACAGGTCTGAGCTATCCGGGCGAGGTGGCGCGCCACGTGGCTGATATTGACGGCCTACCCGGCTTGCTGGTGGCCATTGCGTCGGGTGATCACGCGTCCGTGAGGGCGTCGGTTGAGGCTGCACCGGGGTTGGTGACGGCACGCCTGGATCGCTGGGCCGAGTTTTTCGTCGTCGACTGTCACGCTCAGGTCTACGAGGGTGACACGGCTCTGCACGCTGCGGCGTTCGCCTACGAACTGCAGATCGCGCGTGATTTGGTGGCGCGAGGCGCTGACGCTCGCGCACGTAACCGTCGGGGTGGCGAACCTCTGCACGCAGCGGTCATGGGTGCCCCCGGCGCACCGAATTGGAATCCGACGCGGCAACGGGCGGTCATCGAGTACCTCGTTGAGGCCGGGGCCGACCCGAACGCTGCCGCCCGCGGCGGGGTGACTCCACTGCACCGGGCCGTCCGCAACCGATGCTCGGCCGCTGTGGCTGCTCTTTTGGGCGCAGGCGCGGACGCCAGCCTGGCAAACGACCACGGCTCGACAGCAGGCGACCTCGCACGCTGGACCACAGGACGTGGCGGTACGGGCTCCGAGGCGGCCAAGATCGAACAGCAGATCATTGTCGACCTCCTCACGAACTTCGCGTCGCGACAGCAGTCACACCGCGCCCCGTGACCGGGCGACCGTGACGGCACTGCCCGCACCGCCGGTATACCACCCGGTTCGTGGACGACCACCTCGTCGGGATCCTCGACCTGCGTCAGCGTGGACTTGGGATGGCCGGGCTGCCGCCGGGCTTGCAGCCGGACCGGTGCCGAAGCGATGTCGGTGCCGGCTTGGCGTCTTGTCGGAAGGGCAATCCGTTACAGTGACCACCGGCGAGCGTCGGGACACGGATCCGTAGCGATTCCGTCGCACGCCTACGAGCCGACTCGTTCATGCCGCACACGCGACGAGGGCGCAACAGAACTGCGGCACGACCCCATGCCAGGGCCTCCGATTCCCCACGCGGACAGCTCTGCGCGGGCCACCTGAAGAACACGCCCATTTCCCACTGGGACCGGTTCTGGCTGGGCGCCATTCGTGTCGCGCGTCGAATAGTGCTTGATATGCGGGGGTGAAGCCAAGGTGACGATGAGGCCGCGAAGGCGATGCTTGCCGAACTCCCGCACACCACGTCCGCCTGGCGACCTTACGACAACCCTCAGGCAGTACGTCGATGGCCTCGTAGGTTCGCTGCTCCCGCGCATCGACGTTCGCACCATAGCTGGCACGGAGGGGTCGCCGTGCAGCGGCTCTGCTTCTGCAGCACGCATCCGAGTCGCAGATCGCCGAGGTGGTCACCGCACCGGGTTCAGAGGCGGCACGGGGCCCGACGCGCGGGACCGAGAACCCGTTCCTTGTCGACACGCGTCGTGGAAAACCGCTTGGAACAGGCCGGCAATCCGTCAGCCCGAGGCTGCGGCCTGAGCGTTCTGGATAACCGCCCTGACGACCGGGGCCACCGGTGTCATCTGAGTCGCCTCGTCGATGCGCTTGCGCGCGTGCCGGCGGCCGTCCCGTTCTGGGGCCACGACCTCCAGCAGTCGGCACGGGCCGGACATGGCCAACAACACCGCAGTACGCTGGTCCAGCTCACTGTTGCCGGCGGCCGCGGCCCGCACCCGTTGCACCACCTTCATTTGCGCGCCGGTGTCCACCACCGGGGTCCGTAGTACGGGAAACATCAGCACGTGGTCCTGACGGCGGCCCAAAACTCGTTGTTCGACAAGGCGATCCTCGACCACGCCCCAAACCCCGCCGACCGCTCTGTCCAGCCGCCGGAGTTGTCCCTTGCTGCGCCGACCCTTGCCGGTGGCCACCTCGGCGTGCACCCGAGCCAGGAGCGGGTCGGCCGGAGGCGGACCGTTGACGACGAATCGCTTCTCCTGCACTTCGAGCAGCTCCATCAACGCGAGCTCGGCGACAAGGGATCCGGACATGCCGACCTTGAGCTGCTGCTTGCTGCTGTTGACCGGCGCCCCCTTTGCCCCGTCGAGCCCAAGCAACATCAACTCCTCCGCGATCAGCATCCCCGCAGTATGCCGCGACCAACGCGGAAGTGACGGGTGCGCCCGACGCGGGGGAAGGGTCCGACCGAGTCGGCAACCGCGGCACCCGGATGCTGCACGACCGGCGGACCAATGTCCGGATAGGAATGGTTCTCTGCTGCCTCGGATCTCGTGTGCGCGGCGAAAGCGCGGGTGAACGGATCTCGCCCCAGAGCGAGCCAGAGCGAGCCTGCCCTGCGCCGCGTTCCGCGGCTCGGGTGATGGGGTCGCTCAGGCGGCCCGTCGACCCGTGCTGTCCGACCGCCGGCCGATCGCCGAACAGGCCGTGCGTCGACCCGGAGCCGACGCTGACTGCGCAAGTGCGCACGTCGCAGTCGGCTGCGGTGCCGCACTCTGACGGCTGCGGTCCTTGAGGCGACCGCGCCCAGGTCGCGGCGGCCGTCGGGATCAGTACGCGCCCTCTGTCGCGGGTGTTCGCCGAGGACGGCACGAGCCATCCATCAGGCCGGGGAAGTGGGCCATCACGCGCGGATCCCGGTTCATTGCCGCGAACGAGCGGCGGTCCTCCGGGCGACACGCCCGCAGGGTCAGCCGCGGGGTGCGCAGGCCGACGTACGCCGTGGAGTTCTCGCTGCCGCTGTCCATCCGTGACCTCCCCCTGGATGATCCTGTCAGCCGGCCCGTCGTGGCCCGCAGGTCATCGCGGCGGGCCAGATCCCGGCTTGGCGGCGCCGAGTTCGGTGACGATGACACTGATCAGGTCGTGAGGGGTGATGTCGAAGGCCGGGTTGTGGGCCCGGGCACCTGCGGGTGCGGTCCGCACCCCGGCGAGGCAGAGCACCTCGTCCTCCGGTCGTTCCTCGATGACGATGTCCTCGCCACAGGCGGCGCTGCGGTCGACGGTGGACGACGGCGCCGCGACGACGAAGGGCGCTCCGGCTCGCTGGCAGGCCAGCGCAAGGCTCACCGAACCGACCTTGTTGGCGGTGTCCCCGTTCGCGGCGATGCGGTCGGCTCCGATGATCGCGACGTCCACCAGGCCGCGCAAGATGGTGCTCGCCGCCGCGACATCAGCCTGGACGACATGCTCGATCCCGTCGTACAGAAGCTCCCAGCTGGTCAGCCGCGCGCCTTGCAGCAGGGGCCGTGTCTCATCGACATAGACCAGGCCCAGGCGGCCCCGCGTGTGCAGCTCGCGGATGATTCCGTAGGCGGTTCCCCAGGCGCTGGTGGCCAACGCCCCGGTATTGCAGTGCGTGATCACCCGCACCTTCTCGCCCGCGACCCGCCCGAGGATCCAGTCCGCGCCATGGCGGGAGAGCTGGCGGTTCGCCGCCTCGTCCTCGGTGAGGACCTGTCGGGCGAGGCGCAGGACCTCCGCCGTTCCGCGGGGGACCGACGCTCTCACCTGATTCACGCCCCAGGCGAGATTGACCGCCGTCGGCCGGGCATCGCGGACCCTGTCGATCTCGTCCTCGAGCCGTCCCGGTGCCCAGCCCTCGTCGGCCCCCTGGGCCATCGCCAGGGCGACGCCCAGCGCGCCGGCTGCTCCCAGCGCCGGCGCGCCACGCACGACGAGGTCGTGGATGGCCTGGACCAGTACGTCGACTGTGGTGACCTCGATGTAGCGCTCGGCAGCGGGCAACGCGGTCTGGTCGATGAGCCTGATCGTGGGTCGGGGGTCGTCGAGCCACTCAATCGCGCGCACCATCGAGCCTCGCCCCTTCCTTGCGTTGTTCGAGAACGTGACGGCAGCGTAGGCACCGGCGCTCGTCGGGTCCACGTGGTCAGGACGGGGGGACGGTCTGGCCATATCCGGCGAGCAGCCCGGCGACGCGGCTGATCTCCTCGTCTGGGAGCACCTTGACGGGCTGGCCGGTGGACATGGCCCGCAGCTGGACCTCGCACATCCAGTCCAGGTAGACGGCCCGGTCGAAGGCCTGGTCGATCGTCGCCCCGATGCAGATGGCCCCATGGTTGCTCATCAGCGCGCCGCCGCGACCCTGCAGGGCCGCAGCGACGTTCTGGGCAAGCTGATCGCTGCCGTACGTCGCGTAGGGCGCGACCCTTACCTGGCCGCCGAACAGGGCGCTGTAGTAGTGCGAGGTGGGGACACGCTCAACGACAAGGGACAGTGCGGTCGACGCGACGGCGTGGTGGTGCACGACCGCCATCGCGTCGGTGTCGGCGTAGACCGCAAGGTGCAGCGGCAGCTCGCTGGTGGGTGCCAGCTGCGCTGCTACCGGTGTGCCGTCGAGGCGGTGCACGCCGACGGCCTCGGGTGTCAGGGTCCGGTAGTCCACCCCGCTGGGTGTGACCACGATCAGATCCTCGACGCGCACCGACACGTTGCCGGCGGTGCCCACCACGAGCCGCTCGTCCACGAGCCGGCGGCAGGCGGCGACCACCTGACGCCGTTCATCCTCGAGCAGCATGCGCACCCCTTGCTATCTCAGGCCTGGTCTCGCGGTCATGCCGGACCACTCCAGAGCGACATACGGGTTCAGGACTGCCGAGAATGCTCCGCCAGAACGGTTAGACTGTGAGCGATGGACACGAGTGCGAGCGCCTGGACGGCGTCAAAGGTGCCAGGCTCGAGGCTCTCCGCGACCGAGGCCGCCTGCTTCGCGTAGTCCGCCGCTGACTGAACCGCGTGGTGATGGTCGACTGCCATGGTCGAATCCCTCCAGTTCGTAGGTTGTCATCTGATTCTCGCGTTGCCGACGAT
>JBBRHF010000233.1:0-5419 GCA_038223055.1 Actinomycetes bacterium | reverse complement strand
GGCCCGGCCCGATGTGCTCGGGTGGGCGCCGGGTTCCACGTGCCGGCCGGTGTTGGGCTGCTGGTTGGGGCGGTGAGTAGCGTGCTCAGGCCGGGTGCAGGCCTTGGAGTCGGTCCCAGGCGGTGACCACGTCGGCGGACCGGGCCCAGCCGGGTGGGATTTTGAGGATCCGTTTGCGGGCGTGGGTGATGTGGCGGCCCGGGGCGCCGAGGAGCCGGTACCGCAGGGCCTTGGGTTCTGCTCGGGCGAGTCCCCCGTCCAGGGCTATGTGACGTAGCCAGGCGTTCAGTGAGGCGGCGAGCGCGGCCAGGTGCAGCCAGGCACTGTTGCGGTCCCAGTCTTTGGAGGTTATCTGGAGCTGGTCCGTCCTTGTCCATGACGTGCACGAGGGGGTGTGAGAGGCCAGCGGAGTACGTCGTGGATGCGATTACCTTGCGTCGTCCAACACGGAGATGGAGGCGCAGATGCGGGTACAGCGTGTGGTCATGCCGGGCTCGGGGTCGGAATCTTGGACGGTGCTCGGGGATGACCATGTCCCGGTTGAGCCCGTCGAGCGGTCCCTGGGCTACCTGGCCTGCACCGAGCGGTCACCGAACACGGTCAAGGCCTACGCACACGACCTGAAGGACTGGTTCACCTTCCTCGGCGTTCACCAGCGGGACTGGGCGGGGGTCACCCTGGAAGACGTCGCCGGGTTCGTGGCGTGGCTGCGGTTGCCGCCGGCCGCCCGGGATGGGCGGGTGGCGGTGTTGCCTACGGTGGACCACCACTGCGGCGGGGCGAGCGTGAACCGCAAGTTGGCGGCGTTGACGTCGTTCTGCGAGTTCCACGCCCGGCTGGGGGTTCCGTTGGCCGGGTTGCTGGTCACGATGGCCCCTGCCGGTCGCGGCAGATCCTCGGCGACGTCATACAGGCCGTTCCTGGCGCACATCACCAAGAGCTCCCCGCAGCGGCGACGGGCGGTCACGTTGCCGGCGCCGCCATCTCGGGCGCAGGTCCTCACCGCGCGGGAGGCCCAGGTGATCCTGGATGGCTGCGGGCACCTGCGGGATCGGCTGCTGTTCGGGACTTTGCTGGATACGGGGCTGCGGATTGGTGAGGCGTTGGGGCTTCGGCACGAGGACGTGGGCGTCGCCGAACGACAGGTCACCGTCGTGCCGCGCCACAACGACAACCGGGCTCGGGCGAAGTCGGGCCGGCCACGCACGGTCCCGGCTAGCGCGGAACTGGTGCGGCTGTATGCGGACTACCTCAACGAGGAGTACGGCGCGTTGGACTCCGACTACGTGTTCGTCAACCTGTGGGGCGTTCCGCGTGGGCATCCGCTGACCTACCCCGCGGTCTATGACCTGGTGAAACGGCTGCGCCGCGACACCGGAATCTCCTTTGGGCACACCTTTTCCGGCACACCTACGCGACGTGGCTGCTGCGCAAGGGCGCCGGGATGGAAAGCGTCAAGGAGCTGCTGGGGCACGCCTCGATCACCACCACGATCGACACCTACGGCCACCTGACCGTGGAAGACGCCCGGGCCACCTTGGAGGCCGCGGGCTGGTTCACCGGTCGGGAGGTGCGGCTGTGAGCGGGCCGGCTCGGGCGCTGGCCCCCGCCCCGGGTGGGCTGCTGGAAAGGCTGCTGGGTGCGGTTCGCTCCGAGTTCCGGGTCGATGTCTACGTTCCGGACCCGGCGGATCCGGTGCTGGGCCGACCGGATTGTGTCGTTCCCGGCTGCGACCGCTCGGGGTGGGAGCACGGCCTGTGCGGCGGGCACGGCGGGCGCTGGCGTGCCCGGGGATGCCCCGACCTGGCCGGGTTCCTGGCCGACCCTGGACCGCCGCCGATCGGGCGAGGCGAGTTGTCGACCTGCACGGTTACGGGATGCCGGTTCGGGCGCAACGGTTTCGGTTTGTGCATGCGTCACCGCAGCAAATGGGCCCGTTCCGGGCAGCCGGATCCGCTCGCGTGGGCCGGCGCGCTCCCGCCCGTGGCGGCCCAGGGGCGCGGCGAGTGCCTGCTGCCGTTCTGCAGCCTGTGGCCCGAGAGCAACAATCACCCGTTCTGCAAGTCCCACGAGACCAGGTGGTTTCAGCTGGGTCGCCCCGACATCGAGGAGTACGTGGCGCACTGCCTGCTCCGCGGGAAGGCCCGGATCGACTTCCGCGGTCTCGGGCCGCAACTGAAGCTGGAACTGCAGTACGCCATCCAGCGCCGCCACGACGAAGCGAGCATCACCGCGCCACCGCCGGTGGTTACGTGGGCACTGCGCCTGGCCGCGGGTGCTGGGGTCACCTCCCTGCTCGACCACGACGAGCAGCAGTGGCGGGAGCGCAGCGCCACCAAACCCTCAGGCCAGTACATGGGTTTCCTGCTGCACGCACGCGAGGCGGCGGAGCGCCTGCGCGACGGCACCGGGTGGGAGGTCGAGTACCCACGTGACGTGTGGCGGCTGCACACCCTGCACGGGCTGACCAACAACCCCGGCAAGGCCCCCGAGGCCCGCACCCACCTACGTTTCGACCGGGTCACCCAACCCTGGCTACGCGCACTGGCCAAACGCTGGTGCCGACTGCGCCTGACCTGCGGGCTCTCGATCGGCACCGTCGTGTCCGACGTCGCGGCCCTGACCCGGTTCAGCGTCTTCCTCGCCCAGGCTCGCCCGGCAGTGGACGCACTGGCCGCGGTGGACCGTTCCCTGCTCGAGCGCTACCTGGCCTGGCTGAGCACCCAACCCTGGGGGCCCGAACTCAAGGAAGACTGCGTCACCACGGTGTGCACCTTCTTCCACGCGATCCGACAACACGGCTGGGATGACACCCTCCCGACGACCGCGGTGTTCTTCACCGGCGACACCCCCCCGGCGCCCACCACCACTGTCCCGCCAGCTCGCCGAGCACGTCATGGCCCAGGTCGAGGCGCCGGCCAACCTGGACCGCTGGCCCCACCCGCAAGGACGCCTGCTCACCCTGATCCTGATCAGGTGCGGGCTGCGGGCCTCCGACGCATGCACCCTGGGCTTGGACTGCCTGGTCCACGACGGTCAAGGCGCCCCCTACCTGCGCTACCTCAACCACAAGATGCGCCGCGAAGCCGCCGTCCCCATCGACGACGAACTAGAAACTGAGATCCGCGCCCAGCAGCAGCGCGTCGCCGCCCGCTGGCCCCAAGCCCACCCGCACCTGTTCCCCGCCCTCAGCCGCAACGCCAACGGGCAGCGCGCCCTGACCTACTTCAGCTACCGCACGATGCTCAACAGCTGGCTCGAAGACTGCGAGGTCCGCGACGAGCACGGGCAACCAACCCGGCTGACCCCACACCAGTGGCGCCACACCTTCGCCTGCCGGCTGATCCACCGTGACGTCCCCCAAGAAGTGGTCCGGGTCCTACTCGACCACGAGTCGACCCAGATGACCTCGCACTACGCCCGGATCACCGACCAGACCGTGCGACGCCGGTGGGAGCAGGCCACCAAGGTCAACATCAACGGTGAACGCGTCAGCCTCGACCCCGACGGGCCACTCGCCCAAGCCCAGTGGGCCAAGACCCGCTACGGCATCGCGACCCAAACCCTGCCCCACGGCTACTGCGGCCTACCCGTGCAGAAGAGCTGCCCGCACGCCAACGCCTGCCTGACCTGCCCGGTGTTCCTGACCGGGCCGGAGTTCCTGCCCGAGCTGCGTGAGCACCGCGGCCGGACCCTCACCCTGATCGAGGACGCAACGACCTGCGGTCACACCCGCGTCGCCCAGATGAACACACAGGTCCTGAACAACCTCGACCGCATGATCCGCGAAGTCCAGGCCGAAGACAGCGATGACCGCAGCGGAGCAAGCGATGCGGGCTGACAACTCCCGCCATGTCGTGGCCGCCGCGAAACAACGCGCCACACAGACCCGCCAGCGGGCCCTCGCCGCGCTGCGGCGCATGCACACCGAAGGCAAGCCGATCACCTTCGACAGCGTCGCACGCGAGGCCGGGGTGTCGCGCTCCTGGCTCTACGCCCAACACGAACTGCGGACCGAGATCGAACGAGCGCGGGCGCGCCACCAGCCGCCGTCCCCGACCGCCACACCCCCGCAACGCCAACGGGCCTCAGACACCTCGCTATTGCGCCGACTCGAAACCGCCTCCGAACGGATCCGACGACTCGAACAGGACAACCACGAACTTCGGGCAGCGCTGGCTCAGGCACTCGGCGAACACCGGATGGCCAACATTCTCGGCCAGTCCGGCCGCGCCGACACGCCCGAGAAGCGACCCGCCGAACTCATCGGCCCCTGCTGAACCGGCGCCGACGAAAGCCACGTCGAAGACACGTTCACGACGCATCCATGCAGCTCAGAGTCATGATCAACAAGATGACTCAAGATAATGGAGGGCAAATTCTCGGCGCCGACCGCCTTGAGTTCCTTCACCTTGTCCTCGACGTGGGCCTGGGTGCGGTGCCGCGCGTCGAGCCACTGGATCTGCCCGCGGGCGGTGTTGGTGGCGAACGCCCCGTAACGCCAGTTCGGGTCTTCCCCGAGTTTGGCTTGCTCGCCGGAGGGACGCGGCACGCGCCGCGCGATGACCCGCACATCCTTGGGCCAGCCCGACATGCGGTCCCCGACGTGGCTTTCACGCAGCAGCCCGGTCAGTTCCACCACGTCCGCGTCGTCCTCGGGGCCCCCGCCCGCGCCCAGGGCGGGGCTCCAGTCCCCCTCACGCACCGCCGCGAGCGCGTCTTGGGTGCGCTGGTCCACCGGCCAGCCGATCGAGTACTCCACCCGCCGGCCCCGTTTCCCATGTGTGGGATAGGTGTTCAGCTTGGTGAGGTAGTCGATGACCTGGTGGGAGGCGCCGGCCCCGCCGATGGTGACCAGCATGTCGTCGCGGTACCCGGCCGGGATCTGGGCCAGCGCAGCCTTCAGGGTCAGCAGATGGTCCGAGGCGGTGAACGAGCCGGCGTCCCCGGGGCGAAGCATCACCGCCAGGTTGTCCCCGACGTTGCTGCACCACGCGGTCATCGGGTGGAATCCGAATCCCCCCTTGTAGTTTCCGGCTGCCCCGTCCTTGTTGCTGTCGGCCTCGATCAGGGTCGCGTCCACCCGCACCACCACGATCGGGCGCTCCGGCTGCCCGCCCGCACCGGGGCGGGTGAGGTCCTTGCCGGCGACCCGCACCGCCGGCAACCCCCCGTGGCGGTCAACGATCCGCGACCACGCCTTCGCCCGCGCCGCCCCGCTCACCCGGGCCAGTCGCCGGCCCGGGAGCCCGTCGGCGTTCAGCCGCCCAGACAGCTCGTCCAGGACCCGGAACATGGTGGAGTCCGACGCTCCGCCTTCGGGGCCGAAGATCTCCTTCTGGCGGGTCATCGCCTCGATGTCGGTCAGGCACCGTGCCCCGGCCGCCAGCGAGCAGGCGGCGTCGACCAGTGCCCGGCC
>JBBRHF010000232.1:0-5432 GCA_038223055.1 Actinomycetes bacterium | reverse complement strand
CCGTCCGCGTCCCGGCGTCGAGTTCCCCGGCGAGGGCGTCGATCGCGGCGTGCAGGTCCTCCAGGCGCTCGACGAGGCGTCCGCCACCCACTTCCGGTGACCGTCCGTTCGAACGCATCTTCGAATCTTACCGCACCGCCGCGACCACCGGAAGACCCGAAACCGCAACTGTGGACAACAGTTTCGTCGACGTGAGTTGACAGGACTGAAGCTGTCACCCAACGGGTACGTGCCAACCGCACGGTCACCTGCACGGGGCCAGATCCGCGCCTCCCCTGGATGCGACGTGCGAACCGACCCAATACCCGCTCGTCCTGGCACCGTGGGGTGCCCCGATGTGACTACGGTGAGCACCAGGTCGGGGACGACGTGAAGGGTGAGGCACATGGTCATGATCCATCCGTCTGCCGGCAACATGCTGACGTTGCGTGTGGCGCTGCAGCACGTGCCCGGCACATTGGGACGATTGACGTCAGCGCTCGGTGCCGCTGGCGCGCTCATGGATGCCATCGACATCATCGAGCACCGCGGCAAGGTGATCATCCGTCAGATCCAGGTCCAGACCCGCGGGGAGGAGCACGGCCGCGAGGTGGTGGCGGCGGCGAGGGCGGTCGCCGGCGTCGAGTTGCTCTCGGTGACCGACCGGGTCTTCGACCGGCATCGGCGGGGCAAGATCGAGGTCACGCCGAAGTTCCCCGTGCTCACCAGGGACGACCTGTCGATGGCCTACACCCCTGGGGTGGGCCGGGTGTGCACGGCGATCGCGCAGCGCCCCGAGCGGGTGTGGGACTACACCATCAAGGGCAACTCGGTGGCCGTCCTGACCGACGGCACCGCGGTGCTCGGCCTCGGCAACATCGGTCCCGAGGCAGCCCTGCCGGTGATGGAGGGCAAGGCGATGCTGTTCAAGCAGCTCGCCAACGTGGATGCCTACCCCATCTGCGTGCGCACGACCGGTGCCGACGAGCTCGTCGCCGTGGGCAAGGCGATCGCGCCCGGCTTCGGTGGCATCAACCTGGAGGACGTCGCGGCACCGGTGTGCTTTGAGGTCGAGCGTCGACTACAGGCCGAGCTGGACATCCCGGTGTTCCACGACGACCAGCACGGCACCGCGGTCGTCTCCCTCGCCGCCCTCTACAGCGCGGCCGAGGTGGCCGGCAAGCGGCTGGAAGACCTCAAGGTGGTCTTTCTCGGGATGGGCGCAGCAGGCGTGGCCTGCATCAAGCTGTGGCAGACGGCCGGTGTTGGCCACTTCGTCGGTGTGGACCGGCACGGCATCGTGTCGCGGGACCGCACGGACTTGAACGCGCAGAAGCGGGCCATCGCGGACGCCACCAATCCGGACGGACTGCGCGGCGACCTGGCGACGGCGATGGCGGGCGCCGACGTGTTCGTCGGCGTCAGCGGTCCCGGTCTGGTCCAGCCGGAGTGGGTAGCCACGATGGCCAAGGACGCCATCGTGTTCGCCATGGCCAACCCGAACCCGGAGATCTGGCCCGAGGAGATGCCGGACAACGTCGCGGTGGTTGCCACCGGCCGGAGCGACTACGCCAACCAGATCAACAACGTCCTCGTGTTTCCGGGCATGTTCCGCGGGCTGCTCGACAGTCGCGCCCATTCGGTCGACTTGTCGATGATGGTCGCGGCGTCCCGGGCAATCGCCGACATCGTCGCGGAGGACGGGGCCTCGCCTGACTACATCGTGCCGGCGATCTTCGATTCCCGGGTTGTGCCCGCAGTCGCCAGCGAGGTGCAGAAGGCCGCAGCTTCCGCCGGGCTGGTTGCAGCGTCGGGCCCGGCGACGAGCTAGCTAGCCAGCGGAGGCGACCGCGGGTCCCGAATCCCGCAACCGTGGCTGCGGCAACGGGCCCAATGCTGGACCAGGCCGCGGCTGGCCTCGGCCAGAACGGTGGGAACCTTCCTCAACCCGTGATGGCGCCGGGGGCGGAGGGAAGGCCAATCGAGACGTCTCGGCACGAGTCGCGACGGCCCGGGCCGCCAGCCACCGGCCCGACTAAGATCGGCGTCCGCGGCACGGCGGGCTCGACGTTCGAATCCACCGCAATTCGGCAGCGAAAGCACGGAGGTTGGCGTGGACGACGTCCTCGTGGTCGGTGAGGCCCTGGTCGACATTGTCGAGGGAACCGACGGCGTCCGGGCGGAGCATCCAGGCGGCAGCCCGGCGAACGTGGCGCTCGGGCTGGCGCGGCTGGGCCGAGCCGCCCGGCTGCTCACCAGGATTGGGGCCGACCCGCGCGGGCTGGCGATCCGCGAGCACCTGGAATCCTCCGGCGTCACCCTGGTGCCCGGCTCGGTCACCGATGCGGTCACCTCGACCGCCACCGCCCTGATCGACGATCTGGGGGTGGCTAGCTACGTCTTCGACCTCGATTGGGACCTCCCGGGCGACGTCTCTCTCGGCGACGTCGATCTGGGCGCCTACCGTGCCATGCACACAGGCTCGATCGCCGCGTTCCTGCCGCCGGGCGGGGACGCCGTCGTCGCGCTGGTCGAACAGGCCTCCGGGCAGGTCACGGTGAGCTATGACCCGAACGCCCGGCCGAGGTTGATGGGCGCTGCGGACGTCGCGCGCGCACGGGCGGAGCGGATCGTCGCCCTCTCGGACGTGGTCAAGGTGAGCGACGAAGATCTCGCCTGGCTGGCGCCCGGCGAGGACGCGGTGAAGGTCGCCGAGCACTGGCTCTCCACCGGCCCGGCGATCGTGATCGTCACCCTGGGCGGCGGGGGGTCGATCGGTCTGCTGGCGGCCGGGCGGATCGATGTCCCCGCGCCGGCGATCGACGTGGTGGACACGGTGGGAGCCGGCGACTCGTTCATGTCCGGGCTGCTCGATCACCTGGCGGGTGCCGACCTGCTCGGCGCCGGCCGGCGACAGTCGTTGCGCGGCCTCGCTACCGAGCAGGCCGAGGCGATGCTGCAGCACGCCGCCCGCGTCGCCGCGATCACCTGCTCCCGCGCGGGCGCCAATCCGCCGACCCGTTCCGAACTCGACGCCTGGACTGCCCCGGCGAGTGGCTGATCATGCACTTCCCCTGATCCCGCTTCGGGCCGCATGCGGATCAATCATGGGAACCGCGGGGTCCGCCGACGGCTCGCTCTACCGGTCGGGGCCGTTCAGCGTCGTGGTGGACCCCCGCTCGCCGACGTTCACCGTCGGCGCGTCGACGGTGAGGGCGGGCCCGACGCCGCGCCCGGGCCCCACGACCACCAGCGGGGCCGGTACGGCCGTGGGCATGCCCGGGTAGCTGCCGGCGGGCGCTGCGACGTGTAGGAGGCTGTTCGCGTCGTCCCAGCGCAGGGTCGTGGTGGCCAGCTCGCCCTGCTCGTAGCCATAGCCATAGCCATAGCCATCGCCGCTGTCGTCGTAGAGCTCGAACTCGCCGTCCGCGCCGGGGTAGACCCGGATCTCCAGCGGACCCGGGGCCGAGGCGCCCTGTAGCTCTTCGACCGGTCCCAGCGGCAGGAAGCCCATCGGCTCGGTGACCGGGCGGATACGGGCAGCGCGGGTCCGAGCATGAACTGGTTGTCCACCCGGTGGGCCTTGGACGCAACCGGGCACCGTCGCCGGAACCGCCTGCACGGCTACCTGTTCCGGAACCGGGCCGTCGAAGGTGCGCGCACGGTCCATCTCTCGGTCAGTGGCAAGCGCACGCTCAGAACCCCCGCCCCGATACGGAGGCCTGGACCGGGTGCGGCAGCTGGTTCGCCGACCGCAGCACCGCGGGATCGGTCAGCGCCGCGGGCTCGACGACCGCGGTGTCGCCGGGCAGCAACGTGACCAGCATGTCGTCGACGACCGCGTCGGCGCCTGCCGGGTCGGTGCGGCTGATCTGGTCGGCGAGCAGGGCGAGATCGCGGACCGTCGTACGCGCGGCTTGCCGTTGCCGTCTTCGGCTTTCTGGTGCACGAGCATGCCGGGCGAGTCCGGCGTGAGCGGGTTGTCGTGGATCGAGCGAGTCAAGGGTCGACCAGGTGGGTGGACCCTGGAAGCCGAACTCGGAGCAGAACCGCGGCACGTAGTCGCGGTAGGCGGTGTAGTCGGGCTCGTTCCAGACGTCCCAGACGTGCACGAGGCCGTGAGCGGGTCGTTCGGACGCCACTGAGTCGACATCGAGTGGGGGCTGCCGGGGCAGTAGGGCTTGTGCGGGTCCAGCTCCGAGACGATCGCGGGCAGCACGTCGGTGTAGTAACCCCAACCCCAGGTGCGCCCAGCCAGCGGGGCCTTCAAGTCCCAGTCCTCGTGTCCCCAGATGTTCTCGTTGCAGCCGGTCCATATCGCCAGGCTCGGGTGCGCGCTCCGCAGGGTGACGGCCTCCCGGGCCCCGGCGATCACCTCGCCGAGCAAGGGCTCATCCTCGGCGTACGCCGCGCATGCGAACAGGAAGTCCTGCCACACCAGGAGCCCGAGTTCGCCACAGCTGTCATACAAGTCCTCGCTCTCGTAGCGACGTTCGACAGGGTGATCTCGACCGGGTAGAACGGCTGATCGCCGTAGCGGTGCGGCCACCACAGATCCACCTCCCCAGCGCGTACGTCGACGGCAGCGGCGGTCTCCGGCGGCCAGGGTCGCGTGCGCGCTCGATCCGGCCACGTGCACCTCGACGGTCAGCGGCCCGTCGGCGCCGGCTGCCCGCTGCACGTCGACCTGAGCGCGGAGCAAGCCGGTGCTGCCCTCGACCTCAGTCAGCGGGCGGACCGCGGCGATCCGCGCATCGCGCCACGGCTCGACCGACAGCGGCCTCCAGATCCCTGCTCTCACGAGGTCCGGTCCCAGTCCCATCCGTAATTGCAGGCCATCATGCGGATCGCGTTGAACGGGTGGGTGTTGACATGCGGTCGCGGCCCCAGTTCCTCGCTCATCCGCTCGGCCGCCGTCAGACCCGCCTCGAACGTCACCGCGAGCTCGTTGCGCCCGGGCCGGAGCAGGCCGCGAACCGGAGATCGATAGCTGCGGTTCATGTTCTGCGTGTGCGCGACGACGTAGCCGTTGAGCTCCACCGTCGCGACCGTGTCCAACCCGAGTGCCCAAAGGTCGATCTGGTCGTCGTCGGTCTGGTAGTCCTGTTCACCGTACGACCAAGAGAACTGTCGCGGGAGCGCTGACTGCGCTCGCCGTCGCCGTCACCCTCGGCGGTCTGGCGGGATGCGGCGGGGACAACGCGACAGTCGCCAAGCCGCAGCCCACCGTCACCGTTACAGCCCCAGCCGGCACACCGAAGGCAGACAAGCCCAGCACGACGCCTGGCGAGCACCCCGCAGGCGACGATGCTGCAGTGGAAAACACGTTCGCCATGCCCGACGTCGCTGACACAGTCCTGCAGACCGCGCAGGACCAGCTTCAGTCTCTCGGCTCCGTAACTGGATAGGTCTGCGCCGTCGGGCATGCGGAATTGGCCGGGGGCGCGAGGCCT
>JBBRHF010000231.1:0-5562 GCA_038223055.1 Actinomycetes bacterium | reverse complement strand
CAACATCGCCGAGATCGAGCTGTCCTGCCTGACCAAGCAATGCCTCGGCCGACGCATCGCCGACCTGGCCGTCCTGAACGAGGAGCTCACCGCCTGGGCCGACGCCACCAACGCTGACGAGCGCCAAGTGGACTGGAGGTTGACCACCAGAAACGCCCGCATCAAACTCCGGCACCTATACCCCGCTCTTTAGAAGCGACAGTCTACTAGAGCCTCCGCTCGCTGGTTTCGACCGTCAACCCCACTGAACATCGATTCGTTGGATCCGATTGGTTCCGCGCGGGCTGCGACGAGCGCGTCGAGATCCTTGCGATCGAAGCGGACATGGCGGCCGAGTTTGGTAAAGCGGAGCCGCCGGCCGGGCGTTCAGGCGTCGGATTGAGCGACCACGCATCGCGCAGCGGCATCGACCGCTTGACCGCATCCGGAGAAGCCCAGGTGACCTCGACCACGTTGGCACCCGCGACGCGGGGGCGCGTTGGTGCCCATGGCCATGAAAAAGTTCCCGTTGGTGGCCAGGTAGAGGTCCCCGCTGGTGGCCAAGTAAAAGTCCCCGCCCCTCGCTCGCCGTGTCGAGCCGGAGTGTGAGCCCTGGGCGGTGACGGTGGCGGTGTCAGCAGTCGCCGCGCCGCCCAGGGAGCTCCATTGAAGTGTGAGAGGGAACGAATGGACATCATTTCCGCCTACCGTGAGGTGGGCACCTACCGTGGCGCCGCAGCGATGTGCGCGACCACTCCGAAGACGGTCAAGCGGGTGGTGGCCCGTCAGGCCGCGGGTGGTGCGGTCCCGCCGCGGGGTGGTGCGGTCCCGCCGCGGCGCCCCCGCGAGTCCAGCCACGACGGGTCGGTCCGCGAGGTGGTCGCGGCGAAGGTCAAGAGCAGCGAGGGGCGGATGTCGGGGAAGCGGCTGTTGCCGGTGGCGCGGGCCGCGGGGTATGAGGGGTCGGCCCGCACCTTGCGTCGGCTGGTCGCCGCGGTGAAGGCGGAGTGGCGCCGCGACCATCACCGTGGGCGCCGCCCGGGGGTGTGGTCCCCGGGTGAGCATCTGCTGATCGACTGGGGCGCGCAGGGCGGGTTGCACATCTGCTGCGCGATGCTGGCGTGGTCCCGGTTCCGGTTCGTGCGGTTCGCCACCAACGAGCGCGCGGACACCACTTTCGCGATGCTGGGCGAGTGTTTCGAGGTTCTGGGTGGGGTCCCCAAGGTGGTGCTGGCGGACCGGATGGGCTGCCTGAAGGGCGGGGTGGTCGCGAACCGGGTGATCCCGACCCCGGACTATGTGCGGTTCGCGACCCACCACGGTTTCCGGCCCGACTTCTGTGAGGCCCATGAACCCCAGTCCAAGGGGATGGTCGAGCACTTGGTGGGCTACGCGAAGCGGGACCTGGTGGTGCCGATGGCGATGCAGTGCGGGGGTCTGGGGGATCTGGTCGCGGCCAACGAGGGCGCCGCCGGGTGGTGCGCGGAGGTGAACTCGGTCGTGCACAGCGAGATCGCGGCGGTCCCCGCGGCCCGGCTGGGCACCGAGGTCGCCCTGCTGGGGGCGTTTGCCCTCACTGCGGGCGCAGAGCGGGGCGGTGTGCGCACCCGCACGGTGGACCGCCTGTCGTGTGTGCGGTTCGGGTCGGCCCGCTACTCGGTGCCGACCACGCTGATCGGGACCACGGTCGAGCTGCGGGCGCAGCCCGGGCGGCTGCTGGTGCTGGCCCCGGGCACCGGTGAGGTCCTCGCCGAGCACGGGCTGGTCGCCCCCGGTGAGGCCTCGGTCCTGGATGAAACACTATGGCGGGCCGCGGCCGGCGCCGCGGCGGGCGGTGCGACCCAAGAATGTTTCCGAGAAACGGTTCTGCGAGCTCGGCCCGGCCGCGGCGGCGTTCATCGCCGGGGCCGCCGCGGCCGGGAACACCCGCCTGGGACCGGAGCTGGACGAGCTCGCCGGGCTCGAGGCCGCCCACGGGCGGCCCGCCCTGATCGGGGCGCCAGAACGTGCGGCCGCGTTCGGGCGCTGGCACGCCGCGGACGTGCGTTCCATCCTGGGCGCCGGCGCGGGCACCCCGGCGCCGAGCCCGCCCGGGGACGCACTGGTCATCGACCTCCCCGCGGTGCCGACCCGGTCGTTGGCCGACAACGCCATCGGGGAGTCCTCATGACCAGCCCGCCGAAGCTGGCGCCGGGGCGCCGCCGGCCCCAGCCCGCGGCCGCGGGCGGGCCGGTCCCCGCGTGGGCGGTCCCCCCCCGGCCAGGCCGAGACCGGACCCTGCAGGGCCACGACGGCGACCGGGACCACACACCGGGGACGCGCCGAGCCCGGGCAGGTCCCCGAGGCGCAGCGCCCGGTGCCCGCTCACCACGGCCGCGGGCCGGGCGGCACCGTCCCGCGGCGGGTGGTGACAGCAGAACCCGTTGCCGGGAAACGGTTCCACGCGCTCGCGGCGGTAGCGGTGCTCGCGGCAGCGCTAGTCACCACGGCCGACGCCGCCGGGCGGACCCGCCGGGGACCGCGGCTGAACGGGCTCCGGGGGGCCAACCGGCGCGGCTGCCTGATCGGCGCGCCCGACCGGGCGGCTGCGGCGGGCAGCGGTGCGGTCCGCTCCGGCCCCGGACCGGTCTGCGATGGGCGCTCCCCACGCCACCGCGACCGCGACCGCGCAGGTGTCGCGGCGCACCACCGCGGGCACGCCCCGGTCCCCGACCTGCCCGCGGCGTCCACCCGGGCCTCGCCCGGGCACCCCCACCCCATCGGGGAGCCCTCGTGAGCACCGCCCCGCCGCAGCTGGCACCGGACCTGGCCGCGGGGCTGCGCCGGCTCAAGCTCGCGGCGATGCGCGGGCTGGCCCCCGAGCTGCTGGTCACCGCGAAATCCCAACGCTGGTCACCAGAAGAGCTGCTCCGCACCCTGATCGAAGCCGAGATCACCGCCCGCGACGCCTCCAACGCCCGGGCCCGGCTCAAGGCCGCCGCGTTCCCGGTCCACAAGACCCTCGACGAGTTCGACGTGCCCGCCTCCTCCATCCCCGCGGCCACCTTCGCCTACCTGTCCTCGCTGGAATGGATCCGGGCCGCCGAGAACCTGTGCCTGGTCGGGCCCCCAGGCACCGGGAAATCCCACACCCTGATCACGCTGGGCGTCGCCGCGGTCCACGCTGGACACCGGGTGCGGTACTTCACCGCACCCGCCCTGGTGGAAACTCTCTACCGCGGCCTGGCCGACAACAGCGTCGGACGGGTCATGGAGAACCTGCTCCGAGCCGACCTAGTCATGCTCGACGAGCTGGGGTTCGCCCACTGGACGACACCGGCGCCCAGCTGCTGTTCCGGTTCGTCGCCGCCGCCTACGAACGCCGAGCCCTGGGCGTCGGATCCCACTGGCCCTTCGAGTCCTGGGGCCGGTTCCTGCCCGAACACACCACCGCCGCCAGCCTGCTCGACCGCCTCCTGCACCACAGCATCGTCGTGGTCACCCAAGGCGAGTCCTACCGCATGCGCGAGGCCCGCGCCCGAGGAGGTGCCCCCCAGAAACACCACTGAACAACCGCGAGGGGTGGGACTTTTGTTGGCCACCAGCGGGGACCGCAACTTGGCCATTGACAGTGCCGCGACCGCACAGCCTTCAGGCGTGTGTCCATGCTCGCCTCGCAAGTAGGTCTCATCAACCGGACTCCGTCCAGTGGAGCACCACCCTCTGACAGCGACGTGCGGAACATGACGAGCTGTGGATAACGCTGGCTGTGGATGACATGAGGCCGACTCCCCTCGGTCGCGCCACCTACCCGGAGGTCGCTGAACGTGGCCGTGGAGCAGGAGCATGCTCCGCGCCAGACCAGGGATGCTCCGGTTGACCGGGTCGCGTCAGCACCCGACCCTGTCGGTGTGAGCGGGCGTGCGCTACCGGGGACCGAGGGTCACGGACGTGTATCGGGGAATCGTCTTCTATGCTCCTGTCCGATGCTGTTGGCCGGAAACCCAGCGGGGGCGCTGCCGAGGCTCGGTCTGAGCGCAGCGCGTGCATGGTACCTATTTGTCGAGGGGATACATGGCGAACCTGTGGGACCCTCTAGACCGCCCGGTTGGGCGGCTCCTGCGCCTGGCGCAGGTCGCCGATCCCCAGCAGGTCGTCGAGACGTTGTCCCTGACGGTCGCCGAGCTGGGCGGGTCTGACGTGGTGCTGTTCCTCATCGACTACGATCACTCGCGGCTCAAGCCTCATCCGGATGTCCGGCCGCACGGCGAGGACCCCTCGGTGGTCAGCCTCGAGGGTTCCATGGCCGGGCGGGTGTTCATGTCCGGACGGCCGCTCAGCGCGCAGCGAGACGACGGCTGGCACGTCTGGGTGCCGGTCGCCGAGCGGGCACAGAAGCTCGGCGTGCTCTCGATGACGTTGCCGATCTGGGACGAGCAGGTCGAAGGCCTCTGTGTCGACCTGGGGATCACCGCGGCACATCTGGTGTCCACCGCGAACGGCTACACCGACCGTCTGCACCTGCTGCGCCGGCGCAAGGAGATGTCGCTGGCCGCGGAGATGCAGTGGGGAATCCTGCCGCCCTTGACGTTCAGCATGGACGGGACGACGCTCGCCGGCCTGATGGAGCCGGCGTACGACGTCGGTGGGGACTGCTTCGACTACAGCCTCAACGGCGACGTACTGGACATCGCGATGTTCGACGCCATGGGACACGGGCTGCGCTCGGCCGTTCTCGGCTCCCTCGCGGTGTCGGCCTATCGAAACACTCGCCGCGAGCACCCGCTCGCTGACTTGCCGACCCTGCTGACCGGGGTCGACACCGTCATCGCCGAGTACGCCAACGCGGACGCCTTCGTGACGGGCCTGTTTGCCCAGCTGGACGTCACCACCGGACGGCTGACGTGGGCTACGGCGGGCCATCCTGAGCCCCTGCACGTCCGGCACGGCGCCACGTTGCCGCCTGTCGGGGCGCGACCCGAGGCCCCGCTCGGACTCAACTCATTCCTCCACCACCTCCGGGGTGTGGAGGTCGTGGAGGTCAGCCTCGAACCTGGTGACGGGGTGCTGTTCTACACCGACGGCGTCGTCGACGCCCGCAACCATGACGGCGATGAGTTCGGTGCAAACCGGCTGGCCGACCTGCTCGAACGAGAATCGACGTCCGGCTGGGACCCAGCCGAGGTGTTGCGCCGGCTGGTCCACTCGCTGCTGGAGCATCACGGAAGCCGCCTGCGTGATGACGCCAGCACCCTGTACCTGCAGTGGGAGGCGCCTGCGGAGGCGCGGCGATGATTCACCAGCTGCCCCCAGTGCGCCAGTCCACGCTCTTCGCGACGAGCTGCGGCTGCGGCTGCGGCTGCGGGTGTTGGTGCTGAGGATCTCGTGTTGCCCGTTGGGCCCAACGTCTCGGTGTCAACACGCCCGGCGTCCGCTTGTGTAGGTCTAGTACTACAGCCGCACATATTTTGATCTACTTCGGCGTGTCGCCTTCGATCTTGGGATGATTGTCGCGATCTTGCTGGTGTGGTTGATGATCTGGATGTGGCTGAGGTGGCGGCGTGGGCGGCGGGGCTGGAGGAGGTGCACGCCAGGATCGCGCCG
>JBBRHF010000230.1:0-5606 GCA_038223055.1 Actinomycetes bacterium | reverse complement strand
GCCCGGGCTTTTGCGGGGGTTTGCCGCGGTGGGCGGCGGGCGCCGGCGCCACGCTGGTGCAGCACCTGCCCGACGTGGTGGGCCACGAGCAGCACCGCCCAGCGCCGGGAATCTACGGGCTGCACGAGGTGCGCTTGGCCGTCGGAAGCCTGGCCCGAAGGATCCTCGGCGCGACCGTCAGCGTCCCGTCCTATCACCATCAGGGCCTCGCCGCCGCCGGCTCACTGACCGTCAGCGGCTGGGCGCACGACGACACGGCGGAGGTGGTCGAGGATCCCGGGCAGCGCTTCGCCCTCGGCGTGCTCTGGCACCCCGAGGCCGGCGAGGATCCGCGCCTGTTCGACGCCTTCGTCGACGCCGCCCGGGCCTGATCGCGAAACATTCGAGCGATAGGGCCACACACCCTTCACGATCAGGGCCGACTTGGTCGCGCGCGGCGTATCAAGCCGATCTCAGGTCGACTCCAACCGGTGACGAAGAGGCTTGGGTCACCCAAACGTGAGGACGGCAACCATGAGCGCGACGATCGCGAGCACCTGCGACATCTGCGAGGCGCAGGACGAGCGCCCGGCCCACGAGTTCGTGCTCACGCTGGCCTCGACAACGGCGGCCACTGCCACGACAGGCACCGTCGGCCAGCTGCTGCACCGGTGCGGGATCTGCGGCGCCGCCGCCATCCACGAGGTCACACCCGCCGAGGCGTCGTTGCTGCGCTGCAGCGGGGTCACCGTGCTCGAGTTGCCCGACCCCGACGCGCTGCGCGAGATGCATCCGGAGGACCCGCCGGCCGGTCGCCCGCTGCACCTGGACGACCTGCTCGACCTGCACGCGGCACTCGCGGCCCCGGGCTGGTTCGAGGTGCTGCTCGCGGGAACGGCCGGGGTGGCCGACCAGGACTGACCCGAGGCCGGGTACGTCGAGGCCTGGGTTTGACGACGCCGGGTGTGACGACGCCGGGTGTGACGAGACCGGGTGTGACGAGACCGGGTGTGACGACGCCGAGGTGGTGGCGGACGCGCCGGTACGCCGAAACACGTCACGCCGAGGAATACCGGTTGCCGCACCCACCTTGCACGAACAACTGGTGAACGCGCTTGCGGTCGCGACGTACGGGGCCTACTTTGGCCCTGTACGAAACCGTTCCGTTCACTTAGAGGTCCCGTGGATCCCCCCATCTCAGTTCGCCACCGGCACTCCGATCCGAACTCGCACGCCGATCAAAACTCGCTGTCCGATCAAGCCTCGCCCCCGCCCGCGGACGACGAGTCCCCCGAGCTCGGCTGCTCACGTGGCGCCGCCCGGGAGAACGCCATCCTCACGGCAGCCCTCGAACTTCTCGCCGAGACGGGCTATGACCGGATGAGCATGGACGCCGTCGCTGCCAGGGCGCGCGCCAGCAAGGCCACGATCTACCGTCGATGGACCGGAAAGCGCGAGCTGGTCCTCGACGCCATCCGGTCCCGCGCCCCAAGCCAGGTCAGCCCTCCAGACACCGGCAGCCTGCGTGGCGACATCGTCGCCACCCTGCGGGTCGTCGCCGAGGGCATCGGGGTCCAGGACGTGGCGCTGGTGGCGGGCGTGCTCCGGGCCACGCGCAACGCCCCCGAGCTCGCCGACTGCATGCGCTCATCGGTGATCGAGGGCAAGCGCCACATCGGCCAGACCATCGTCGAGCGAGCCATCGATCGTGGCGAGCTCGAGCTTGACGCAGACCGGGAAATCCTCCACGAGGTGGCACCCGCGCTGATGTTCTTCCGCATGCTCGTCCTCGACCTCGATGTCGACGAGGGGTTCCTCACCCATATCGCCGACGACGTACTCATCCCCCTGCTCGCCCGCAGCGGTGGCGCAGAGACCCGACAGGAGAACCCGTGACCAGTCCCGAGCAAACAGGTGTCGAGATCGTCGACACCGAGCCCGACCCCAAGCGCTGGCTGGCCCTCGCCGTCATCGCCGTGGCTCAGTTGATGATCGTCCTCGATGCATCGATCGTGAACATCGCACTGCCGTCGGCGCAGCGTGACCTCGGCATCACCGACGCGAACCGCCAATGGGTCATCACTGCCTATACGTTGGCGTTCGGCGGCCTGCTCCTGCTCGGCGGCCGCATCGCCGACTACACCGGCCGCAAGCGCACGTTCATCATCGGCCTGCTCGGGTTCGCCGGGGCCTCGGCGCTCGGCGGCATCGCAGCCAACCAGGAGTTGCTGTTCGCCGCCAGGGCCTTGCAGGGTGCCTTCGCGGCCTTGTTGGCCCCGGCCGCGCTGTCGCTGATCACGGTGGCTTTCACCGCACCGAAGGAGCGCGCCCAGGCGTTTGGCGTCTTCGGCGCGCTCGCCGGCGGCGGCGCCGCGATCGGCCTGATTGTGGGCGGAGTGCTGACCGAATACGCCTCGTGGCGCTGGTGCCTCGGCGTGAACGTCCCCGTCGCCTTGCTGACAGCCGCGGCCGCCGTGCCGCTCGTGCACGAGAGCAAGGCGCCCGGCGACACCCGCTACGACATCGTGGGTGCGGTGCTGGCCACTCTCGGCCTTGTATCCCTCGTCTACGGCTTCACCGAGGCTGCCAAGCCCACGTTCGTCAACGGCAAGCAGGCTGGCACCCTCGGCTGGGGAGCCGGGTCGACGATCTTCTTCCTCGCAGCCGCGGTCGTTCTGCTCGTGGCCTTCGTGATCTGGGAGCAGCGCACGGCCAACCCGTTGCTCCCGCTGCGCATTGCCCTCGACCGCAACCGCGGCGGGTCCTACCTCACGTTCCTGCTGGTGGGAGCGGGGCTTTTCGCGATGTTCCTGTTCCTCAGCTACTACTTCCAGCAGGAGCTCGGCTACAGCCCGCTGAAGTCCGGCTTCGCCTTCCTGCCCTTCAGCGTCGGCATCATCCTGACCGCCGGCATCGTCGCGCAACTGCTGCCACGCGTCGGCCCCAAGCCGTTGATGGTCATCGGCCTGGCGATGGCGGTCGTCGGCATGCTGCTGCTCACCCGGATCACGCCCACGACCGCCTACGCGTCGCACGTGCTGCCGGCTGAGCTGCTGATGAGCATTGGCCTCGCCGGTGTGTTCATCCCCGCGTCGAGCACCGCGTTGCTCGGTGTCGGACACCATGACTCCGGAGTCGCCAGCGCCCTGCTCAACACCTGCCAGCAGATCGGCGGGTCGCTCGGCACGGCGCTTCTCAACACGCTCTTCGCTTCGGCGGTGACCGGCTACCTCGCCGAAAACCTGACCAACCCGGCAGACCTCAAGCAGCTTCAGCCGCTCGCGAACGTTCATGGCTACCACGTGTCCTTTGTGTGGGGCGCAGGCATGCTCGCAGCAGGGCTGTTGGTCACGATCGTCCTGATCAACGCACGCAAGGACGACCTCCCCGCCGAGTCCTCCCTCGCCGCCGCCTGACGCGGGCGAACCGCGCCGCCGGGGCGTCCGAACAGGTGGGCGTCCGCGGCCGCAACGTCCGAACAAGCGCCGCGGTCCGGGTCACAACGTCCGAACAAGCGCGCCGTCCGGGTCGCAACGTCCGAACAAGCGCCGCGGTCCGGGTCACAACGTCCGAACAAGCGGAGGCTATGCCGCACGCTTGTTCGGACGTTGCGATGGGCGTGCGGTCGGTCGCCAGCCTTGGGCGATCAGTAGTCGGCGCACCTGATCCAGACCAATCGCAGGGTCGGTCCGCAGCAGCAGACCGGGCATCCGCAGCACCCGACGGCCGCCGATGACGATGTCGTTCTGTCGGACGGCGTCATCGATCGCCTGGAGCACCTCCAGATGGGGCATCCCGTCGATCTCGACCGTGACCCTCCACGCGTCGTAGTCGACGTCGAGGTAGCGCCGGCGCCCCGAGCTATCGAAGCGGGGCACCTGCCGGTCGGGCTCCGGCAAACCCGCTCGGCGCGCCAGGCTGGCGAAGTCCAGCTCGTGGATCGAATGGGCTCCTCCCACGACATCGGCGAGCACAGCGAGGAGCGGCTTGCGCCACCGATGGCGACGCACGCTCTGGAAGGCGCCCTGGAGAGCGCCAGCAGGGGCAAGCCGTTGTTGCACGACGGCCGCCAGGATCGCCGCCGCATGCCGAAGCGTGACCGCCCGCAGGGCGGCGTGGACCGCAGCTGCCTCCACGGTCATTCGGGGGGGCAATGCCAGCGGGTGAACGTCGGCACGGCGAAACCGACGGGACTCAAGCACGGAGACGCCACCCCTGCGCCACGGCCGCGACCCCTTGGGCGCGATGACGTGAGGAACCGCCGGCTCGTAGCCGCGCAGACCTGCCGCCTCGAGTGCGGACAGGCCGTCGAGCACCGCATGCGGTCCCGTGTTGAACAGGGCGCACCACATGAGCTGACGTCGCGTAAGCGGGCCGGTGTGGGTCACGAGCGCTTGCCGGCCGACGCGTTGCCATCGCTCGGTCTCGACGTACCACCGGGTGCGCCATCGAGGCACGCCCAGCCGGGTGGCCTGCGCCCGGGAGACAACGCCGTCTTGTCTGCCTGCCTGCTCGAGCAGGTCTCGATCTCGGTCCGTCGACACGACGTACATGCTGTGCGAGCTTGTGCCGTCCACAGACGACGTCGTCCACAGGCCGCCGCGCCGCCCCGCGCCCCGCCCTGCCCCGCCCCGTCGGCGACCTGCCCGCCCCGTAACGTCCGAACAAGCGGGGTCTATGACGCACGCTTGTTCGGACGTTGCGGCGCCAGACGGCCCGAGACGTTGCGGCGCAAGACGGCCCGAGACGTTGCGGCGCCAGACGGCCCGGGACGTCGCGGGGGCGGGACGGCGCGGGGCGTGGGGCTACTGCGGGGTGACGTAGGCGCCGGAGATGCCGCCGTCGACGAGGAACTGCGACGCGGTGATGAACGACGAGTCGTCGCTGGCGAGGAACGCCACGGCGGCGGCGATCTCCTCCGGCTCGGCGAAGCGGCCCATCGGGATGTGCACCAGTCGCCGCGCCGCGCGCTCGGGGTCGGTCGCGAACAGCTCCGCCAGCATGGGGGTGTTGACGGGCCCCGGGCATAGCGCGTTGACCCGGATGCCGTCGCGCGCGAACTGCACTCCCAACTCGCGCGACATCGACAGTACGCCGCCCTTGGACGCGGTGTAGGAGATCTGCGAGGTCGCCGCGCCCATCACCGCCACGAACGACGCCGTGTTGATGATCGACCCCTTGCCCTGGCGCTGCAGGTAGGGGATGACGGCCTTGCAGCACAGGTAGACCGAGGTGAGGTTGACCTCCTGAACCCGTCGCCAGGCATCGAGACCCGTGGTGAGAATCGAGTCGTCCTCCGGCGGGGAGATGCCGGCGTTGTTGAAGGCGATGTCGATCCGGCCGTACGTCGAGTGGGCGGCCGAATAGATGGCCGCGACGTCGCGTTCGTCGGTGACATCGGCGCGCACGAACAACCCGTCCACCTCGGCGGCGACCGCCGCGCCGGTCGACTCGTTCAGGTCCACCACGACGACGCACGCGCCCTCGGCGGCCAGTCGCCGCGCGCTGGCCAGCCCGATGCCGCTCGCCCCGCCGGTAATGACGGCCACGCGGTCCTGCAGACGATTGCTCACTGGTCTCCTGATGGATAGGGACGACGGGATGGGGACGACGGGATGGGGACGACG
>JBBRHF010000229.1:0-5608 GCA_038223055.1 Actinomycetes bacterium | reverse complement strand
GATGTTCTCCTCGCTGCGGATGAGCGACGGACCGCTGACGCTGCACGAGCTGGACAGTACCGGCGTTGCGCCACGGCGCATTCTGCTGGCGTCGTGCGAGTCCGGGGCGCACGTGAGCTACGCCGGCGACGAGCTTCTGGGCTTCGTGAGCGCCCTGATGGCGCGAGGGACGACGGGGTTGATCGCCAGCTCGTTCGCGGTCCCCGACGTCGACTCGGTCGAGCTCATGGTCGCCGTGCACGAGTCGCTGCGGGCAGGGGCCACCATGTCCCGGGCGCTGCACAAGGCTCGCGCGGAGGTCGGATCGGACACGGCACCCGCGTTCGCTACGTGGTGCGCGTACAACGCCTACGGCGCCGCCTGATCGCCGCTGCCGGGTCGCGGTCACCGTAATCACGCACGCCGCGAAGGGGATGTGGCCGGAGCAGCGCCCGCGCCGTCCCCGCTGACCCGCCGCCGATCCGGCTCCAAAACCAGCATGTCCCGAGGCATGAGGTACCAGTGCCGTCGTACGCACAGCAGCTTGACGTGCGGCACCGGACCGGCCGAGCCACCGAAGGACCAGGACTGGGCCTCGGCAGGTGCGCCGCAGGTCGGGCAGTCGACGATCTCCATCGCAATCACCTCCGCAGATGGATGGTCCGGCGGCGTTGCTGATACATGCTGAACAAACTCTGCGATCCTTGACCTTCCGGTTCCCCTTCAGGAGCCCCACCCATCGGGACAAGAGGCCAGCACCGCCATGCAACTCACCATCGATTCCGCCGAACCCCTCGAGGACGTGCTCAAGGTCATCGGCTCGCTGTACGACGTGCGGCTCGCCGTCGTACCCGCCGCCGCCGTGGACGCCCCCGCGCCGCCTCTGGCCACGAAAGCAGTCGCGGCGACCCATAAGCGATCCGGGGCCGCTCGCTCGTCGAGCGTCGACGCGGCCGGGCGCCGGCGATCCGGAGGCTCCGCCCAGGTCGACCCCGCGGCAGTGCGGCACTGGGCCCGCGAGAACGGTCATCCGGTTCGCGACCGCGGCCGGGTCGCCGACGCCGTCGTCGCGGCCTACCGGGAGAGCCTCGGCGACCCCGGCTGACGCGAGACTGACCCGAGCGGACCCGAGCGGACCCGAGCGGACCCGGCCTGAGCTGACCGGCTGACCGACGTGTCGCCCCATGGCGGTCAGTCCCAGCCGTAGCCTCCCCGCAGGGCCGCGGCGACCGCATCGAAGCGGGACCGCTCCAGCACGGCACCTTCCCGCCGGATGCCTGCCTCGTCAACCCGCAAGACCCGGTCCAGACGAACCCAGCTCGGCCGGTGCTCCCCGTCCCATGCACCTGTCCCGAGCGCGAGCCAGTTGGGTTGCCCGTCGCGCTCCTGCTGGCTGGACAGCATGAGCCCGAGCAGGACGTCACCCGACCGCCCGACGACCAGCACCGGCCGGTCCTTGCCCTGTGCGGGGTCCTCCTCGTAGACCACCCAGGTCCAGACAACCTCGCCGGGGTCGGCCTGCCCGTCCAGCTGGGGGGCGTAGGAGAGGTGCCGACCGGGCGGCGGCCCCGGGGTCGCCACCGGCGCGGTGCGGCTCGCCGCGGGCGGCTGCCCCGACCCTGCGCGGCCGCTTGAGGGCCGCTGCCCCGACGGTGCGGGGCCGCTTGATCCCCGCGAGCGTCGCAGCTCGCGCAACAGGCCCGGGCCCTCGCGGACGGCGAGTCGGCGCAGAGCGCCGGCCACGGCTCCCCAGCCGGTCGACCCCATCACGCGCCGGTTGGGCGGGACGCGGCCATATAGTCCGCCACCTGGGCGCGGGACTTGCGCTGGATCGCGCTGCGCAGCGGCGAGGCCCATCCCAGCACCAGCCCGGGAAGACCCAACGCTTGACGGGCCCACCGGGAGAAGTCGAAGTCGTCCCGGTGCTCGGCGATCTGGCCACCGGCCAAGCGGAACGTCGCCCTTACGTCGTTCGTGACCGGTCGGGCACCCTTGCCGACCTGATGGTCGGCGATCCAGCGGGCGGAGCCGGAGGTCTCCGTCGCGGAGCGCTCGACCAGCTCGTCGCGGAAGTCCTTGGCCCGGCAGGTGAGCATCCGCCACATGGCACCGGGCTCGGCACCCGTTCGCCCGGAACAGATCGGGTCGGAAAAAGTAGCGTCCGGCGCGTAGCAGGCCGCCAAGGCCTCGCCGTCGAGGCGGGCGAAGGCGGCGTAAAACCGCTCGATCAGTGCGACCTTCGATTCCGGAGTCACGGCGCCACGGTAGCCGCCACCCCGGCTTGTGGCGGGCCCCTCGGCTGCGGTGAGGTGTCCCCATGGACCAGACGACGCGACGTCACCTGCTCGCCCGCCTCGCCCGCGCCCAGGCGGAGGGCCGATTGCCTTCGATGGTTGCCGGGGTCCTTTCCGAGGGCGCCCTGGCCTGGTCGGCGGGCCGAGGACGGGTGGGCGGGGTGCGCCCGGACGATGACGTGCAGTACCGCATCGGCTCGATCACCAAGACCTTCACCGCCGTCCTCGTGCTGCGGCTGCGCGACGAGGGCCGCCTCGATCTGGACGACCCGGTCGGACGCCACCTGACGGACTGCCCTCTCGCCGGGCGCACCGTCGGGCAGCTTCTGGCGCACACCGGCGGGCTGCGCGCGGAGCCGGCCGGGAGCTGGTGGGAGCGCAGCCCCGGGCGGGACTGGGACGCCCTGGCGGCCACCCTCGAGCAGGACCCGCTGGTCTTTCCGGCGGGTCGGCGGTTCCACTACTCCAACCTCGGCTACTCCGTGCTGGGTCGCCTCGCGGCTTCGCTGCGCGGGCGAGACTGGGCCGACTGCGTCGCCGCCGAGGTGCTGGCCCCGCTGGAGATGCGCCGTACGTCGCCCGCCCCCCAACAGCCCGCCGCGACCGGGTTCGCCGTGCACCCGTTGGCCGACCTCGTGCTGGACGAGCAGGTGCAAGGCACCGGCGCGATGGCTCCCGCCGGCGAGCTCTGGTCGACGGTGGGGGATCTCGCCCGGTTCGCCGCCATGCTGCTCGGGGAGGCTCCAGAGGTGCTGGGCCGCGACACGGTCGAGGAGATGCGCTCCCCGGGGGCGGTGGACGACACCCGCGGCCCCTGGTCGTCGTATGGCCTGGGCCTGCAGGTGCACCAGGTTGATGGGCGGGTGCTGGTCGGCCACGGGGGGTCTATGCCCGGATTCCTCGCCGGACTGCTCGTCGACCCGGCCGAGCGGGCCGGCGCCGTGGTGCTGGCCAACTCGACCAGCGGGATGGACGCCACCGTCGGCACCGACCTGCTGCGCATCCTGCGTGACCGGGAGCCCTATGTCGTCGACGAGTGGGAACCCGCTCCCGCGCCCGATGACGAGACCTTGGCGATGCTCGGAGCGTGGTTCTGGGGACCGACCGCCCTGCTCCTGCGGCTCTCACCCAACGGCCGGCTGGAGCTGTCGCCGGTGGGGCCGGCTGGGCGGGCCGCGGAGTTCGGCCGCGTCGGCGACCGGTGGGTGGGCCGGACCGGCTACTACGCCGGGGAGACCTTGCGTGCGGTGACCACGCCCGACGGGCGGGTCAGCCACTTGGACATCGGGACGTTCGTGCTCACCCGCGAACCCTATGCGCCCGGTGCCGTCATTCCAGGTGGCGTCCCCGAACCCGGCTGGCACGACGCCGGACCTCCGTCGTAGGTGCGGACCGCCGGGGCGTTGCTGCCGCTGGGGCACCCGTCCGCTGGGGCACCCGTCCGCTGGGGCACCCGGGGCCTCAAAGCACCGGCCGTCAGACTCAGATGGGTGCGACTCCGCGGGAGTGATTCCCGTGGCGCCGCTGGCATGAGGAGCCGATGGTCGAGATGGCCGGGGAAGCGTGAACGGCTGGGCGTCCACCGTGGCTGCGTCGGAGGGCTGACATCCGGCGGCTCTCTGGGAGCGTGACCGACCGAGGCGAAACGCAGCCGACATAGGTGCCGACACCTCGTGAGGCGCGCCTTGCCCTTCGTATGCGGGCGAATCTCATCTGTCGGACGCAGCGTGGCTCACCATGTAGGCGGCATCGGGACGGCAGCCAAAAACTGTAGGCGTGATGGGGGGATCGTGGCCGATGTCGAGGTCTTGACCGCTGGGGTGGTTGCCAGTCGGGGAACGGTGGCGGGGGCTACCGGGAACGTCCCTCGGGCAGAGCCCGCTCCGACTCAGATGACCGATTTGCGGGCGTGGATCTGCAGACCAACACACAGAAGCGGCCTTCCCAGGCATCAAACCGGCGCCGAAGGGCGCTTCTGTGTGTTCTTCTGCAGGTGATCTTCGGCATCGAGCTGTCCGAGGCCGTTGCCGCCGGGTTGGTCGCGACTACCTCGATCGGTTCTGGCCTGAGGTGGCGGACCCTGGTGTCCCACCGTCCGTGCTCACCGCGCCCCGACCAAGAAGGCGGCGGCGAACCGGTGCGGCGTAGGGTGCGGCCGTGCTCATCAGATCAGAGCACCCGGCCGTCACAGCACCCTGCCGAAGGACACGCGCTGGGCCCAGATCTTGCGCTGCGCGACCGTCTCGCCGGGACGCGAGGCGTCCCACATCTGGTCGGCGCCGGCGTAGATCCCCACGTGGTAGACGTGGCCCGAGACGTCGTAGCTGAACAGCAGGTCGCCCGGGCGGGCATCCAGGGCGGCGACGGCGGGAGTGGAATCGTGCTGGGCCTGTGCGGTGCGCGGGAGCCGGATGCCGAGCTGGCCGAATACGTAGCCGGTGAACCCGGAACAGTCGAAGGCGTTCGGTCCCGTCGCGGCCCACTGATAGGGCTTGCCCACATGGCGGGCCGCCTCGGCGAGCACAAGGTCGCCGAGCGGCGTCCGGGCGCCGAGCGAGGCGGGGGGCGGCAGGACCGGCGCGGCCGGGGCGATGGCCACCAGTGCCGGAGGCAGCGACGGGCCGGCGACCGCGGAGAGCGTCGTCGGTGGCGTCGCGGCGGCAAGGACAGCCCACGTCCGGCGGCCCACCACGCCGGTCACGGGGAGCCCGTGGGCGCGCTGGAAGCGTCTCACCGCGGTGCGGGTCCGGGGGCCGAATAAGCCGCTGACGGGCACCCCGAGCATCCGTTGGAGCACCCGAACGGCCGGGCCGCGGGAGCGATAGCGCAGCAAGGGACGCGAGGTAGGAACCCCGGGCACCGGAACCGCGGCCGACGCGCCCTCCGGCGCGGTCGCCGCGCCCTCCGGCGCGGTCGCCGCGGCCGCCGCGGCTGACAGCGCCGCGGTGGCCCCGGCTGGCCCGGCCAGGGCCGTCCCCGGAGCCGTGGCCCTGGCGGTGGCGGTGGCGCTGGCGGTGGCAACCGCCGCCACGGGCTCGGCGAGGATCAGCGCCGCGCAGGCCGTGGTCGCGAGCACGAGGCGACACGCCCGAGACCGGGAGCCGAACCGGCCGGCCCGCGGGTTGGCGCACGCGCGAGTTGCGGCGGGGATGTGCAGGCCGGTGGTCGACGGGGCCGACGAGTGGGTGACCGAAGTGCCCGTAGGGCGGGTGGGCGACAGGTAGGTGGGCGACAGGTAGGTGGGCGACAGGTAGGTGGGCGACAGGTAGGTGGGCGAGGGGTAGGTGGGCGAGGGGTAGGTGGGCGATGCGTCGGTGGCCGACGGGTAGGTGGAC
>JBBRHF010000228.1:0-5635 GCA_038223055.1 Actinomycetes bacterium | reverse complement strand
TGGTGCGCGGGCCGATGATCGGGGCCGTCACCGCGGACTGGGCGAGCAGCCAGGCCAGCCCGACGTCGGCCGGTTGCTCCCCCAACTCGTCGCAGAACTGCTCGTAGGCCTTGATCGCCTTGCGATGGGTCTTGAGCGCGTCCTTGGCCCGGCCGGACAGCCGCCGCTTGCCCTGCTCGGTCTTGCGCAGGATGCCGGCCAGCAGGCCGCCGTGCAGCGGCGACCAGGGGATGACGCCGAGACCGTAGTCCTCGCAGGCGGGCAGCACCTCGAGCTCGACTGTGCGGGTCAGCAGGTTGTAGATCGACTGCTCGCTGACCAGGCCGGTCGAGTGCCGCGCCCGCGCCGCCTCCATGCCTTGGGCGATGTGCCAGCCGGCGTGGTTGGACGAGCCGAAATAGAGGACCTTGCCCTGCGAGCGCAGCACCTCGAACGCCTCCCAGATCTCGTCCCACGGGGTGTCCCGATCGACGTGGTGCATCTGGTAGAGGTCGAGGTAGTCGGTCTGCAGCCGGCGCAGCGACGCCTCGCAGGCGAGGCGGATGTTGCGGGCCGACAGGAACGTGTCGTTGGGCCAGTCGCTCATGCTGCCGTAGAGCTTGGTGGCGATGACGGTCTTCTCCCGGCGACCGCCGCCCTGCGCGAACCAACGCCCGATGATCGCCTCGGTGAGGCCCTCGCCCTGCTTCCAGCCGTAGACGTTGGCAGTGTCGAAGAAGTTCAGGCCAAGCTCCTGGGCCCGGTCCATGATCGCATGGGAGTCGTCCTCGGTGGTCTCCGGGCCGAAGTTCATCGTCCCGAGGCAGAGCCGGCTCACGGTCAGCCCGCTGCGGCCCAGATGCGTGTAGTCCATGGCGACATCCCATCATGTGTCACGCTTGGTCCAGTGACCGACACCTCCCCCATCGAAGCCAGGACCCCCCCGACCCGCAGCGCCGACCGGCTGCGCCAGGCAGCGGTCGCGACAGCCGCCGTCTTCTTTCTCTCCGGGGCGGTCATCGGCACCTGGGTGTCCCGGTTGCCGGCCGTGCGTGACCGGCTCGACGCGAGCACGGCCGAGCTCGGGCTCGCGTTGCTCATGCCGGGCGTCGGATCGCTGCTGTCCATGCCGCTGATGGGCCGGGCCTGTACCCGGTGGGGTTCCAGCCGCGTCGTCCTCGTCTTCGCCCTGCTGGGCATCTCCTCCCTGCCCTGGCTGGCCCGGGTGGGTTCGATCCCCGCTCTCGGGGCGACGCTGCTGTTCTTCGGTCTGGCCTACGGCGCCTGGGACGTCGCGATGAACGTGCACGGCGCGGCCGTCGAGCAGGAGGCCGGCCGGGCCTGGATGCCGCGCTACCACGCGTGCTGGTCGGTCGGGGGCATCACCGGGTCCGGCCTCGGCGCCCTGGCGGCGCGCGCCGGGGTCGGGGCGGGCGTGCATTTCGGTGTCGCCGCGGTCGTCGCCGTGGCAATCCTGTTGGCCAGCTTGCATTTCTTCGTCGACCACCGGGCCGCCGACCGGGCCTCGAGCGAGGCGCTCGCGCGCGCCGAAGGCAACGGCGCCCGCCGTACGCCGGGGCGCGCGCGGCTGTTGACCCGGCGTCTCGTCGCCATCGGCGTCGTCACCGCCGGCGCCACCTGCATCGAGGGCGCGGCGGCCGACTGGCTCGCGCTGTTCCTTCGCGACGTGCGTTCGGTCCCGGACGCCGGGGCCGCCGCGGGCTACACCGCGTTCGCGATCGCCATGGCCACCGGCCGGTTCGCCGGGACCCCGATCATCGAGCGTCTCGGCCGCGCCCGCGCCGTACGCATCGCCGGCTGCCTCACTGGTCTCGGCGTTGTGGTCACCGTCGGGCTGCCGTGGGTTGGCGCGACCTACGCCGGGGCGCTGCTGTGGGGGCTCGGGGTGGCGCTGGTCTTCCCGGCGGCCATGAGCGCCGGCGGCGAGGTGTCCGGGCGCGCGGCCGACGGCATCGCCGCGGTGTCCACCATTGGCTACGCGGGCTTCCTCATCGGGCCGCCGATGGTCGGCTTCCTGGCGCACGCGGTCGGGCTCGGCCGGGCGCTGCTCGCCCTGTTGCTGCTCGCCGCCACCATCGTGGCCCTGGCCCCCGCGCTGCGCCCGGTGAGCGCGGCCGAGCAGTCCGACGCGACCGAGGCGGCCGACGCGACCGAGCCTGCCGCCGCAACCGAGGCGGCCGACGCGACCGAGCCCGCCGCCGCAACCGAGGCGGCCGATGCGACCGGCGCGGCGTGACACGCTGGCCTTGTGCCCGCCGCTGACCTGACCACCGCGCTTGCGCAGCTGCGTCCGCTGCTGCTGGACCCCGACCGGCTGGTGCGGGCGGTGGCGGCCGGTCGCCGTCGCGGGCAGCAGGCGACGTGGCGGCGGGCGGAGCTGCGCCCGGTCCAGCTGAAAGCCGGCCGTCAGCTGCAGGTCGTGACCTACGACGAGCAGGCTGCCCACACCCGCAACGAGGCATTTGAGGGGGGCGCCGGCGGTGTCGTCGACGAGTTGCTGGCGCAGCCGTTCGGCAACTGGCACGTCGAGACGACCGACGCCACGGTGGAGTTGCGGGTCACCAAGAAAGGCGCGGCGCAGCTGCACCGCAGCGCCGTTGTCGGCGAGCCGCGAGCCCAGCTGACCAGCCACGACCGGCCCGCCCAGCACCTGATCGACCCCGGCGACCCCCTGTTCACCGTCCTGGGCGCCAACGCCGGCAAGCGCCGCCAGGTCGACGCGTTCCTGCGGATGCTGGCGGCGGCGGTCGCCGAGGCCGACCTCCCGGCCGACCGGCCGTGGCGGGTCGTCGACCTCGGCTGCGGCAACGCCTACCTCACTTTTGCGGCCTACCGCTACCTCGCGGCCGGGCGCGAGGTCGAGCTCGTCGGCGTCGACGTGCGCGAGCGAGCCCGCCAGCGCAACACCCGCATCGCCGCCGAGCTTGGCTGGAGCGCGCGGGTGCGCTTCGTCGCCGGGACCATCGCCGACTCCGCCGCGGCCGCGGTCGAGCCGGCCGACATCGTCCTCGCCCTGCACGCCTGCGACACCGCCACCGACGACGCGCTGGCCCAGGGCGTCCGCTGGGGCGCACCGGTCGTTCTCGCCGCCCCGTGCTGCCACCACCATCTGCAGCGCCAGCTCACGGTCAGCACCACCCCCGCGCCCTATGCTCTGCTCACCCGCCAGGCCATCCTGAGCGAGCGTTTCGGCGACGTGCTGACCGACGCGCTGCGGGCTGCGCTGATGCGCCGGGCCGGCTACGTCGTGGATGTGCAGCAGTTCGTGGCGGCCGAGTACACCCCGCGCAACACCATGCTCAAGGCGGTGCGCTCGGGCGCGCCGGCCGATCCGGGTCTGCGCCGTGACTACGACGAACTGGTCGCCGCCTGGAACGTCACCCCCTACCTGCAGACGCTGCTGGGCGATGCTCTCGGCTAGCCCTGCCCTTGTCCTGGGTGCCGTCCTGCTGGCCGGCGCGACCCCGGCGCCCGGCCCCGCGCCGCTGCTGCGGCTGACCGACCCGCGCCTGGACGAGTCCAGCGGCCTGGCCGCTTCGACCCGGCACCCGCAGATCCTGTGGACCCACAACGACGGCGGCAAGCGCGCGCAGGTCATGGCGGTCGACCGGCGGGGCCGCACGGTCGCGACGGTCACCCTGCGCGGCAGCGCGAGATTCGGGTCGGGTGCGGACATCGACCCGTTCGATCCGGAGGCGCTGGCCCCCGGCCGGGACGGGCGTGGCCGACCCGCGCTGTTCCTGGGCGACATCGGTGACAACAACGCCGTACGCCGTGACGTGTCGGTGTTCCGTTTCGCCGAGCCACGGCGGCTGAGCGACCAGAAGGTGACCGCCACCTGGTTCCGGTTCATCTATCCCGGCGGGCCGCGCGACGCCGAGGCGCTGCTCGTCGACCCGCGTGACGGGCGCCTGTGGATCGCCGCGAAGGACATCTTCGGCGCCGGCCTCTACCGGGCCCCGGCCCGGCTGCGCGCCGACCGGGTCAACCGGCTCGAGCGGGTCGGCTCGGTGCCCGGCCTGGTGACCGACGGCGCGTTCCTTCCCGACGGTCGCTTCGTCCTGCGCACCTACACCCTGGCCTACGTCTACGACCGTCCCGACCACCTGGTCGCCCGGGAGCCGCTGCCCCCGCAGGAGCAGGGGGAGTCGCTCGCGGTGGAGGGCAACCGGATGCTGGTGGGCAGCGAGGGCCTCGACAGCCCCGTCTACGCCGTGCGGGTGCCGGGGTCCTCGACGGCGGGAGCGGGACCGCCTGCGTCGCCATCGACGCGCAGGTCCCCGTCGCGATCGGCCCAGCCCGGGCGAGCGGGCGCGCAGATCGTCGATGGTCTGCGCGACCGACTCGTCAGCTCCCCCGCCGAGGTCGTGGCCGTCTGTGCGGCGCTGGGGCTCCTCGCTGCCGTGGCCATCGCCCGGGCTCGCCGCCGTCGCCGGCGCCGATGACCCCCGCCAGTCCCCGATGACCCCCGCCAGTCCCCGACGACCCCCGCCGGTCCCCGACGACCCCGCCGGCGACGACGCCCCCCCGCCGCCGGCGACGACGCCCCCCCCGCCGCCGCTCGCCGATCAGGACGGTGGTGCGAAGAACTCGAGCGCGATGTTGTCCGGGTCGCGAACGGACACTCCCGACCCGTAGTGGGCGTCGACGATGCCGCCGTGCACGATGCCGATCTCGTCGAGGCGGTCGGTCCACGTCTGCAACTCCTGCCGGTCACGGCAGGCGAAGGCGACGTGGTCGAGGCCCGACCGGTGCTCGTCGAACCCGTCCCCGGGGGCCGGCGCAACCGGATGGGTGTGCAGGCCGAACAGCTGTCCACCACCGATGGCGAAGACGGTGTGGTGGAAGCCGCCGATCTCCTCGTCCTCGTCGAGGACGGGTTCGGCGTCGAACAGCCGGGCATACCACCGGGTGCTCAGCTCAAGATCGGTCACGGTCACGGCGACGTGGGCGAATGCAGGAAAGACAGGCACAGCATGCTCCTTAGTGGGTGGATGGACGATCGGAAATCGATGGTTGATCGGTTGATCGGTTGATCGGTTGATCGGTTGATCGGTTGATCGGTTGGCGACGCGTCGACGTCACGCACCGACCTCCCGAAGGGCGGGCTGGGGTCGACGCTGGTGGCCGGGCAGCGAGTAGATGTCGGCGCCGCCACGCCTGCTGGCCTCGACGCGCTGTCGGAGCTGATCGGTCCACGCTTCGCCGGGGAGGGCGAGTGGCACCCCGGGTGGGTAGGCGATGAGCAGCCGATCGACATTCGTCTCGTGATCGGCGTCGAGGTCCGGGCGCGATGGCCTTCGGCCGTGCCCGCGGCGAGCCAGCGAGCGCAGCGCGTCCAGCAGTCGATGCACGTCGGCCTCGGTGATGCCGATGTGCATGTTCATCAGAATGGCACTCGGGAGCGTGCGTGAGACGTAGATGCCGTAGTCGTGGAAGAGCTGGCGCCGGACCTGGCTGCCGGGCAGCCCGAGCCCGGTCACGTCGATGAGCACCTTAGCCTGAATCCGTGGACGGGCGGGGTGGGTGTCGGCGTGGGAACGAGGAAAGTGCCTTCTGTACCGGGAGAATCTGGATTGTTGAGACCCGATCCGGACCGGTCCTGGAAGGCACTTTCAGTGAAACTATCTCACGC
>JBBRHF010000227.1:0-5662 GCA_038223055.1 Actinomycetes bacterium | reverse complement strand
GGTCGCCGAGTTCGGCAACAACATCATGGAGTCGCACGTCGCCCACTCAAACGCCCTGCACGCACACCTTGACGGCGAGACGCCCTATGTCGTGGGGCCGCTGGCGCGCTATGCCCTCAACCACGACCAGCTGGGCCCGATCGCCAGGGAGGCGGCGCACAACGCCGGGCTAGGAGACGAGTGCCGCAACCCGTTCCAGTCGATCGTCGTGCGGGCCGTCGAGCTCGTTCACGCGACCGACGAGGCTCTGTCGATCATCGACGGCTGGGACGGTGCCTCGGCAGCCTCGGTCGACGTCCCGCCACGCGCCGGTGTCGGGCATGGCGCCACCGAGGCACCGCGCGGACTGCTCTACCACCGCTACGAACTCGCTGAGGACGGCACCATCCTGGACGCGATCATCATCCCGCCGACCTCGCAGAACCAGCCGAGCATCGAAGCTGATCTGAGGGCGTTCGTGCAGGACCGCCTCGACCTGCCCCACGACGAGCTGGTTCGCCAGTGCGAGCAGGCGATTCGCAACTACGACCCCTGCATCTCATGTGCGACGCACTTCCTCGACCTCACGATTGAGGAGCAATAACGTTGCAGACACTCGTGATCGGAGTTGGTAACCCGGACCGCGGCGACGACGCCGTGGGCATTGAGGTTGCCCGTCAGGTGGCGATCGAGCGCCCCGACGTGACCGTGCTCGAGTTTGACGACCCCAGCGAGGCGATCGACGCCTGGGAGCCCGACGACACCATTGTCGTCACAGATGCGGTCAGCTCGGGGGGGCGCCCAGGTGAGATCCACGTCATCGACGCCGTCCCGCACAAGCTCCCGGCCGGACGGTGGTCCGCCGGCGGCACCCATGCCCTAGGACTCGCCGCCGCCGTCGAGATCGCCCGCGCACTCGGCCGGATGCCACGAAGGCTCGTGGTGGTCGGCGTGGAAGCCAAACACTTCGGCCACGGCGCCCCCATGTGCGACGCCGTGGCAGACGCCGTACCGGCCGCCGTCGAAGCCGTGCTCGCCGCGATCGATGAGTCCGGCGGTGAGTTCTGATGTGCCTCGGCATGGTGGGCCAGGTCCTTGCAGCGGGGGCTCCCGGGTGCGTCGAGGTCGACGCCGGCGACCGGATCATCACCGCCTCACTGCTCGCGATGACCGATGCCGTTGGGCCCGGTGACTGGGTGCTCATGCACTCCGGCCTGGTGCTCGGCCGACTGACCGCGGAAGAAGCCAAAGACGCACTCGCACTGCGTAATCCGACCAAACTGCGTAATCCGACCAACGAAGGAGCTCCATGAACACGACACGACGAACCGGACTGCTGCTGGCATTCGGCACTGCCTGCATCAGTGGCGTTGCCGTCTTCCTGAACTCATACGGGGTGAAGGCTTTCGGCAACGCCTCGACCTACACCACCGCCAAGAACGTGGTCGCCGCGCTGGTGCTGATCCTGCTCGTCGGCGCCATGGCCGCCCGTCGGCCCGGTACCGTCCTGACCCGCCCGACGCGGCCGCGTCAGTGGGCGGGGCTCGGGGTCGTCGGCGTGTTCGGCGGTGCGGTCGCCTTCCTGCTGTTCTTCGAGGGACTGGCCCGGGCGTCGTCGACCGATGCCGCCTTCGTGCACAAGACCCTTCTTGTATGGGTGGCCCTCCTCGCGCTGCCCTTGCTGGGCGAGCGTCTCGGAGCCATCCACGTTGTCGCCATCGCGCTTCTCGTGGTGGGGCAGATCGGGCTGGCCGGAGGGGTGACGACGTTGTTCGGCCAGGGCCAGCTCATGATTCTTGGCGCAACCCTGGTGTGGGCCGGCGAAGTCGTGGTCGCCAAGAAGCTGCTCGCCGATCTGTCTTCGTGGACTGTCGGGCTGACCCGGATGGGCGTGGGATCCGTTGTCCTTGTTGCGTGGACGCTGTTGCGCGGCCAGGGTGCGGCGCTCACCGCGCTGACGGGTACACAGTGGATGTGGGTGCTGCTGACCGGCGTGATCCTGGCCGGCTACGTCTCGACCTGGTTCGCGGCTCTGTCGCGAGCGCCTGCGGTCGACGTCACTGCAGTCCTGGTGGTGGGAGCGGTCATCACCGCCCTGCTCGCTGCCGTCGTCAAGGGAGCGCCACTCGTCCCTCGGCTCGGCTGGGTGACCCTCGTACTTGCGGGCGCGGCGCTGGTGGCGCTGCCAGCGAGTCGCAGACGCGACACGCTCGCCCGTATGACGTGAGCAGACCCGGGTTGACGGCCAACGGCCCCCTTCTCTTCGCCCGGTACGCGTACCCGCCGAACGAGCTGGGGTACTGCGGCGGCGACGACCACAGGGCGCTGCTCGAGCAGGCCTCGGCGGCTGTTGTGGACGGGGGTCTGCGCCAGGCATTGAAGGCGTTCGAAGGTGCCTGGCCCTACCTGGAGCTCATCGCCGCCGCCAACGGGCTTGACGACCCGCTGGACGCCCGGGTGGTGGAGGCCTACTGGCTGGGCAGCCCGCTACTCGAGCGGGTCGGGCCAGCAATGCTGGGCGGCTCGCTCGACGTGCGCTTCCGTCGTCGGGCCGGTACGTCCTGGCCCCGGCTTGCCCGGGCCATCCCCCACGGTGCGCTCCCCCACCACAGCTTCCACGTGCTCGGCGTCTACCCGTTCGTCGGGCTGCTGCGTAACGGCGTGGTCACGGAGCCGCTGCACGTGCTCGACCGCTGCCGAATCCGATGGGGCCGGGTCGTCGCGGTCACTGGCGACCATGCCGTCATCCAGTCCCAGCCGCTGGAGTGGGACGGCCACCGCCTGGTTCTCGGCGCGGTCCGCGAGGAGGTGGCGGTCACCGGCGAGGGGACCCTGCACCTGAGCAGCGCGCTTGCGCCGGGCGACTGGTGCTCGCTGCACTGGGACTGGGTCTGCGACCGGCTGGAGCCTGCCCAGGTGCGCGCGCTCCGCCACTACACGCGCACGCAGCTAGCCGCCGTCAACGATGCCCCGGCAACGGTGCTGGCCTGACACGGGCTCGCAGGCGTGCTGCCCCGAGGTGGAGCCGAAGCCCCGACAGGTATCCTGCAGACATGATTTTCTGTGCGCCTGTGACAACTGAAGGCCTGATCGACCACAGCTGGGGCCGCGCCGACTGGGTCGCTCTGGCCGACGTGGTCGACGGCGAGATCACAAGCTGGCAGGAGGTTGAGGTCTCGTGGAGCCGGCTGCACGACGAGGGCACACCGGGCACGCATCACGCCCGAGTGGTCACGTTCCTGCGCGAGCATGACGTCGAGTCCGTGGTCGTGGACCACATGGGCGACGGCATGGTGCGCATGCTGGACACCATGGGCCTGCCGGTGCACTCGGGTGCCGCTGGTAATGCACGCGAAGCAGTGAAGGCCGCAGCCCTGAGCTCCTGACTACGCGTGCGGGCGCCGACCCCACGTGAAATAGGCGATCGGGCCGAGGAAGTTCACGCCGATGATCCCCGCCCACCAGGCCTTGTGCCCGTTGACGAGCGACGCCGGCCGGCGGGCAAGGTCACACCAGGCCGTCGCAGCCAGTGAGAGCTGCACCGATGCGCCCACCAGGACTGCCGTCTGCTTCCGCTGGCCCAGGTCGCTCCAACGCCGTGTCTTCATGTCCTTCTCCTTCTTCGCGGTTACGCCCAGCCACCCGGGATCGGTCGGATCGGCTGCGCGCTCCTATCGTGCCCTCGGTCCGCAATCAGTAGCGAGAGACCAAAGTCCCGCTCATACCACATCGATTCGGGACCATGAAGATTTATCGCCAAATGGCTACCGGCGTGTCGCAATATTTTCTATGATGAGGGAACAACACACAGGGGGGGCTGGGTCGCCAATTGGGGGCCAGCTGAGCAGGGTGTCGCGGATGGGCCATCAGGCCTCTCCGTCGCTACTACCGCAACTGAGGTGTTGCCCATGTGCCCCACTGACGCACGCACGTTCACGGACACCCCCGCCTTGTCGAAACCGACCAGACGCCCCGCCACGCCACGGTCGGGCGGCGGTGACACGACCGTCGGTGCCGGGACCGGCGAGGACAACACCCGGGCAACGGAGCGACGGCCTCAGCGACAGATCACCTCGGCATCTTTGGGCCCGACTCGGGCCCAGGCCGGTCAGTTCAACGACCCGTGCAACTACCTTGGCTAACAAGCGGTCAACACCGGCTCGCGATCCTCATTCGTCCACCGCCGTGACGCGTTCGCCGAAGAAGCACCGCCCCAACGAGGACGGCGCGCAGCGGTCGGCAGTCATGACCGCCGCTCTCTCGGCCGAGCTGGAGGGACGGGTTCCTGCCGAGCTCGTCGCCGAGATCGTCCGCGCCGTCGTCGACGAGAGCCACAAGGACGCCCGGGACCGTGGGGTCGAACCCACGATGTTTGAGGCCCGGCAGCGACTGGAGCGCTTCGTCCGTGCACGATCGGCTGCGCACTAGCGCAGCTCGTCAACGAGCAGATGTGGAGGTGTTACACCGCGCTGTCACACCAGTTGGCGTAGCTCCACAGGATGACGTCAAGACCGCGCAGCACCGAGACGTAGCCGATATCTGCCTCGAGCATCGCCGCGCAGACCCGATAGCGGACCTCGTTGTCTTCTCCATCGACGTGCATGGCGTGTCGTAGCGAGAGCCACCAGCTGGCACCGCCGGCGAGGTTCGCCACGCGCCCGACCTTGGCGTCATACATCGGGATCAGACGTGGCCGTTTGCGCGCCAGCAGCTTGTTCGCGGCAGCCCATCCCTCGCCGTAGCCGGCGACGATCGGTTGGATGCTCCGGATCTGTTCAAAGGCCTCGGCCGCCACCGTGAGCACCTCGTCCTCGGCGTCCCATAGATCGATGTCGGTGGCGAGCTGCCGCAGGTAGACCGTGAGCCGGCCAGAGAGCGGCTCGCTCAGCAGCCGGTTCGTGATAGCCGCGGGCATCGCAGCGTTGACTGCAGCGAGAGCGAGCACGTCCTCGGAGGTGATCTGATTCTCGACCTCCGTGCGGTCCCCACCTCCGCCGAAGGAGTCGAACAGTGATCCCGAGAACTGTCGAGGCTGGCCGCGGAAATAGGTCGACAGGGCGCCGGCCGGTGAGAAGCGCTGGTCAGGTCCGTTGGCGGACAGAGAATCGTCGCTGGCACGAAGCGGACCTGCCAGCAGCCGGCGGCCCAGATCCTCGTCAACCGGAACTGTCACCTGGACATAACCCCCAATGAAACAAGGAAGAACCCGATCGCTGCATTTCAGCGTGAGCTGGAACGTCGCCCGCGGGCGCCCCTGGAGAATCTACGTTGGGAGTCTCGGCTCCAACTCCACCATTCGGCCCTAGAAACACCAGCAATCGATCCGGAACCCGGAGTCCCGGATACTGCCAGAACTACTCATCCCAAAGGTGCAGCGTCCCGACACATCGTGAACGGAGGCCCTGCTCTCAGCAGGGCGGAACGACGACTGCGCCGTCCCCTCAACACCACATGTCCAGACGCGGCCTGCGAGGATAGGCGCTGCCATGCCCGTCCTACGCAATCCCTTTGGATCACTGCCGCCCGAAGTGGCGGTGCTCACTGCCGTGGCGTTCTCCGTGGCACTTGGCTTCGGCATCGTCGCACCGGCAATCCCTTTGTTCGCCAAGGATTTTGGCGTCACCAACTTCGCCGCCGGGGCGGTCATCTCTGTTTTTGCGCTGGTGCGCTTCGCCTCGGCGCC
>JBBRHF010000226.1:0-5803 GCA_038223055.1 Actinomycetes bacterium | reverse complement strand
CCCACCCCGGACGGCCTCCCCATCGCGGACGGCCTCCCCACCCCGGACGGCCTCCCCATCGCGGACGGCCTCCCCACCCCAGCCGGTTCAGCGGGTCCGACTCGGCTGTGGGGCGGCCGGTTCGGCGCCGGCCCGAGCGATGCCCTCAAGCGGCTCTCGGTCAGCGTGCACTTTGACTGGCGGCTCGCGCCGTATGACCTCGCTGCCTCCCGAGCCCATGCCCGGGTGTTGCACGGCGCCGGGCTGCTCGATGGGACCGAGCTCACGTCGATGCTGGCGGGGCTGGACGCGTTGGACGCCGCCGTACGCGATGGGTCGTTCCGCCCCACGCCCGAGGACGAGGACGTCCACACGGCGCTGGAACGCGGCCTGCTCGAGCGGGTCGGCGCGCTGGGCGGCAAGCTGCGCGCCGGCCGTAGCCGCAACGACCAGGTGGCCACCGACCTGCGGCTGTATCTGCGCGCCGCCGCGCGCCAGGTCGCCGCGCGGGTGGCCGAGCTGGAGACGGCCCTGATCGGGCTCGCCGAGCGGCACCGCGGCACCGCCATGCCGGGCCTGACCCATCTGCAGCACGCTCAGCCGATCCTATTCGCCCATCACCTGCTGGCCCATGTCAACGCGTTCAAGCGCGACGTCGAACGCCTGGTCGACTGGGACCGCCGGGCGGCGCTGTCCCCGCTCGGTGCCGGTGCTCTGGCCGGTTCGTCGCTGCCGCTGGACCCCGAGGCGGTCGCTGCCGAGCTCGGCTTCGACGCCCCGATGGCTAACTCCGTCGATGCCGTGTCCGACCGGGACTTCGCCGCGGAGTTCCTGTTTGTGGCCGCCCTGCTCGGCGTACACCTCTCGCGCCTCGGCGAAGAGATCTGCTTGTGGGCGACCACGGAGTTCGCCTGGATCGATCTCGATGACGGCTACGCCACCGGCTCCTCGATCATGCCGCAGAAGAAGAACCCGGACATCGCCGAGCTCGCCCGCGGTAAGAGCGGTCGCCTCATCGGCAACCTGACCGCTCTGCTGGTGACACTCAAGGGCCTCCCGCTGGCCTACGACCGTGACCTGCAGGAGGACAAGGAACCGGTGTTCGACTCCGCGGAGCAACTGCTCCTGGTGCTGCCCGCGATGGCCGGAATGATCGCGACCCTGACCGTTCGCGACGAGCGGATGGCCGCCGCCGCCGCCACCGGACACGCTCTGGCCACCGACGTGGCTGAATGGCTGGTCCGGTCCGGGGTTGCCTTTCGCGACGCCCACGAGATCTCCGGCGGCCTCGTGCGATGGTGCGACGAGCACGGGGTGGAGCTCTGGGAGGTCGGTGACGACGACCTGGCCTCGGTCGACCCCCGCCTGACCCCGGACTTGCGTTCGGTGCTGTCGGTGAGGGGGGCGCTGCGGTCCCGCTCGACGTTCGGCGGCACCGCGCCGAGCCGGGTCGCCGAACAGCTCTCCGCGATGGCCGACGCGGCCCACGACCACGCCGCCTGGGCCAGCGGTGGTCGCTGACCGTTCTGCCGATCAATGCACCCATCCCAGCTGTCCCGATTGTCCGATTCCGTCTCGACATCGAGATCAAGCAGCGGCGGCGCAGCCGTCGATCCACGCGGGAGAGGCTTGATGGCCGATTCATTGGTGCACCTGGGGGCGGGACGCGTGACCGTGTGATCGGTGCGGAATGACATCACCGCTAGCCTCCCTTCGAGTCTCGTGCCTGCGCGCCCCGGGGTTCGGAACGACGTGTCGGTCCCAGATGCCACGCCGCGCGGCAGATCGCCTCGGCGCTGTGCGCCGCTGCCCCTCCGTCGACCCGTGCGGTGAGTCGTGAGCTGGCGGCCGACCGCTGTCGACCTCTTCGCCGGCGCGGGTGGGGCAAGCCTGGGGCTCCTCGCCGGCCTGTCCGACATCGGCTACGAGGCCTCGTGCGCAGAGTTCCTTGCGGCCCAATACGGCGCACCCCAGATGCGCTGGCGGCTGATCATCGTCGCTTGGCGCCGCGACCTCGACCTCCCGTCCGGCTTCGGCTTCCCCGAACCGACCCACGGAGGACGCATCGGCGACTTGCTCCCGAACGTGACCATCAACTCCGCGGACTTCCCGGCCTTCGTCAACACCTGGGCCGCCATCGGTGACCTGCCCGTCGTCGCGGCGGGGGAGGAGGGAACCGAGTACACCGGGCGTCCCATGCCGCGCAAGGAGCTACACGACCACTACTGGTGCTCTCGGACTGTGACGACAGCCCTGGCCTTCGGCTGGGTCACACCCCGATTGGCCCGGTCGACGGGTCGAGGTCCGAACGTCAACAACGTCTTCAAGCGGACCTTCTACCAGATCATGCTTAGATTTCAGAGCACGCGCCGCGAGTCGTCAGCCCGGGCAAGCAGCTCGACCGATGACAGGGCGCCGAACTGGATCTACGTGTTCGATATCGCCGACGAGCCGCCGTCCGACGGGTGCTGTGTGCCTGCACGCGACAGCCAACCGGGCTGCTACAGCGGAGGTCGGACGCTCGTGCGGTAGGCCGAGACGGTGGCCTCGCCGACCAGCCAGTACCGCCATGGCACTTCGCTGGCTCTGCTGACGCCGACGCGCGGCCCGGACGAGATCGGCGCTGAGGGAGTCGACCGATTCGGCGGCCTAAGGCTCAGCGATCCGTTGTCGAGTAGATCCTTGGCGTTGTGCTCGCGGCCCAGGCCGAGCGCCTGACCGAGGCATCCAGGACCTCGCGCCAGGGATCGGTCAGGTACAGCGTCGCCACGCCGAGCTCGCGCAATGTCGATCCCGTCGACCACTCGCCCGGCGCGAAGGAGCACGGCAGACGCCTGGCCGTCGCCACCGGTCACGATGTTGCAACACCAGTGGATGCCATGCGACAGGTATACGTAGAGATGCCCCGCCGGCCCGAACATCACAGCGTTGCGGGCAGTCTGACCACGCCAGGCATGTGACGCCGGATCTTCCTCGCCGGCGTACGCCTCCACCTCCGTGAGTTCGACGGACACGGCTCCTTCGGGAGGGGCATGAGTAATTCGCCAGCCGAGCAGCGCCGGAGCCACCTCCTGCGGAGGGCCGGACAGGAACGAGCGGGAGTCAGTCAACGGAGTGGGGTTCGACCACAGTCGGTCCGTCTGCATCGCGCCCACCTCTCGACGTGGCTGCCCGCTTGACCACCTTCGTTCCCGTGCCAGCGTGCGGATTGGCGATGGAGAACAGTACCTGCCGAGCGACACACCTCAAGGCATGCAGCGGCTCGTGAACGGCGTCCGCGCGCTGGAGGGCCCCGCCGGGGAGGCGGTGGCCGGGGCGCAGCGTGCCCAGCCTCGCCGTACGACGTCGCCTGGCACCCGTGACCGCGCCCGCGTCCCGGCCGTGGCGGTTCTGGCTCGTGGGTGGCCGACGGTCTCGCCGTATCGAGCCGCGGTCCCTCGTCGCCCGTCGGCGCGGCGTCGGGCAGGCTGGGGTCGCTGCGGGCAGGCGCGTTGGACGGGGCAACCCTCCGGCGGCGCATGCCGATCAGTGACCCGCCGATCAGTGACCCGCCGATCAGTGACCCGCCGATCAGTGACCCGCCGATCAGTGACCCGCCGATCAGTGACCCGCCGACCAGTGACCCGCCGACCAGTGACCCGCCGACCAGAAAAGGTGCAACCCCGCCGTGACCCGTGGCGACCTCACCGACCACAACGTTCCTGCCCACGACGTCCTGGACGATCTCCTGTGGCGGGGTCTCGTCGCCCACAGCACCGATCTGGACGCGCTCCGCGCCGACCTCGGTGCCGGGCCGGTGACCTACTATTGCGGCTTCGACCCGACCGCGCCGAGCCTGCACATCGGCAACCTGGTGCAGATCCTGACCCTGCGTCGGCTCCAGGCTGCGGGTCACCGGCCGATCGCCCTCGTCGGGGGAGCCACTGGCCTCATCGGCGACCCGGGTGGGCGGACCTCGGAGCGCAGCTTGAACCCCAAGTCGACCGTCGCCGACTGGGTGGACCGGCTCCGCACCCAGATCGAGCCCTTTCTCTCTTTCGAGGGCGACAACGCCGCTGTCATGGTGAACAACCTCGACTGGACGGGCGAGTTGTCGGCCATCGATCTGCTTCGCGATGTCGGCAAGCACTTTCGGGTCAACAAGATGATCACCAAGGACGCCGTCAGCGCCCGGCTGAACAGCGACTCCGGCATCTCTTACACGGAGTTCAGCTACCAGGTCCTACAGGCGCTGGATTTCCTGGAGCTGCTGCGTCGGCACGGCTGCACGTTGCAGACCGGGGGAAGTGACCAGTGGGGCAACCTCACCGCTGGCCTGGATCTGATCCACCGGGTCGCACCAACCCGGGTGCACGCGTTCGCCACCCCGCTGATCACGAAGGCCGACGGCACGAAGTTCGGCAAGACCGCGACGGGAACCGTGTGGCTGGATCCCACCATGACCTCGCCCTACGCCTTCTACCAGTTTTGGGTCAACGCCGATGACCGGGACATCGGCACCTACCTGCGGGTTTTCTCCCTCGCAGGGCGGGAGCAGATCGAATCCCTGGAGCGCTCGATCGTCGAGCGCCCGGCCGGCCGCGAAGCCCAGCGGGCCTTGGCGGACGAACTGACCGCGCTCGTGCACGGCCCGGCCGAGCGAGTCGCTGTCGTTGCGGCCAGCCAGGCGCTGTTCGGCCGGGGCGCCCTCGACCGCCTGGACCTGCGCACCCTGGGTGCCGCTCTCGAGGAACTGCCGAGGGTGACAATCGCGGATCAGCCGCAGGTGGTGGACGGGCTGTTGCCCACCGTGGTGGACCTGCTGGCCGAGAGTGGGCTGTGCCCGAGCCGGTCGGCGGCACGGCGCGCGATCCGGGAAGGGGGGGCCTATCTCAACAACGAGCGGGTGACCGACGAGGACTTCGCGCCCGGCCGGTCGGACCTCCTGGGCGGCCGCTGGCTGGTGCTGCGGCGAGGGAAGCGAAGCCTTGCCGCCGTGGACGCCGCAGGCCGCTGACCAGCGGATTTGACGTCGACGTCGCCGATGCCTAATGATTCACCTCGTCGCCGAACAGGGAGACACGGACACCGGTCGGTGGCCGGTCCCGAGGTGGCCCCCACCGGGCGTAGATCGCCGTGAGCGATGCTCTCGGCCATTTTGCTCGTGCGGGGCGCGGCAAGCAGAGCGGGTTTGACACCCGCGACGTAGCCGCGTAAGTTAGGGGAGTTGCCCCGAGACCGGCCCGAAAGGCCCAACAATCGGTGCGCGTCCGCTCCTTGAGAACTCAACAGCGTGCCAAAAGTCAATGCCAAACATAACCCGTCCGAGGGGTTGTCCGGCGACCATCCGGTCGTGTGGGCAAGGCCTCGACGGAATTCCTTTGGTATGACAGACAACTAACTATTTGCTAGTTACGTTTCTGTATGCCAGATCTGTCCCACACCGCCAGGTGTGAGGCGCTCTTCATGTCGGTTCCCTGCGCTTGCGCAGCGACCATATAGACATTTACGGAGAGTTTGATCCTGGCTCAGGACGAACGCTGGCGGCGTGCTTAACACATGCAAGTCGAACGGTGAACCTTCCTTCGGGAGGGGGATCAGTGGCGAACGGGTGAGTAACACGTGAGCAACCTGCCCCTAGCTCTGGGATAACTCCGGGAAACCGGTGCTAATACCGGATACGAGACCGAGCGGCATCACACGGTCTGGAAAGTTTTTCGGCTAGGGATGGGCTCGCGGCCTATCAGCTTGTTGGTGGGGTAATGGCCTACCAAGGCGACGACGGGTAGCCGGCCTGAGAGGGCGACCGGCCACACTGGGACTGAGACACGGCCCAGACTCCTAC
>JBBRHF010000225.1:0-5974 GCA_038223055.1 Actinomycetes bacterium | reverse complement strand
CTTCGCCAGTTGCCGCTGCGACAGGTCAGCAAGCCGCCTGGCCTTCCGCAGCATGTCCCCGGCGAGGCACGAGGGCGGGAGCTCGGCGGCTGGCGGGACAGGCGGCACACGAGCAGTCTCCCGCGCACCCCACGCCCCGCCCGCGGCGCGACCCCATCTGTGGACAGTCGGTGCGGCGGCCGTCGTGTGGACAGGCGTGTCGGCCGCCGATCTCAGACCCGCCCATTTCGCCAGCCCGTTCCCGGCCCGGCCCGGTTCCCCGCCACCTATGGCGCTGCCGACAACAATGCCCGCAGCGCCACAGCGAGGCCGGATGGGTGCCGCTACCTCCGGTCAGCGCAGGGCGGCGGGGATTTCAGACGTCGGGACGTTCGCACAGGCCGCGTCATAGCGAGCAAGAATCAGCCCTACTACCTCGGGTGCGTCGGCGAGCGGCTCGCTGACGACGTCGGCACCGCTCGCGGCGAGGGTGTCGAAGAACATTCCGGGAAACAGCAGATAGCTCGCCACCGCGATCCGTGGGGCGCCCGCCGCGCGCAGGTCGGTGACCGCCTGCCGGACGCTGGGCTCGGCGGCCGAGGCGAACGCCGCCCGGACGTCCCACCAGCCAGCGGCCCGCCAGTCGGCCGCAAGGGTGTGGACCGCGTCGACCGACGTGGCGTCGGCGGAGCCGGCGGCGGCGAGCACGACCGCCATCGACGGGTCACCGGTCGACACACCGACCTGATTGAGTCGCCGTTCCATCGCCGCGAGCAGGAGCAGGTCGGGACCGAGCACGTTCGCCTGCGCCGCGGGGGCGGTTCGGCCCGCCAGCGCCGCAGGGATGTCCACCCTGCTGTGGTAGGCGGCCCCGAGAAGAACGGGCGCCACGACGAACGGCTGGTTGAGATTGGCCACCAGGTCGGCGAGCCGGGGGGTGCCATGGTCCAGGAAGGCCTCGTGCACGACCAACCCTGGTCTGGCCCGGCGCAGGGCGGTGAACAGTGTCCGGCTGGCCGCGGTCGCGGCGGGGCTGCGGCTGCCGTGCACCACGGCGACCAGCGGCGGAGCGTTCACCCGAGGACCGCATTCAGCTCCACCATTCACCCGAGCGCCGCATGCAGGTCCACGACGGAGCCGACGACGACCACCGCCGGAGCCGCGACACCGCGCTCGCGGGCCCGCTCAGCGATCGTCGCGACGGTGCCGACGGTGGTGCGCTGGTTCGGCGTGCAGCCGGACTCCACGACAGCGGCCGGAGTGGTTGGTGCGAGCCCGTGGTGGATCAGCGCCGCGGTCGCCTCGGCCAGCCCGCTGACCGCCATCAACAGCACCAGGGTGCCGTCGAGGCGGGCGAGCGTGGCCCAGTCCAACTCCTCGTGACCCGAGGCGATGGTGACCTGACGGGACCGGCCTCGGTGAGTCACCGGGATGCCCGCCGCGGCCGGGACGGCGACCGCGCTGGTCACCCCGGGGGTCACGTCGACGGCGATGCCGGCAGCCAGGCAGGCCAGGACCTCCTCGCCGCCGCGGCCGAGCACGAACGGATCTCCACCCTTGAGGCGCACCACGCGACGGCCGGATCTGGCGTGCTCGACCAGCACCCGGTTGATCTCCTCCTGCGGCATCGGGTGGTGCCCAGCAGTCTTCCCGGCTTCGATCACCAGAACATGCTCGTCCAACTCATCGAGCAGGGCGCGCGGAGCGAGCCGGTCAATGACGACCACGTCCGCCTCGGCGAGCAGTCGGCGCCCCCGGGTGGTGATCAGACCTGGGTCGCCCGGCCCGCCGCCGACCAGGTCGACCCGACCGGTGCCCGACCGGTAGTGGCGCACCGGCAGCGATCCGGTGTCCAGGGCGAGCGCGATCGCGTCGCGCACCGCCACGGCGCGGCGCGGGTCCCCCCCTGCGGTCACCGACACCACCAGCTCGCCGCTGCGGGTGACCGCCGGGGTCCACGCGCGAGACAAGGCGGCGTCGTCTGCGCGTACGCACCACACCCGGGCGGCTTCGGCGTCGGCGGCTACTGCGCCGTCAACGGCGTCGTCGCCGGTCGCGGTGTGCACCAGCCACGCGCCCTGCAGGTCACCCGGGGTGTAGTCACGGCCGGCCCAGACAACCAGCCCGGCCTGAGCCAGGTCGGCCAGATCCTCGCACAGCACCGGCGCCACGACGTGCACCCGCGCACCGGCCGCCACTAGCCCCCCCGTACGTCGCGCCGCGATCGGCCCGCCGCCGACCACCACCACGTGCCGGCCGGTGACGTCCAGGCTCAGGGGGTAGCCCGGCCCGGCCCGGCGCGAGAGGTCGCCGCTCACCGGGTCTGCGAAGCGAGGCCGCGCCCACGCAGCACGCGACGCTCGACGGGGGCGAAGACGAGCAGCTCGATGGCCACTCCCACCAGCAGGATCAGCAGGATGGCGAGCATCACCAGGCTCATGTCCGACAGCTCGCGGCCCTGCTGGAGCAGTGCGCCGAGGCCGAAGCCGATGTCGCCGCCGACAGCGATGATCTCCGCGGCCATCAGTGAGCGCCAGGAGAACGCCCAGCCCTGCTTGAGCCCGGCGATGTATCCGGGCAGCGCTGCCGGCAGGATCACGTGGCGCACCATCTCCAGGCGCCCGGCGCCGAGGACCTGTCCCACCCGCTGGTAGAGCGGCGGGACCTGGTCGATGCCCGCGACGAGTCCGTTGACGATCGAGGGGACCGCGCCCATCAGGATCACGAAATAGACGGTCCCGTTCGAGAGCCCGAACCAGATGATCGCCGCCGGGACCCACGCCACCGAAGGCAGCACCTGCAGGCCGGTGACCATCGGGCCGATCGCCGTACGGACCAGGCGGACGCGGGCCACCACGATGCCCACCGGGGTCCCGATGAGCACGGCGACCGCGAAGCCGACGACGCCCCGCTGCATGCTGGTGAGGAACGCCTTCTGCGCGTCTCCGTCGGACCAGGCAGCCGTGAAGGTGCTCCAGACGTCGGCCGGCCCCGGCACGACGTACGACGGCTTGATGCCCAGCAGGACGAAGCCCTCCCAGGCCGCGAGCAGCACGGTGACGGCCACGACCGGGGGCAGCGCCGAGCGGCGCAGCCGTCTGGCCCGACTGACCGGCCGGGCGGTCGCGGACTGCAGGGCGTCCAGGCCGGCCTCGAGCCGGTCGGTATCTTCCGAGCCACGGATCGGGACGTCCGGGGAGAGCCGGGCCTCAGGCGGCATGGCGGCGGATCTCGCGGCGCAGGTGGTCGGTGATTTCGACCGAGAGCTCGGCGACGGCGGGAGTCTCGATGCGCCGCTGGCCGGGGATGTCGATGCCCCACTCGCGCACGATGCGACCGGGACGGGAGGACATCAGCAGCACCCGCTCGCCCAGGCGCACCGCCTCCCGCACGTTGTGCGTGACGAAGACGATCGTGCGCCCCGTCTCGTGCCAGACCCGCTCGAGCTCGTCGTGCAGGACGTCGCGGGTGATGGCGTCCAGGGCGGCGAACGGCTCGTCCATCAGCAGCACGTCGCGGTCTTGGGCCAGCGACCGGGCCAGTGCCACCCGCTGACGCATGCCGCCGGAGAGCTCGTGCACCCGCTTGTCCTCGGCCCCGGTCAGGCGCACGAGGGCGAGCAGGTCCCGGGCCCGGGGCCGCCGTTCGGCCTTGCCCACCCCGCGCAGCCGCAACGCGAGTTCCACGTTGCCTGAGGCGGTCAGCCACGGAAACAGGGCCGGCTCCTGGAACATCAGCGCCGCGCCGTCCCCGGCCACCTCCACCGTTCCCGACGAGGCCTCCTCCAGACCGGCCACGATGCTCAGCAGCGTCGATTTGCCGCAGCCCGAGGCACCCAGCAGGCAGACGAACGCACCGGGCGCAATGTCGAGGTCGATGCCGTCGAGCACCCGTGGTCCGGCCGGGCTGAAGGCCTTGCTGACCCCGGACAGTCGCACCGCCGGCGGACCTGCCGGGGCGTCGCTCACCACGATGGGCAGGGCCTGGGCGGCGAGCCTGGCCGTGGTCTGCGCCGTGGCCTCGCTGAGCTCACTCACGACTACTCCTCACCCAGCCCGGAGGCCGAGACGGCGGGCTTGCCTTCTGCTGTGCGGACCTTGTTGAGCGGCCGCAGGTCGTAGATGCCCTTGATCGAGGCCTTTTTGGTCACGCGAGCCGTCACTCCGTCGTCGAGCAGCTTGGTCAGCGTCCCTGCCAGCGGGTCGCTGCCCATTTCTATGTCGGCGAAGGCGCGGGTGATCACGGCGAAACTCAGTGGCTTGCCGGTTGCCTTGGCGATCTCGGCGTTGATGGTCGCCCGGGCCTGCGCCGGGTTGGACTTGATCCAGTCGATCGACTCAACGTTGGCCCTGACCAGCGCCTCGACCGTCTGCGGGTGCTCGGTTAGGAACCTGGTGGCCACGATGACGTGAGTGGTGACGAACTTTCCTTGTGGCCACAGGGACTTCTCGTCAACCAGCACCTTCGCGCCGGCGTCGAGCACGAGCCGGGAGGACCACGGCTCGGGCAGCCAGGCTCCGTCCAGCTTGCCGGCCCGGAACAGCGCGAGGGTCTGGGCGTTCTCCGTCGGGCTGATCCTGACGTCGCCGCCGCCGCTCGGGCTGCTCTTCAGCCCGTTCTTGCGGAGCCAGGCGCGCAGCGCCACGTCCTGGGTGCCGCCCAGCTGGGGGGTCGCCAGCTTCGTGCCCTTGAGTTGGGCCGCGGATCGGATGCCGGACCGGACGACGAGCTGGGCGCCTCCCGATGTCGCGCCCGAGACGATGCGCAGCGCCGCGCCATTGCTCTTGACGAACCCGTTGATCGCCGGGTTGGGTCCGAGGTAGGCCGCGTCGATGGCGCCGGCGTTGAGCGCTTCGATCGCCGCCGGACCGGCGTTGAAGATCTGGGTCTTGAGGGCGGTCGTGCCGAGGTCCCTCGCGATGAAACCCTTGGCCACGCCGACCATGGCCGGCGCGTGGGTGACGTTGGCGAAGTAGCCGAGCCGCAGCGTCTTGGCCGCGGTATCGGCCGGCGCGGCGGACTTGGCGGACGACGCGGCCGAGGAATCGTTGCCGCAGGCGGCCAGGCCGGCCAGCAGCGGGAGGGCCGCGAGAGCGGCGACGAGGCGGCGCCGGCCCCGGTGGAAGGTCCCCCGGTGGAAGGTCCCCCGGTGGAAGGTCCCCCGGGGGAAGGTCCCCCGGGGGAAGGTCAAGGAGTGCGTGGTCATGGAAGTCGTCATCTCTCGGGAAGGGTCGGTCACGGGCCTGGGGTGTGCGCGTCGCGTCCGGGGGCGCCGGCGGCGGGATCCGGCGACGGCAGACATCGGCGCGCGCGGGCGCCGATCGGGTCGCCCACGAGGCCGGCGGCCAGCGTCGCGCCGTCGTGCTCGTCGATCAGCAGGAAGCTGCCGGTAGGCCGGTGCTCGGCGTAGTCGTCCAGCGGCAACGGCTCAGCCGTGCGCAGGGTGACCCGCCCGACGTCGTTCAGTCCCAGCTCTACGGCCGGCGAACGTTCCAGGGTGTCCACCGAGAGCACTTCGTGGATCTTCCGGACCACGGCCCGAACCGTGCGGGTGCCGTGCTTGACCAGCAGCCGTGCGCCCGGGAACAACGGTCCTTCCGCCAGCCAGCACAGCGTGGCGTGCAGGTCCTGGGTGACTGCGGGGGCGCGGTCGGGGTGGGCCAGCAGGTCACCGCGGGCCAGGTCCACGTCGTCGGAGACCCGCACCGCAATCGACATCGGCGCGAACGCCGACTCGACCTCGGTCCCGAGCGCGTCGATCCCGGTGACCGTGGTGCGCAACCCCGACGGCAGCACGACCACCTCGTCCCCGACCGAGACCACGCCACTGGCGAGCGCTCCGGTGTACCAGCGGGTGTCGTCGTGGCGTACGACGTACTGCACCGGGAAGCGCAGCGGCTCGGTCGCCGGATCGCGGTGCACCGGCAGCGCCTCCAGGTGACCCAGCAGGGTCGGCCCGTGCCACCACGGCATCGACGCGGCCGCGTCGACGACG
>JBBRHF010000224.1:0-6017 GCA_038223055.1 Actinomycetes bacterium | reverse complement strand
GGCACCTGCCCTTCCTCCGCAACGGTGAGAGCGCCGCCGTGCCGGCGCTGGACCCCGCCCCCTGGTGAGACTCGAGGGTTGAGCGCACCAAGAACGTGAACGTACGACGGGACCGGGCGGCCTTCGGGTCACCCGGTCCCGCCGTCGTTGGCGTCAGGCCCGCCCGGGTCAGACGAGGTCAGACAGGTCAGACGCCGAAGCCGAACGGTGCCCTGGCGGATGCGATGACTACAGGTGGGGCCTACAGGTGGGGATGGAGGAGCCCCGCCCCTGAACCGCGAGGACATCCGCTCATCGGACAACCTCTGCCTTCTCAGTGACGTGGGTCGGAACTCTGTGGGCGCCGGCGGCGATGTTCCGTCGGCTGTCGTCGGATCGCCGGTCCGGAGCTACTTCTCGCGCCCGGCGGCGCGAACCGGGCGGCACATGTGGTAGCCCTGGGCTTGGTCACGGCTGTTGAGCGTCACCGCCCAGGCGCACAAGCAGACCAGCCGCCATCCCGCAAGGCAACAAACGTCGTAGCCGCCGGATCGACCTCGTACAAGGCTCAACGCCGAGATCCCCAGCACCAGGGCCACACCCGACACGCAGGGCGCCGAAGGCTGGTCTTACTCCGGGCTCCCAGGAGGCGATGCGATCCGGAGAACGGACCCCGGCCGCGAGCTGAGGGCGCGTCAGGTCAGCGCGTAGGCGCACCTCGCGCAGCGCCGCCCCGCGGAACCGGGGAACCGCGGAACCGCGGAACCGCGGAACCGCGGAACCGCACGCGGTCATCTCCGCAAACCCCCATCAGCCCGTCGAACTCAGGACTATCCGCCGACGATGATTTTCCGTCACTCCGGCATGGCATGAAGCCCGGCCCGTCGCGGACCGGGATGCGTTTGATCGATTGCCGAGTCTCACCCATCGCGGCAGGGTCGATTCATGGGGGCCACGGTGCTAGAAGCGAGACCGCCTGGGGGCAGCGCCATGAGCCGCGCGGGGCAGCTCGACGCCGCCGAAGAAGCACCTCCAAGGAGCTCGACGGATGGCGATAACCATGAAACGCGAAGGGCCGCCGATCGGGCTCAGACGAGCGAGCGGACGCACGTTCACGCAATGACCTTGCGCGGATGGTGGTCATGCGCCAGACCTCGTCCTCGTCGATGTCGGGTAGCCGGACGTGGGCCAGTCGGTTGCGGAGAAGAGCTGGGCGCTACACCAAAGATCATCTCCCGGCCCACGGCCCCACGGCCCCACGGCCCCACGGCCCCACTCCCCTCGACCCCCTCGACCTACAAGTCGCGTGACCTCCACTCCGGTGAGATGGCGCTCCGCGTCCGGCGGGCGTAGCGCCTTCTGCGCAGCCATCCTCTGGGCGCGCACCTCCGCCGTCCATTGGGCGACCAACCCCGGCTCCATGCCGGCCTCGAGCCCAGCGCGGTACTTGGCGAGCCGCTGATCGCAATCGGCGAGGGCACGACGGGCCGCTTCCTCCACGGCCGCTCGGCCGGCGTGGACGTCCATCTCCTGAGCCTGCGTCAGGGCCTTAAACGTTTCGGCGAGGTAGGTGGGGGCGAACAAGCTCGCCAGCCACAGGTCCAGCCCCGGGACGACCAGGTCCTCGCGGAGGTACACGTTCCTGGGGTGCTCGAGTTCCTTGCTGGCGGCGTACTCACTGGGATAGCGGCACCGGTAGTCGCTCGGTCGTTGACCCAGTGGCCCTGCATCTTGCGGCTGCAGATGCCGCACAACATCAGACCGCGCAACGCGTACGGCCGGGCGGCGGGGCGGATCTTGCGGTCCACTGGGCGACGTCCGCGGGTTGCGAGCAGGATCTGCGCCTCGTCAAACTCCGCACTGCTGATCAGCGGTAGATGCACGATCTCGGTGGACCAGATCCACTCCCCGGTGGGGTTCCAGCGCATCTTGGTCTCGTGCCCTGCAGCGACGTCCTCGACGTCAAGGAGCATCTCGTCGCGGCGCTGCTTGTTCCACACCTGCCGACCGGTGTAGCTCTGGTTCAGCAGGATCGCGCGCACCGCGCCCTTGGACCACGCCGTACCGCTGCGGTGCCGGCTGCGTGCAGGGTCATGGGCTGACGGGCACGGGATGTCGTCGGCGGTGAGTCGCTCGGCGATGGCATAGATGCCCCGGTCGCCGAGGTAGTCCGCGAATATCCGGACCACGACGGGGGCAGCGACGGGATCCGGCTCAAGCTGGTGCGGGCGTTGCCCGACAGCGGCCTTGCCAGGGTTGGGATGTGGGCCGGCGTTCCTGTGGTCGGGTCTGCCGCGGGTGCTGGACGGGTGGGTCCGGGAGTGTCAGGCGTGCTGGTCGATCTGGTCGTGCTGTGCGTGCTCATCGGGAGGCCAGGGGTACGCCGGTGCGGACCGCGGTGACGACCTCGGTGATGGCGCGGGCCGAGTCGACCGACCCGGCCGCGTCGTCGAGGAGCCCCACGTGGGTGGTGTCGGCGACCCAGTGGCTGCTGTTGGCCGACAGGGCGGCCATCCGGTCCTGCGCGGCGGCCCAACCGCTCGTGCCGTCGGCGTTCTCACGGGCGGTGACCACGGCCAGCGGCTTCGGGTCGAACGTGGTCAGCGCCTGCGCCTGGGCGAACACGTCCCGCAGCTGGGATTGCTCGTCGGCCATGTTGCGAAACCCGCGGGGGCTGGTCGCGAACGACCGGACCTGCGCCGCGGCGGCCGGGGTCAGCGCGGTCGATGCCGAGGCCGGGGTGAGCCGCGCCGCGCCGAGCCGGGCCAGGGTGGGCAGCACCGGCAGCAGCCGGCGCATCATCGCGTAGGTGCCGGGGAAGTCGGGCTGGTCGGTGAACTGGTACGGGCTGGACGAGTCCAGCAGCACCATCCCGGCGACCTGCGACGGGTAACGGGCGGCGTAGGTCATGGCCATCGTGCCCCCGGTGGAGTGACCGGCCAGGACGTACGGGGCGGTCTCGCCGGCGCGGGCCAGCAGGGTGTGCAGGTCTGCGGCGACGACGCGGGCGCCCTGCGGGTGGGCGGTGTCCTCGCTCCAGCCCTGACCGGCCCGGTCGTAAGCGCAGATGCGGGTGGTCCCGGCGACCTTGGTGGTGATGGCGTTCCACAGCGCTGAGGTCTCGCCCATACCGTTCTGCAGCACGACGGTGGGGCGCCCGGTGCCGGTGCAGGCCAGGTGCAGGCGGTGCCCGCCCACGGCGTACGACGCGCCCGGCATCGCGTATCGGCCCTGGTCGCGAGTCAGCGCAACGCTCTCGAGGATGCCGCCGACCGCGGTGACGGCCAGCGCGCCGATGACCGGGTACAGCAGCCACCGGCCCCGCCCGGTCATCGCGCGGCGCGCCGCTCGCAGCATCCACACGGCCAGGGCCAACGCGGCAGGATGTTGGCACTGGTCGGGTCACCGGTGAGCGGGCTGGTGGCGGTGTCGGTCGTTGTCATGACGGTCTCGCTTTCCCGAGATGAGGCGGTCTGAGCTGGGCGGGAGGTACGTGCTGAGGCTGAGCGTGATCCCGGCTGGTCGCCCCGGCGCAATGGCCGGGTTTCCCGGCCAAGGCACCGACGGGCACTCGGTGGGGCGCCCCCCTCGGTGCTTGCGGCGGCGAAGGTCAGCCGCGGAACGGGGCGGCGTTGATGGCCAGGTCGAACGCGCCGTACCGGCGCAGGAACGCGGCCCGGCCTCGTGGCACGAGGGCGGCCTCGGCAGCCCGACGTCGTGCAGCAACGCGGCCGCGAAAGGCAGCTCCCGGTCCACGTCCAGGTTCTACGAATGCGCCGAGGGGGGGTGTAGCCCAGGTAGAACTGGTCGACGCCAAGGGCTCCGAAGAAGAACGAGATCACCACTGCGACGGGCCATCGCCTGTCCGAGAGCTCGGTGCTGCCGGTTGTCGGCTGCTGGGCGCGGGGGCTGCTTCGGGTAGGTCTTGGCGGTGGTCATGAGGTCATGACCTGCTGGCTCGCACCGAGGGTGGTGAGATCGCTGGTGCGGGCTGCGGGGATCTCGGTGCTGATTGCGGCGGAGGGTGCTTCGCGCAGGCCGATCCGGTCGTGCAGGCGGCGCAGGGGTGCGGGGGCCCACCAGTTGGCGTTTCCGAGCAGGGTCATGGTGGCTGGGACCAGGACGCAGCGTACGAGGGTGGCGTCCACGGCCACTGCGATCGCGAGAGCGAGACCCATTTGTTTGATGCCGAGGTTCTGGCCCAGGGCGAAGCCGAGGAACACGATCATGACCAGGCCGGCCGCCGACGTGATGATCCGTCCGGAGCGTTGCAGCCCGACCGCGACGGCGTGGTCGCTGTCCCGGGTTTCGTCGTAGGCCTCCTTGATGCGGGAGAGCAGGAACACTTCGTAGTCCATGGACAGCCCGAACGCGAACACGAAAACCACCACGGGCACCCAGACCTCGATGGCGCCGAAGGCGTCGAAGCCGAGCAGCCCGGACAGATGCCCGTCCTGGAAGATCCAGACCAGCGCCCCGAAGGTGGCTCCCAACGACAGCGCGTTCATGACCAGGGCCTTGATCGGCACGAGCACCGAGCCGGTCATCAGGAACAGCAGCACGAAGGTGGCTGCCGCGATCAGCGCCAGGGCCCACGGCAGCCGGGTGGCGATGCTGTGCTTGAAGTCCATCAGGAACGCGGCGGACCCCGAGACGTAGGTGCGGTAGGCGGGCCGGTGGTCGCGCAGCGTGGTAACCAGCTGTTGCGCGCCGGCGCTCTGGGTGGACCCGGTGGCGACCACGTCGGTGACCGACACGCCTGCGGGCATCGGGTCGATGCTCACCGAGGTGACGCCCGGCATCTTCTTGACCTTGTCTGCGTAGGCGATGACGGCGGGGTCGGTGGCGGCACGGTGGGCGATGATCTGGATGGGGTCGGCCTGCTTGCCGGGGAACCTGGCCAGCAGGGTGTCCGCGACGGTGCGGGACTCGAACGCCCGGGGCAGCAGCCGCGGGTCGTTCTGCCCGTAGTTCACCGCCAGGAACGGGGCACCGGCGGCGAGCAGCGCGCCGGCGGCGGCGCAGCCCAGGATCAGCGGGTGGGCCTGGACCCGGCGGGACAGCCGCCCGAACACTCCGTCGGCGGCCGCCACGGGCGGCTGGGCCTTGATCTTGGATCCCCAGATCCCGAGCAGCGCGGGGACCAGGGTCAGCCCGGCGGCCAGGGCGATCAGGGTGGTCGCGATCCCGCCTAGAGCGAGGGAGGTGAAGGTGGGGTCGTTGAACACGAACAGACCGGCCAGCGAGGCGATCACGGTCAGCGCGGAGAAGGTCAGGGTGCGCCCGGCGGCCGCGACCGCGCGGGATACCGCCACGTGATGGGTGTGCCCCGCGCCGCGTTCCTCGCGGAACCGGTTGACCATCAGCAGGCTGTAGTCCACGGCGAGCGCGATCCCGAACAACGCGACCACGTCGATGGCGTAGGACGCGACGTCGACGTACCTGGTCGCCGCGAGCAGCAGCAGCAGCGAGCCGGCGACGGTAACCAGCGCACCCAGGATCGGGACCAACGCGGCCCGCACACCGCGGAACACGAACAGCAGCGCGAGGAGCAGGATGGGGATGGCGATCCCCTCACCGCGGACCAGGTCGCTCTGGGTGGTCAGCATCTGGTCGTGCATCACTGCCAGGTCCCCACCGACCTTCACGGCGGCACCCGGCACCGAGTGCGCCAGGGCGGCCCGTACATCGGCGACCTTCTTGTGCGCGGCGACCATGTCCGTGGCCCTCGTGGTCGAGATCACCATCAGGCTCGCTCGTCCGTCGTGGGACCGCAGCCGCGGGTCGGTGTTGTCATAGGCCGTCACGACGTCGGTCACGCCCGTGACCAGCGTGACTCGCCGGGCCGCGGCGAGCACGGCCCGACGTGCCGCGGGATTGTCGACGCGAGGGCCGTCGATGACGGCGACCATCGACCCACCTTGGGTGGACACCTTGTCCACCAGGTTGAATCCGCGCACGGACTCCGTGCTGCTGGCGCCGTTGGAGTCCTTCAGGTGCACGAACACCTGACTGCCGACCACCATGCCGACCACGAA
>JBBRHF010000223.1:0-6062 GCA_038223055.1 Actinomycetes bacterium | reverse complement strand
CGAGGATGTCGTCCAGGTCGGTGGTGGTGAACTTCCACTTGAAGGGTTTCGCCGCGTCGTTGTAGCGGTCCTCGAACCGGGCCAGGCGTTGCTCGACGATGGCGAGGTCGGTGAAGTCGTTGGGGGACAACACTTTCCGTTGGATGATGGAGAAGTAGATCTCGATCTGGTTGAGCCACGAGGCGTGGACCGGGGTGTGCACCATGATCGCGTTGGGGAACTGGGCGGCGAGCCGGTCGATGGCTTTCTGGCCGCGGTGGGAGGACCCGTTGTCCACAACCCAGAACACCCGGTCCGCGGACGCGTATGCCGGACTTGCCGGGCGCCATCGTCGGGTGGCAGCGGCATCGGGCCTGGATCGAGGTCTTCTCGTCCGCGGAGATCACATAGTCGTTGTCGGTCAACGGTTTCCCGTCCCACACCCGGGCGTACAGGTCCAGCACCCTGGCCGCCTTGACGGCGAAGTCCGGGTCGGTGATGAAGATCCAGGACTGGTGCTGCCGGGGCTTGAGGGCGTCCTCGGACAGCCAGCGCCGCACCGTGGACACGGACACGGACACGGACACGGACACGGACACGGACACGGACACGGACACGGACACGGACACCGACGAGCAGATCTCCTCGGCGGCCACCTGCCGCGCCAGCTCCGGGCAGCTCCACCGGGACAGCGGGACACCGGCGGACTGCGGGGGCCGGCAGGCCAGCGCCTTGACCGCGGCGACCTGCACCGGGGTGAACGAGGGCGCCCGAGCGGACCGTTTCGCGTCCCCCAGCGACGCGACCCCCGGCGCGGCGCACCAGCGGCGGCGCCACTTACCCACCGTGTCCACGCACAACCCCGGCGCGGGCCGCGATAGCGGCGCTGGACAGGCCGCCCGCGGCCAGCAGCACGATCCGGGCCCGCCCCGCCAACGCCTGCGCGGTGAGCCCGGCCCGGACCAGACGCTTCAGCTGGGCGCGCTGGTCCTCGGTCAGCTCGACGCGGTCCGGGCTGGTCATCGACATCGCAGAGACCCCTTCGGCAAGAGAACAAACACTGGTCCCTCCAGCCTCACCCGCCACAGGCCCGTGGTTGGCCCGCGACACGCCGATCAGCGACGATGACCCCCATGGCAGCCCCGCCGGCATCGACCAAGACGTCCCTGCAACAACGCCTGTCCGGCCACGCCCGAACCCACTGGCCCCAAATGGCCGCGGTGAACGTGCAGTTCCGCGGCACCTTCGCCTACGTGGACGGCCAACTCCCCGACGGCGACACGGTGCCGCTGATGCGGCTGCGCTACGGCGGGTCAGCCGCCCGCTGGGGCTTCGCGCTGTACCTGGCCAGCACCAACGGCTACCAAGACTCGGTCCTGCCCACCGGGGACTTCGCCAGCGCCCCCGAGGACGCCCTGGACTGCGCCGCCGGCCTCTACCTCAGCGACCCCGACAACTGACCCACCCCCGACGAACTTACAAACCTGACCACTAAGCACGGAAACGGGGTGCAGATGTCGTCGTACGTCGTGATGCCCTTGTTGGTCACGACCGTGCGATGGTTTCCCGGCGGGCAGGATGATCTTGCGGTAGATGGGCGACGGCCCGGGCCGGCCCAGCCGGCCTTTGCACGAGGGTGGTGGCCGCGGGCGTAGGCTGAACCCCAGCATGACCGAGCCGCGCCACGCCGTCACCGCCGTGCTGGTGGCCCACGACGGCGCCCGCTGGCTGCCGCGCACCCTGGCCGGACTGCAGTCCCAGACGCGCCCACCCGACCGGGTGCTGGCGGTCGACACGGGCAGCGAGGACGACTCCGTGGCGCTGCTCGAACGGACCCTGGGCGGCGTGGGCGGCGGCGGTGTCGTCGTACGGCGCGCTGCTCGCGACACCGGCTTCGGCGCGGCCGTCGCGCTCGCCCTCGCCGACGGGCCCGATGCCGGGCGGTCGCATGCGGACGGCCCGGAAGACCATGGCCCGGAAGACCCCCGCCCGGAAGACCCCCGCCCGGAAGACCCCCGCCCGGTCGAGTGGGTGTGGCTGCTGCACGACGACTGCGAGCCCACGCCCGGCGCCCTCGAGGCGTTGCTCGACTTCGCCACCAGGACCGCCGCCGCGACCGTGGTCGGCCCCAAGATCCGGGCCTGGTACGACCGGCGGCGGCTGATCGAGGTCGGCGTCACCATCGGCCGCGGCGGTCGTCGCGAGACCGGACTCGAACGCCGCGAGCAGGACCAGGGTCAGCACGACGGCGCGCACGACGTGCTTGCTGTGAGCACCGCGGGGATGCTCGTACGCCGAGACGTGTGGGACTCCCTCGGCGGTCTGGACCCCTCGCTGCCCCTGTTCCGCGATGACGTCGACTTCGGCTGGCGGGCCACCCTTGCCGGGCACCGCGTCGTCTGCGTCACCGACGCGGTCGTCCATCACGCGGAAGCCGCCGGCCGCGGCCGTAGGCACCTGGACGCCACCGTCGACCGGCCCCGGCGGGTCGACCGGGCGCACGCCCTCTACGCGCTCCTGGTCAACCTGCCGGCGACATCGCTTCCGTGGGCGCTGATTCACCTGTTCGCGGCGACGGCCGGGAGGGTGCTGGGCCTGCTGATCGGAAAGCAACCCGGCGCCGCCCTCGATGAGCTGACGGGAGCCCTGAGCGTGCTGGCGCACCCGCGGCGCCTGGTGCAGGGCCGGCGGACGCGCCGGCGCACCAGGAGGCGGCGGCCGTCGGCCGTCCGTCCTTTGCTTGCCAGTCGCAGCTCGACCGTGCGCCGTGTGATGGAGGACCTGACGGTCCTTTTCGGCACCGGCTCCACGGCGCTGGTGGGGGCCGGGGTGCACCGGGCGGTCGAGACCGGACCGGGCGGGGAGGACAGCGAGAACCTGCCGTCGTGGGGCGGCGGCCTGCTCCGGCGGCTGCTCGCCCTCCCGGCAGTCGGCGTCGGGCTCGGCCTGCTCGTCGTCGCGCTGCCCGCCGAGCGCTACCTGGTGGGGACCGGACGCCTGCTCGGCGGCGCGTTGCTGCCGGCGCCGGACTCGGCGAGCCACCTCTGGCGCACCTACACCGAGGCGTGGCACCCGGTCGGGGTCGGCAGCGGCGAGCCCGCCCCGCCGTACCTCGCGGTCGTCGCGGCTCTGGGCGGTCTGCTGTTCGGCAACGTCAGCCTCGTGGTCGACGTCCTGCTGCTGCTCTGCGTGCCGGCGGCCGGTGTGTCGGCGTGCCTCGCGCTGCGCGGGGTGGTCCCCTCCGGTCTGGTGCGGGCGTGGGCGGGGGCGACGTACGCCGTGTGCCCGGCGATCGTCGGCGCCGTGGCCGCCGGCCGGCTCGGCACGGCCGCCGCCGCCGTGCTGCTGCCCCCGACGGCCGTCCTGGCCCGCCGCGCCGTGGGCAGCCCGGTCGGACCGGCCGGGCTGCGGGCGGCGGCCGGTGCGGGTCTGCTGCTCGCGGTCGTCGCCGCGTTCGTGCCGATGCTGTGGGTGCTGGCGTCGGTCTGCGCGGTGCTGGGCATCGTGGTGGGACTGGCAGCGGGGCGGCTCCGGGCGCGGGTGTTCGCGCGCCTGGCGATCCTGCTCCTCCTGCCGCTGCCGCTGCTCGCGCCGTGGGGGCCGGCGCTGCTGGCCGATCCCGGTCTGCTGCTGCGCGAGAGCGGTCTGCCCGGGCCGGGCCTGTCCGAGCCGGCGCTGCCCGGCTGGGCGCTGCTGCTGCTGCATCCGGGTGGCCCGGGCGGCTACCCTGCCGTGCTGCTGGTGGGCGTCGTGCTGGCGGGGTGGGCGGCGCTGCTACGTCCCGACCGTCGCGGCCTGGTCGGTGCCGGCTGGGTGGCGGCCCTGGTCGGGCTGGGTGCTGGGCTGGTGGTGAGCCGCAGCCTGGTGTCGTCCCCGGGCCTGTTCAGGTCGGTCGCGGGGTGGCCGGGCCCGACCCTGCTGCTCGCCACTGCCGGAGTGCTGCTCGCGGCCGCCGTGGGGGCCGAGGGCGCCTACGGACGGCTGGTTGGTCGCAGCTTCGGGTGGCGCCAGCCCGCGGCCCTGACGATCGCAGGGCTCGCCCTGGCCGGCCCGGTCGTGGCCGCCGGGTGGTGGGTTGTCGCGGGAGCCGACGGGCCGTTGGCGCGCCGTGACCCCGTCCTGCTCCCAGCCTTCGTCGCGGCCGAGAGTGTGCAGCCCGCCCGGCCGCGCACCCTCGTCCTGCACGCCAGCCCGGTCCCCGGCGGGTCGGCGGGGGCGGTCGAGCGGGTGGCGCCGGCGTCGCTCACGTTCGCGTTGCTGCGTGCCGACGGCCCGCGACTCGGGGACGCGGAGACGATAACGGGAAGGGGAACGGGAAGGGGAACGGGAAGGGGAACGGGAAGGGGAACGGGAAGGAGAACGGGAAGGGGAACGGGAAGGGGAACGGGGACGGTCGACGACGCCGGGTCGGGCAGCGGGCTGAACCTGCTCGTCGCCGTCCTCGCCTCGGTTCGCGGGAGCGACGCGGCGGCCGGACTGTTGCCCTACGGCGTGCGGTTCGTGCTGATGACCGGCCCCACCGACCCGGCACTGGTCCGCAGCATCGACGCGGTGCCGGGCATGGTGCGGATCAGCGCGCCGGACGGATCGGTGCTGTGGCGGATCGGCTACCGCACCGGTCGGGTGCGCATCGTGGAAGGGGCCACCCCCGCGGCGCAGGTGGCCGGGCTGGCGCGCTCGAAGGTGCTGCCAGCAGGCGTGGTGGGGGTACGAACCCGGGTCGAGGCGAGTGCCGGGCCCCGGCTGTTGGTGCTTGCCGATCGGCACGACGCGGGCTGGCACGCGACGCTGGACGGCTCGGTGCTGCGGCCCACGACGTACGACGGCTGGGCACAGGCCTTCGTCCTGCCCCGCACCGGCGGGCTGGTCACGGTCTCGCACGACGCCGTGCGACGGCGCTGGTTGCTCGGGCTGCAGGGAATCTCGCTGCTCGCAGTCATCGTGCTCGTCTTGCCGTCGGCGCGCGGGCGCGAGGACAGCTACGCCGACACCGACGCTGGCATTCTCGCCGACGTCAGCGCCGAGACCGGAGTCACGGTCGGGACGGCCAGCCGATGACCGACCCGGCCGACCGCGCCGAGGGCAACCCGACGCAGGGCCAGCAGACGCAGGGCGGCCGGCCGACCCGCCGCCGGATCCGCCGGCAGCCGGTGTGGCGACGCCCGGCCGCGTCGCTGCTGGGCGTCGGCCTGATCCTGGCGGTGGGCTATGGACTGGCCCAGGCGAGCGCCCCGGCGGCGACCCGCAGGGTCTCGGTCGGGGCCGCGGCGGCCCGCGGGGCGGTGGTCGCGGCGCCGGTCGCGCGGTCGGTGCTCGCCTGTCCCGACCCCACGTCGGGCCCGATGTCCAGCACGCGGCTCGCTATCGCGGCACCCGGCCTGATCAGCACGACCAGGGTGAACCAGGCCGGACCCGTCACCGGGCCGGTCGAGGCCCCGCTCGCCCAGCTGCGCGACCTCGGGTCAAGAACCGGGGGTGCCGATGGCCCGGTCCGCGCCCGGCTGACCGCGCCAGGCGCCGCCTCGACCCAGATCGGCGGCGGCGGGGCACCGCTGGCCGCCACCGCCGGGGGGGCGCTGGCGCCTGGGTTGGCCGGGTCCCTGGTGACGCGCACGACCGGCGGGGACCTGCGCGGCCTGGCCGGCACGGAGTGTGCGGCCAGTGACTCCGACTTCTGGTTCGTCGGCAGCGGCGCCCTGGTCGGGCAGCGGGGCCGGCTCTATCTGACCAATCCCGAGGCGGCGCCGGCCGCGGTGGACGTGATGCTCTTCGGACCCGGCGGGCCGATCGACGCTCCGCTGGGCCGCGGGTTGACGGTCGCAGCCGGCGGCCAGGAGGTCGTGCTCCTGGACGCTCTCGCGCCGGGGATCACGCGGTTCGGGGTGCACGTCCGGGTGTTGCAGGGACGGCTCGCGGCGGCCCTGCGCGACTCACAGGTCCGGGGTCTGGACCCGCACGGGACCGACTGGGTGCCGGCCGCCGCGGCGCCGACGCGCCGGGTCGTCATCCCCGGAGTGCCCGGTGGCTCGGGGGAGCGGCGGCTGCAGGTACTCGTCCCCGGCCGGGCCGACGCAATCGTCAAG
>JBBRHF010000222.1:0-6085 GCA_038223055.1 Actinomycetes bacterium | reverse complement strand
AGGGCTCCGGCGTACAGCGGATGGTGGTGGGCGACCAGGGTGCGGCCCGCGGGGGTCTCGACGATCGGCACGCCGTGTTCCTCGGCCAGTCGCAGCAGCGCGGGACCGGCGCCGGAGTAGCGCACGCCGCCGCCGAGCACCAGGAGCGGGCGCCGGGCCGATCGCAGCACCTGCGCGGCCTCGGCAAGCGCGCGGGCGTCCGGGCGGGGGCGTGGCACCCGGTGCAGCCGCGGCGCGAACAGCGCGGCCGGGAAGTCGAACTCCTCGACCTGGACGTCTTGCGGGAGCGCTAGCACCACCGGTCCGGCATCGGCCGGGTCGGTGAGGATCCGGGCGACCTGCGGCAGCGTCGCGAGCAGCTGCTCGGGCCGGGTGATCCGGTCGAAGTAACGGGACACGGTGCGGAAGCTGTCGTTGACCGTGCTCGTGGGGTCATCGAAGTGCTCGACCTGCTGGAGCACCGGATCGGGGCCGCGGCCGGTGAACGTGTCACCCGGAAGCAGCAGCAGCGGCAGCCGGTTGGCGTGAGCCAGCCCAGCCGCCGTGACCATGTTGAGGGCACCGGGCCCCACCGACGAGGTCGCAGCCATCACCTGACGCCGGTCGGTGGCCCGGGCGTAGGCCGCTGCGGCCAGAGCCATGCCCTGCTCGGTCTGCCCACGCCAGGTCGGCAGCTCGTCGCGGACGTCGTACAGAGCCGCACCCAGGCCCAGGACGTTGCCGTGTCCGAAGATGGCGAACACACCGGCGAACAGCGGCACGACGGTGCCGTCGAGCATCTCGCTGCGCTGGGCCACCATCCAGCGCACCAGCGCCTGCGCGGTGCTGAGCCGGACGGTGTCCGGCCGGTGCAGTCCGGGGCTGGTCATCCGCGGCTCCTCATCGCTTCGGCGGCGGAGGTCATCGGGACGCGCGGGTCACCGGCCAGGCCGTCCCAGCTGCCCCTGACCCAGCCGTGGGCAGGGTCGTCGCAGAACGCCATCGACCGCTCCCCCGGCCCGGCCAGCACGTTCAGGTAGTACATGGGGTAGCCCGGGGCCGCCACGCACGGGCCGTGGTAGCCGTGCGGGACGAGCACCACATCGCCGTCGCGGACCTCGGCGGACAGGTTGATCTCGGCCAGGCCGGCCGCGGCGTGCTCGGGACCGGTGTAGGTCCGGTGCAGGCCGAAGCCCGTGGCGGACGGCGTCACCTGGTCGGCGCCCCCGATGCGGTAGTAGTAGATCTCCTCGTTGACCGCCGGGCAGGGGTCGGTGCTGTCGTGCTTGTGTGGCGGGTAGCTCGACCAGTTGCCGGGCGGCGTGAGCAGCTCGCACGCGACCAGCCGCTCGGCGTGGTCCCAGCCGCCCGGCACGCCGAAGGAGGTGACCTGGCGGGTCGCCGGGCCGGCGCCGCGGATCTCGACCGGCACGTCCTCGGCGGGACCGTAGGCCGGCAGGCGGCGGGCCGAGCAGCGCGCCGAGGGGAGCGCGACCTCCGCGCCGCGCTCGCTGTGCAGGGTCAGGATGCTGTCCCGCCCGACGTAGGCGAAGTCGGAGACGCGGGTGAACACCGACCTGCGCCCGGCCAGGTCGTAGTCCGCCTCCACCGCCGAGGGCTCTGCCGTGGCGGCGGCGGTCACCCGGACCGACCCGGCCAGCGGCAGCACGAAAACCTCGTCCGCACCCGTCTCCAGCGCGTACGCCGTGCCCGGGCGCAGTTCGATGACCCGCAGCCCGGTGCGCGTCCAGCCGGCCCGTTCGGGGGTCAGGACCACCCGCTCCCCCGGCGCGGAACCGGCCAGGCTGCCGTGGCGATGCACCAGGGTGGGTGCCCCGTCCAGGCGCGTCATGCGGGGGTTGCCGGAGCGGCGACGAACGACCTGAGCTCCGCCAAGGTGGGCATCGCGTCGGCGCAGGCAAGCCGGGACGCGACGATGGCGCCGGCCGCGTTGGCGTGCACGGCGGTGGTGACCGGATCCCAGCCGGCCAGCAGTCCGTGCACCAGGGCCGCGCCGAAAGCGTCACCGGCGCCGAGGCCGCAGACGACCTCGACCCGGTGCGGGGGGACGGTTCCCATGCCCTCGGCGGTGGCGACCAGGACGCCCTCGCCGCCCTGCTTGATCATGGCCAGCTCGACGCCGGCGGCGAGCAGGCGCCGGGCGGCCAGCTCGGGTTCCGCGGTGCCGACGGCAACCTGCGCTTCGGCCCGGTTGCCGACCACGACGTTGACGTGCTCCAGCATCCGGGCGTACTCGGTCCGGGCGAGGTCGGGCGAGGGCCAGAACATCGGGCGCCAATCGAGGTCGAGCACGGTGAAGCGCCCCGTCCCGGCGGCCGGTCGGCCGCGCCGCGCCAGCATCTGCAACTGGGTGGTCCGAGCCGGCTCGACCGACACGCCGGTCCCGGTGACCCACAGCAGCGGCACGTCCGCGACGACGTCCCACGGGACGTCGTCGTCGGTCAAGGTGAGGTCGGGGGCGATCGGGGACCGGTAGAACAGCAGCGGCGGGTCCTCCGGCGGGTCGAGCTCGCAGAAGACAACCGGGGTGAGCAGGCCGTCCGACGTGCCGACAAAGGACGGGTCGACGCCGAAACCGGCGAGCGCGGAGCGCACGTAGCTGCCGAAGCCGTCCGGCCCCACCTTGGTGAGCACAGCGGCCCGGCGACCGAGCCGCGCGGCCCCCACGGCCACGTTCGTCGCGGTGCCGCCCAGGAACTTCGCGAACGTCTGTACGTCGGCCAGCGGGCCAGGCTGCTGCGGGTAGAGGTCGACGCCGACCCGCCCGACGGTCAGGACCTCGAGGGAGGCGGTCACGGCCGGGGCACCCAGCCGGCCGGCTTGACGTACAGCTCGGGCTTGGCCCCCAGCTCGATCGGCACCGTGGTGCCCTCGCGCAGGGCCTGCACCGCCGCGTCCGACACGACAGCCGCGGCGTAGCCGTCCCACGAGCTCGGGCCGGTGGCCCCCAGACCGGAGACAAGGGCGTCGATCCACTCCTGGAGCTCGGTGTCATAAGCGCTGGCGAACCGCTCCCGCCAGTCGGCCGGCACCCGACCGGAGAAGCTGCCCTCGCGGCGGACGACCACGCCGTTGGAGTCGGCCAGCGCGGCAGTGCCGTCCTCGCCGACCACCTCGCCGCCGATGTCGTAGCCGTAGCGGATGTTGACCGAGGTCTCCACGTCGACGAGCGCTCCGCTCTCGGTCCGGAAGATCATCAACAGCGGGTCCTGCAGGTCGGCGCCGTGCCGGCTCTTGCGGGGGGTCAGCACGGTCGTGCTGATCAGCTCCTCGTCGAGCAGCCAGCGGACCACGTCGAAGTCGTGCACCGCGGTGTCCGTGATGGCCATCTCGCGGGTGTAGTGGCGCGGCACCGAGGGGTTGCGGTGCCGGGAGTGCACGAGCAGCGGAGCCCCGATCACGCCACTGTCGACGACGTCCTTTAGCGCCCGGTAGGCCTTGTCGTAGCGGCGCATGAATCCCACCTGCACCAGCCGGCGCCCGGCCGCGACCTCGGCGTCGAGGATGCGCTGGCAGCCGGCGGCAGTGGGGGCGAGTGGCTTCTCGCAGAACACCGGCGTGCCGGCTTCGATGCAGGCCAGGACGAACTCCGCGTGCGTCGGCCCCCAGGACGCAACGACGACGGCGTCCACCGCGGGGTCGGCGATCAGGTCCTGCCCGCTCGGGTGCACCCGGGCCGAGCGCAAGCGCTCGGCCACCTCGGTGGCCACGGCGACGTCGGCGTCGGTGACGGCCACGACGTCGGCTCCCGACAGCACGCGGGTGAGCCGTCGGATGTGGTCCTGCCCGATCATCCCGGCGCCGATGACTCCGACGCGGATGGTCATCAGCCGATCCCCACACCGCGGAGGAACTCGCGGGTGCGCGCGGCGATCGGCTTGGGCCGGTCGAACTCCACGGGGTACATGTCCTGCTCGACGACCACGAACAGCTCGGCGTCGACCACATCCGCGTCGACCAGATCCGTGTCGATCATGCCTGTGTCGATCATGCCTGTGTCGATCAGGTTCAGGGCGGCGAGGACCGAGTTGATGTCGGGCTCGCCTTTCGGCGGCTCGCAGCTGGCGCCCATCGCGACTGCCTGGCCGAAGGAGAGGTCCTCCCGCTCGGCCCTCGCCACGATCTCGGGGTCCATCTGCTTGATGTGCACGTAGCCGATCCGGTCGGGGTAGGCGCGGATGATCGCCGCGATGTCGGCCCGACGGTAGGCCAGGTGGCCGGTGTCCAGGCACAGCGACACGTAACGCGAGTCGGTCTCCTGCAGGAACCGCTCCGTCTGCGCCTGGGTCTCCACATGGCTGTCCGCGTGCGGATGAAACTGCAGGCGTACGCCGTACTCCTCGGCGATGGCCTTGCCGAGTTCGTCGGTCGAGCGGATCAACCGTTTCCACTCGTCGTCGTCGAGCTGCGCCGGCTCGAGGTAGGCACCGGTTGCGTCGTCGCGGTAGCCGGGTACCGGGACGAAGATGAGGTGCTGGGCGCCCATGGCGGCGGTCAGCTCGGCCACCTTGCGGGTCTTGGCCAGGATCGCCGGGTAGTCCTCGGCCCGGTGCAGCCCGCTCCGGCCGTGCATGGTGCCTCCGGCGACCTTGAGCCCTCGCCCGTCGAGCTCATCGCGCAGCCGCGCCGGATCGGTCGGCAGGTAGCCGTAGGGGCCCAGCTCGAGCCACTCATATCCAACCTCGGCCAGCTCGTCCAGGAAGCGCTGCCAGGGGGTCTGCCTCGGGTCGTCGTCGAACCACACGCCCCACGAGTCCGGACAGCTGCCGAGCAGGAGTCGGCGGGGCGGCGTCGTCGCAGCTCCCGTGGTCGTCACGACGAGGTGGGGAAGTGGTAGCTGGAGCCCGACGCCGCGGACACCTCGGGCCAGCGCGTGGTGACCACCTTCGCCCGGGTGTAGAAGGACACGCCCTCGGGGCCGTGCACATGCTTGTCGCCGAACAGGGAGTCCTTCCAGCCGCCGAAGGAGTAGAACGCCATCGGCACCGGCACCGGCACGTTGATGCCGATCATCCCGACGTGCACCCCGCGCTGGAACCGGCGTGCGGTCTCACCGCTGGAGGTGAAGATCGCGGTGCCGTTGCCGTAGGGGTTGGCGTTGATCAGGGCGATCGCCTGGTCGACGTCGTCGCAGCGGATGACGGAGAGGACCGGCCCGAAGATCTCCTGGGTGTAGACGTCCATCTCCGGGGTGACCGCGTCGATGACGGTCGGGCCGACGAAGAAGCCCTCCTCCAGCCCGGGTACGACGAGGCCACGACCGTCCACCGTGACGGAGGCGCCCTGGGCTTCGCCGGAGTCGATCAGGCCGAGGATCCGCTGCTGCGCCTCGCGGGTGACGACCGGTCCCATCTCGCTGTCCTGCTCGCGGCCGGACCCGACCTTGACCGCCCGGGCCCGCTCGTTGACGGCCTCCACGATCCGGTCGGCGGCAGAGCCGACGGCGAGGGCCGCCGAGATCGCCATGCAGCGCTCGCCTGCCGAACCGAAGGCCGCTGCCGCGAGGTGGTCGGCGGCGAACTCCAGGTCGGCGTCGGGCATCACGATGGCGTGGTTCTTGGCGCCACCGAGGGCCTGCACCCGCTTGCCGCTCGCCGTGCCCCGCTCGTGGATGTAGCGCGCGATCGGCGTCGAGCCCACGAAGGACACCGCCGCCACGTCGGGTGAGTCCAGGATCGTGTCCACAGCCACCTTGTCGCCGTGCACGACGTTGAACACACCGTCGGGAAGGCCGGCGCGCTGCCACAGCTCCGCGATCAGCATCGCGGCCGAGGGGTCGCGCTCGCTCGGCTTGAGCACGAAGGTGTTGCCGCAGGCGATGGCCACCGGGAACATCCACATCGGCACCATGGCGGGGAAGTTGAACGGGGTGATCCCGGCAACCACCCCCAACGGCTCACGGAAGGACCAGGTGTCCACGTCGGTCGAGACCTGGTCGGAGTAGTCCCCCTTGAGCAGGGTCGGGATGCCGCACGCGAACTCCACGACCTCCAGGCCGCGCTGCACCTCGCCCAGCGCGTCCGAGAGCACCTTCCCGTGCTCGTCGGTGATCGCTTCAGCGATGTCACCCGCGTGGGCGTTGACC
>JBBRHF010000221.1:0-6118 GCA_038223055.1 Actinomycetes bacterium | reverse complement strand
GGTCGAAGCCAACGTGGACCGCATCGTCTGGTAGGTCTCGGCGTCCAGCTCGCCCGCCGCGTAGCGCCGGTCCAAGATCCCCTCCGGGGTCTCCTGGCGGGTCGTGTCGCTGCCCCGGTCCCCGACGCTGGGGAATGCGCGGGTGACCGCCCAGCCAATGAGCACCAGGAGCCCGATCCCCAGGACCGCCATGGCGATCCAGCCTCCTGAGCCCATTCCCGATCCGTAGCCCATCATGATGAGTTCCTCTCCCCTAGCGTGTTGGTTGGACATCTCCCACGGTGCACGCTCAACCTCAGGAACGGATGCGCCTCCACCTCAAGATTGGATCAAGAGTGCTGGAACGCCCTGACCCGAGCGGGACTCAAGGCTCGCCCCGGGCAGCGCTGAACCGGCCTTCAGGTTCGCGTCGTTGTTCAGCCTTACCTGCTGCGTTGTTCAGCCTTACCTGCTGCGTTTGAGTTCGGGTCTGCGCTTGGCCTCGGCCCGCCGCAGCACGTCCACGGCGTCGTCGGCCTTGGCGACCACGCGGTAGCGGCCGAACACGATCTCAGGTCGATGGTCTTCGATGTCGCCCTGCTGCCGTCGGCGGCATCCTCGGGTGCCGGCGGGCCGCTCAGATAGGTAGCAATGCCCATGATGAACAGAGGGTTCATGTCACAGCGAGCCCGCTGGAACTGCGGGGTCGGTTCAGCACCGTGTGCCTTCAGGCTCGCGCGAACGCCGCCACGGTGTTCGCGTCGCGCCCTCGGTGGCGAGCAGTTGGCGGGTGACTGTGAGGTGACGGACCATGCCGCAGTGCCTGCTCTCGATCTATCAGCCGGACGGCGGCCGGCCTGATGCCGACACGATGGCCCGGATCGGTGTCGAGGTGCACCGGCTCGCGTGCCTGCCTGCGCCAACCGCCCCTGCCGCTACCAGCTCCTCGCCGCGATCAACGCCGTACGCCGACCAATTCACCGACTGGACTCAGGTACTCGCGGTCCACGACCAACTGGCGCGCCTCGACCCAGGCCCGGTGGCCGCACTCAACCGGGCCGTCGCAGTCCTCGAAGTCGACGGCCCGGCGGCGGCACTGCGCCTCGTCTGCGCGAATACGACCATCTAATCGCGCGGCGCAACGACCTCATCTCTGCACCAGAATGACTGCCCCGGACGTGGCCGCCGCACGTTGGTCGAGCCCCGGACCAAGCGACCGGGGAGCCGCTGGGAACGACGGCGAGCAACCCGAGTCGCAGTCCCGTAGACCGATCGTCCCGGGACGGCGCCGCGACGGTCGGCTATGGCGCGGGGAGGCTCGCACTCGGTCAGCGCGCGCAGTAGGCGGTGCCGCGGTGCCGAATGTCGAGCACGATGACGGCGCGTTTGGCGGCGTCGACCTCGTACAGCACTCGCCAGTCTCGTGCGAGGCGCGCGCTGAAGATGCTTTCGAGTTCCTCGCTCAGTGGCTTGCCAACGCGATAGGGAGTGATCAGCAAGACGCCCGTGATGAACTCGACTGCTGCGGCGGCGACATCTGACGGCAGTCGCTCGGCGATTGCGCGCCGCGCCGGTGGTGCTGTCCCCAGTCGGTAGGGCTCGGTCACGAAACGCGATGGCGCGCCAGCAGCGCGCGGGCGGCATCAGCGCCATAGACGACATCGCCCGAACGCACGGCCTCTCGTGCTTCGGCCAGCACTCGAAGCGCGTCCGGGTCGGCCTTGATCTCGGCCGTCTCCCGCTGGGCGAGGTAAATCTCCACCGCGTGCACAACGGTCTGGTGCATGCTGCGGTGGTCTTCCTCGGCCGCAGCGCGAAGGTCCGAATTCAGGTCATCGGGCAACCGCAGCGTCATAGCCATACCGTAATGGTAGCAAAGTGAACCAGGATGGTGCGAGACATCCGCTCCAGGGCGGTCGCCTCGGCATCAACCCGTGTGTGTGTTCAGCAGTTCGCGCAGGGCGGTGGGGGTGGGGACGCGGCCGGAGACGACGACCTGGTCATCGATGACCAGGGCGGGGGTGGACATGACGCCGTAGCCGGCGATGGTGGCGTAGTCGGTGACCTTCTCGATGGTGGCCTCGAGGCCGAGGTCGGCAATGGCTTCGCGGGTGACCCGTTCGAGGGTGATGCAGTTGGTGCAGCCAGGGCCGAGCACTTTGATGATCATGGCGATGTCTTCCTTCTGAGGCTTAGGTGAGCAGTGCGTTGAATAGGTAGCCGACGGCGACGATGCCGCTGGCGACGATGCCGACGTAGGCGCCGAGCAGCTGGGGTTTGAGGACGCGGCGGAGCAGGATCATCTCGGGCAGGGAGAGCGCGACCACGGCCATCATGAAGGCAAGCAGGGTGCCCATCGGCAGGCCCTTGTCATAGAGGACCTGCACGAGTGGCATGACCCCGGCTGCGTTGGAGTACAACGGCGCGCCGATCGCGACGGCGACCAGGACACCGAAGGCGTTGCCGGCTCCAGCGTAGGTGGTGAAGAAGGTCGTCGGCACCCAGCCATGGATGAGCGCGCCGAGGCCGATGCCGACCAGCAGGTACGGCCAGATCTTGCGCAGGATCGAGGCGACTTCCTCGACCCCGATCTGGATGCGCTGGTCGAACCTCAGCCTGGCGGAGGGGTCGATGAGCTGCCCGCCGAGGTGGGTCTCGAAGACGAAGGGCTCCACCCAGCGCTCCACACCGAGCCGGCCGAGCACCCAGCCGGCCACGACCGCGATGAGCAGGCCCGCGCCGATGTAGACGGCGGTGATCTGCCAGCCGAACATGGTCAGCAGCAGGCCGATGGCGATCTCGTTGATCATCGGGCTGGCGATCAAGAAGCTCAACGTCACCCCGATGGGGACCCCGGCCGCGACGAACCCGATGAACGCCGGCACGGCGCTGCAGGAGCAGAACGGGGTCACCACACCCAGGCCGGCGGCCATCACGTTGCCCACGCCCTCGTGGCGGCCACCGAGCAGCGCGCGGGTCCGCTCGATGCTCATGTAGGACCGCAGGAGGGTGACGACGAAGATGATGCCGACCAGCAGCAGCCCGATCTTGATCGTGTCGTAGACGAAGAAGTGCAGCGACTCGGTCAGCCGAGCAACCGGGTCCATGCCGAACGCGTCGTGGAGCAACCAGCCCCACAGGTGCCCGTTCAGCACGTAGGCGCCGACCCACACCGCGGCGACGCCCGCCAGGGTGCCCACCTGGGCGGGGCGCGTGGTCGGGACGCGCTCGACGATGCTCATGGCGTCGCCATCCGCGGTGATGTGGGCAGGGCGGCTGCGATCCGCGTGTGTGCGTCGGGGGCGAGTTGGTAGTCCATCCACCGGCCCCGTCGACGGGCGGTGACCAGGCCGGCCTCGCGCAGCACCCGCAAGTGGTAGCTGAGCAGGTTGCCGGCGATCGGCACGGACTCCTGAAGCTCGCACACGCAGGCCTCACCCTTGGCGAGCCGGCGCAGGACGGTCCAGCGCACCGGGTCCGCGACGGTGGACAACATTGCCGCCCCGTCGAGGGACTCGAGCTCTCCGGCGCTCAATTCAACTGCTGTTGAAGCAATCATGATTGAAGTATTGGCGCCCCGAAGCGCCGGGTGTAGAGCCGAAGGTCCCGTGTTGGGTGCAGATCCGCTGGTGCGATCCGAGCGCCTGCGCAGGGCCGGAAGGCGACGTGTCAGCAGGTTTCGACGCCCCAGGATCCGGTTTCGTCAGTTCCTCGACGGAGTCGCGGGCGGTGCGCCCGACGCTGATGGGGTGGCGGTGGCGGACCCTGTCCAGTCGCGGTAGTCCGAGCAGGTTCAGCCTCGGCTCGCCGGGTCGAACATATGACGTTGATCGGCAGGGCTTCGGGGTTCTGGTCAGCGACCGAGCAGCAGCCGGGACAGGACGCTGCGTGGTCGGGCGAGGGTCGCGCGGGCAGCGGCAGCGTTGGCCGCTAGGCACCTCTTTCAGAACCTGGTCAACGTGCTGGCCGCAGCCGGCGTAGGTGGGCTTGCCGCAGTTGCGGCAGGTGACGCGTCGGCACATAGGTGCTGATCCTCCGTACGTCGGTCGGGTTAGTCGGTTGCTGATCGTGTAGCGACGAGCATTGCGTCGAGCGCGTCGAGCGCGTCGAGCGCGTCGAGCGCGTCGAGCGCGGGCCGTCGGGGGTGTCGACGTGGCGTACGACGGTCTCGGCGCGGTCCACCACGAGACCGGAGCCGGCCCGGTCGCCGGTGAGGTCGCAGGTGGAGTAGAGGACGGCTGGGTCGGGCGGTCCGCCGTAGCCGTGTTCGAGGTTGTCGGTGTCGTGAGCAACCACAACGAGCCGCCCGCCGGGCCGCACCGCGGAAGCGGCGGACCGCACGACGTTGGCACGTAGCTCGGCCGACACCTGCAGGTAGACCAGCAGCACGAGGTCGTAGCTACGGGGTTCGGGCGCGTAGGTCGCCAGGTCGCCGCGGACTGTGCGGAGCCGGACTTCGCTGCCCTGCTCGCGCGCGACGCGTTCCGCGCGGTCGAGAGCGACCTGCGAGAAGTCGACAGCGGTGGCTTGCCAGCCCCGCGAGCAGAGCCAGAGCGCGTGGCGTCCTTCGCCAGCAGCTAGGTCGAGCGCCCGGCCCGCAGGCAGATCGCCGGTGACCTGCGCGACCCACTGGTTCGGCCCGGTCGACCAGACCAGCTCGGACTGGCCGTAACGGCGGTCCCATGCGTCGGCGTCCATCCCTGCTCCGGGTGCCGACATCGTCACCGGACGCTCGCGGCAAGCCCGCGAGCGGTGTCACCGGCGGTCATCGGTACGGCGGGTCGGGCCAGGACCAGCGTGGTCAACCCGCCGGACAGCGAAGCGACGTCGTCCCAGCCGGACTGACGCAGCACACGCTGTGCGAGGTAGGACCGGAACCCGGAGGCGCAATAGACGCGCAGCGGCGCGCCGGTGGGCAGCTCGGTCAGCCGGTGGCGCAGCTCGGTGTGCGGGATGTTGCGGGCGCCTTCGAGGTGGCCCGCGCAGAACTCGTCGGCGCTGCGCACGTCGAGCAGCACGACCTCGGCCGTGAGCACGTCCAGGTCGCGCGCGTGCCACATTGCAGTCCCGCGCGGATCGCGGTGGCGAGCACGTCGATGCGCTTGTCCACGCCGTCGCCACCGGTGGCCTGCGCGCCGAGGACACGGCCGTCGGGAGCGAAGACGACCTTCAGGTGCAGCGGTCGGGCCCCGGGGAAGTAGCCGGCATGGTGTCCCGGGTGGAGATGGAGGACGTGGACGTCGACTCCCGCTGCGCGCAGCGCTTTCTCGCTGCGACGGCCAGGAGCACCAGGTCGGCCGGCAGCCTGTCTCCGTCGGAAAGTTCCACGCATACGGCGCCGTCATCCCCGTCGTACACGCCGGTGACTGAGGTCGCGAGTCGTACGTCGACTCCGCCGCGGGCGAGTGCGTGCTGCACACCCCGAGCCATCTCCGGGTCGAGCACCGGAAGCACCTGTGGTGCGAGCTCGACCAGGGTCACCGTCAGACCACGGTGGCGCAATGCCTCGGCCGACTCAAGACCGATGAAGTCGGCTCCGACCACCACCGCGCGGGCGGCGCCCGCGGCGAGCAGGCCCTGCAGGGCGTCGACGTCGGGCACGGACCGCAGCGTGCGGACCTGGGGCAGCTCGACACCGGGCACGGGAGGTCGCACGGGCGAGGCGCCGGTCGAGAGCGCGAGCGCGTCGTAGGACTCGCTGTACTCCGTGCCGGTCGACACCTCGCGGACCCGCACCTGGTGCGCCGGTGGATCGATCGCGACGACCTCGTGCCCGGTCAGGACGTCGAGGGCGAGGCTGCCCGCCAGTGACTGCGGGGTGTGCAGGATCAGTGCATCGCGGTCGGCGATCTCGCCGCCCAGGTGGTAGGGCAGCCCACAGTTGGCGCAAGAAACATAGGGGTCGCGCTCGAGCACCACGATGTGCGCGTCCTCGGCGAGGCGGCGGGCGCGCGCTGCGAAGCTCATGCCGCCAGCCACGCCACCCACCACGACGACCTTCATCGTGGCTTCCTCGCGACGCGCGTGCAGCGCGCCCCGGCGGGGACGGCTTCGACGTGGTCGCCGCTGCGCGAAGTGCCGGTGCCACTGCCCGGGGCGGGGGCGGGGGCGGGGGCGGGGGCGGGGGCGGGCGCGCGGG
>JBBRHF010000220.1:0-6167 GCA_038223055.1 Actinomycetes bacterium | reverse complement strand
CTCGCTGCGGTACTCGGGCACCTGGCGTGCCAGCGTAACCTGCCGGTCCAGTTCACCACCGCCAACCGGTTGTTCGCGCACCTGGCCGGCGGGCACGCCGACCGCAGCTGCCCCACCCGGCTCCGCAAACTCGCCAACGCGGCGTTGCCCATCGTGGATGACGTCGCGCTGCGCCCGTTTACCGACGCCCAAGCCGATGACCTGTACGAAATGGCCACCGCCCGGACGCGCCGCTCGACGTCGATCGGGTCCGACTGATGCGGCAGCTCCCAGCGGCCACGCGCCCGACCCCGATCACACCCGCCCCGCACCCCGCGGCGGTCTTCTCACCACCCGACTGGCGGCTGACTTGGGCCGACGAGTTCAACGGTACGTCCGTCGACGGGGCGCGGTGGCGGGTGCGCAACAACGAGCACAACCCGAACGAGCAGTCCTGCCTCACCAGCAGGGCACAGAACGTTTCGGTGTCCGGCGGCCTCCTGCACTTCAAGGCGCAGCGCGAGAACCGGACCTGCGCGGGGTACGCCGCGTCCTGGACGTCGGGCTACCTGGACACCATCGGGCGCATGTCGCGGACTTACGGTCGGGTCGAGATGCGCCCTGCTGCCGACCCAACCGGTGACGTCCCAGGGCATGTGGCCGGCCTTTTGGCTGCGACCTGACGACGGCGGGGGACGGCGAGATCGACATCATGGAAGCCGTCGGCTCCGGGGCGGGGGAGCGCAACGACAACCGCGTTAGCCAGACGCTGTGGTACGACTACAAGGGCACCCAACCTCGCCAGGCCTTCTCGCACTTGATGTCCGCGGGAAGCACCATGTTCGACGGATTCCACACCTATCCGGTCGAATGGGATCCAGGCGTCAACGTTGGCTCGTCGACGGCGGCCGTGACCTACACCCGCAGTCGCACCGACATCGCGTGGATCGACAGCCGGTTCAGCCGGAGGTACAAACATCCGGCTCAACATGCAGGTCGGCGGCGAAGCCGAGGCACGCCTCTACCAGGAGTGGATAGGCAGGCACCAGAAACTCGCCTCAACCGGCCAGCCCTATATCAGGATTCCTCTATTGGTTAGGTCCGGATCAGGAGTTCAACACCCCAGATTCTCTCGGCCCAGAGGGCACTTTCACCTTCAACGCGCCGAGCAAGCCCCTATTCGTCCACGGATCCAGGCATAGCGAAGATCGTGGACTCGGTGTCGTTCCTTGTCGACGTGGAACTTCCAGCAATCATCGAAGTCGTCGTTGGCGCGCACAGCCCGTAGCTTGAGTACGGCTTCGACGCCGTTGACGCTGCATGGGGCTCCGGTGATGTCAGGCGGTCGACGCTGCGTGCCCATCGGGCAGCGCCGCTCGGCACCGACGCTGCCGGCGATCCTACGTGTGACCTTGCCCACACTTGTGCAAGTTTCCGACGAGCGCCGCCGATAGGCCCGACCATGACTCTAGGGGGATCAACTTGATGGACGCTACGGCGGCAGAACCGTTGACCGGCCTCGAGGACGCGCCGGTCGAGACGGTGCGCGACCCCTCGCATCTGCTCCAGGTCCGGGCGTGCGCGGAAATGCTCACGCCGAACGGGTTGTCTGAGGCGTCGACGACTGCGGGGCATGGCCGTGCGCGGTGACAGTCGAGGTCCCATACGAGCCGACCGCGAAGAGTTGATCCGTGCCCTGTTCGACGACTACATCGAGATGTACGCCTCGCGCGACCCTGGCCTAACGACACGGTTCAGCGAGAACTTCAGCGGCTACACCGGCGGCGGTTCTTTCCTCGTCAAGGACATGGACGAATGGGTGCAGATCACCCGTCAGGACTTCACGCAGGTTCCCAAGCGCATCCGCATCGAGATGCTGGACATCTCCTTGCAGGACCTCAGCGACGACGTCGTCATCGTCACCGCGTTCTTCCGGATCCACCTGCCCCTCCCAGAACACGTCCTGTCGCGGGAGACGGCACGGCTCGTGCTGGCCTTCCGGCGCGAGGGGCCGGACTGGAAGATTGCCCACAGCGGCAGCTCCCTCCCTTATCACCTGGTTCGAGACGGCGAGGTGTATCCGCTCAAGGCCCTGTACGCCCGCAGCCACGAGTTCGAGGACCTGGTCGAGGAGCGCACCCGGGCGCTGGAAGAGGCCAACGACAAGCTGAAGGCGCTGAGCAACACGGACGGGCTCACGGGGGTGGGCAACCGCCGCAGCTTCGACGACACGCTCGCCGTGGAATGGAAGCGCGCGAGTCGGTTGGGTACGCCGCTGGGCCTGGTCATGCTCGATGTCGACCTCTTCAAGCACTTCAACGACCGCCATGGCCACCAGGCCGGTGACAGCTGCCTGAAGGCTCTCGCCCACGGACTCACGGAGGCCGGCTGGCGCTCGGGTGAGCTGGTGGCGCGTTATGGCGGCGAGGAGTTCGTGGTGCTGTTGCCAGGCTCGGACGAGCGGGAGGCGATGGGCGCCGCGCGCCGCATCCAGCACAAGATCTGGTCGTTGGCGTTGCCGCACGCCGAGACGTCCGCTGGCACTGTCACCGTCAGCATGGGTGTCGCCAGCATGATCCCTTGCCGAGCGACTACCCCAGACGACCTGGTGCGGCAAGCCGATGCGGCGCTCTACCGTGCCAAGCAGCGGGGCCGCAACCGCGTGGAGCTGGCGACTGCCTGAGGTTGGCTCGGCTACCGCCTGCGGCGGCTCCACCGGGCTGGACAGCGGGCGGCATCGAGGTCGGCAACTTCGTCCATGGACACCCAGCTTTGTGCCGCCGAAATTGCAGCCTCAGACTTCCTGAAGTAGTGCGACCCCAGTGCTGTGACCTGCGGGTTCGCCGCCGGCTTGGTCCTGCGTAACTGTTGAAACTCGGGTGTCGTCTTGGACGAGACGTTCCCGCTTGTTCCGCTTGGCGTCGCGACGCCCACGCCTGGGCTGCGAGACCAGGTCCGGTCCGGCCATCCGCTGGTGCAACAGTGGCGTCCCCCCGCCGCACTTCGACAGCAATTCTGCTGTCACCTGCACGTTTTTCGCTCGGCGTGTCTCTGCGCAATGTGTTCAAGCTTGGGTATGATCGGGGGTGAGGATCCGACCCGCGGTACAGGCCATGCTGGGGGGCATGCCCGCGCCCAGTGACCTGCACGCCAGCGAGATCAACGGGCAGGTGTACGTCGCGGTCGGGTCCACCGTGGTGTACAGCTACGCCGCCGGGGACTCGGGTCTGCGCAACCTCGCGGCGGTGACCCTGCCCGAGATGGGGTTCACCGGGCGCCGGGTCGCCGCGGTGCTCGGGATCACCGAGGAGTACGTGTCGATGCTGCGGGCCCGGGCACGGCAGGAGGGCTCGGCCGGGTTGATGCGCCGCCGCGGCCGGCCCGCCGCCCTCGCCGCCGCGGATGTGACCCGGGCCCGGGCCTGGCGCGCCGGCGGGCTCAGCGACACCGCGATCGGGACCCGCCTGGGCGTGCATGCCACCACGGTGGCCCGCACGTTGACCGGGGTCGCGCGCCCAGGCACCGGGGCCGGGCAGAGCGCCCTGGACGACCCGGGCGCGAGTGAGCCCCCCGAGACCGACCCGACAGCGACCGCGACCGAGACCGGGGCCGAGGGTGAGGCCGAGCCCGAGGCCGAGCAGGCGCCCGAGCCCGAACCCGACGTTGCGGTGGGCGAGCCGGTGGCTGGTTGCTGAGTTACTGGCTCGAGGGTGGAGATCGCCGCGGAAACTACTACCCGCCGGTCCTCCGCGAGGAACCCAACGGCTCGACGACCATCAATTTGGGGGAGATGGTCGAGGCTCGCTACCTCCGGGCCTACCGCAACAGCATGCGCATCTCCATGCAGCGGCTGCGGCCCTTCGTGTCCGCGCTGCGTCAGGAGTTCGGCGTGCCCTACCCACTCGCCCACTTGAAGCCCTGGGTACTGGCTCTATATGAACAACCGCGACGGAGGTCCAGCCGGCTACTGGGGAGATTGGGCAACCAACGTATTTGCCGTCGCCAAGGAGCTTCAGTGGGGTGGGACCTACTCAGCGGAGTCGCCGGAGGTGTGGAAGCGGCTCGAAGAGGACGTGTCTGCCGGTGATGTCGTGGTCGCCTATCAAACGGACGAACGCGAGGTTGTCGGCTCCTGTGTCATCACGCGGATGGACACGAACGGTCGTGGTCGCGAGATCTGGCTCAGGGCCATTGAGCGTCTTGATCCTGGATTCAGGATCCATGACCATAAGCGCAGCACGCCGTTTGAGCATTCCGCGACAGTCAACGGTCCTGTGATGCTGCGCGAGATCTATCGCGAACAAGCCGAGGCTCTCGTTGATCTCATTGGAGCACCCCAACGGGTCCTCCAAGGCAGGCCAAAGCCAGGCGGGTACCAACCGTGATCGCGTCGCTGGAGCGCATGCTGCCGCTGTACGAGGCGAAGATGATCCACCACTACGACCACCGTTGGGCGACGTACGAGCCCGATGGAACTACTCGTGACGTCACGCTGGCGGAGAAGCAGAACCCCGAGTTCGTGGTGCTGTCGAGGTACTGGGTCCGCGAGGAGGTAGTCAGCGACCGGCTCGGAGGAAGGTGGGATCGGGACTGCTTGCTCGGGTGGCGGGACATCTGCCGAAGCACCGACGAGCGCACGATGATCGGGAGTCGCTTTCCGACAACCGCGGTAGGTCACACCATGCCGATTGTGCTCTCTGCGCACGACCTTCGCCTGCTGCAGATGGTGTGGTCGACGTTCGTCTTCGACTTTGTCGCTCGCCAGAAGGTTGGCGGGACACACATGACCTACGGCTACCTGGAACAGCTGACGACGCCGGCCCCGTCATTCACGCCACCGTGGCAAGACCGCGAAAGTCCATGCTTCGCTGTCCGAACCGAGTTTCTTCAGTCCTCGGCATCCTGGGGGCTGACTCGCGGGTCACCGTTCGCGCCGAGATCGATGCGGCGATGTTCCACCTCCACGGGGTCGAGCGTGGTGACGTGGACTACATCATGGAGACGTTTCCGATCGTCAGGCGCAAGGACGAGGCCGCGCACGGGGAGTACCGGACTAAACGTGATCCTCGAGGTCTAAGACCAGATGGCCGACGCGATCGGGGCCGGCACGACGTATGCCTCACAACTTGACACGGCCAGCCTGTCAGCCCCGGAGCAGTGAGCGAGGTGAGTGCTGCGGAGATCGTGCGGGACGGGCTCGCCGCAGCCGACCGGCTCGGTCGCTCCCAGGTTCGGGCTCGCCAGCCGCGCGACCAACAGGTCGAGGAGCTCGCCCGGGAGACCCTCCAGTTCCTGCGTTCCCAGAAGTCGTCCCCATCACCCACGCCTGGCTGGACGATGATGTCAGCCGCCGAAGCAGGGGTGCTGCCGTGGTGGGGAAACCTGGCAGTCCTGACGGCGCGCGAGCTTGAGCGCGCGCGGCCGTTGCGCACAGACGTGTACGACCTCCTGGAGGAACAGAACCTGATCGAGAAGGCCCCCGCCAGGGTGCAGTGGTTCATGTGTCGCCGGCGGGCGACGTCGTACCTGCTGATCAGTCCGAAGCCCGGACGATCCAGATCTCCGTCACCCCGACCGGGGCGGGCCACGGCGACGCGGAAACCAACCAGCTGGTCCAGCAGGCCGTGATGAACGCGGTCAAGAGAAGACGTCCGGACCAGGAGTTCGCTACGGCCCAGGGCCCGCGTTCCCGAGGGCTGTGAGGAACGATCCGAGTGGGTCGAGGGGAGGACTGTGATGGCGAAGTACGACGGGCTGACCGGGCGGCTGACGCGCGAGAGCTCCCCGAGGGTGACCATGAAGTTCGCGGAGCTCGACGAGCTGGTCGGCGGACCGCCACCATCGGCGCGCGAGCACCGTCCGTGGTGGGGACACGCGAAGGACTCGCTGGGACAGGCGAAGGGGTGGATGGGCGCCGGCTGGCTCGTCGACGCCGTCGATCCGGCAGCAGGTTGGGTTCGGTTCAGTCGCAGGTTCCGGCGACGGGGCCGAGCCCGAGAAGCAGGTCGTACGGCGAGGAGTGATCTACCGCGCCATCCTCGGGCTGCTGGCCGACCACAGCCCGACGGGTGCGCTGCGGCTCGTTTAGCGCCCCCGGGCAGCTCCTCAGCACTGGGACCGCGGCGTTCGGTGCGCTCCTGCTCGGCGAGTTCCAGCCCCGGCAGGGAGCCCGCGACGGGACTACTCAT
>JBBRHF010000219.1:0-6168 GCA_038223055.1 Actinomycetes bacterium | reverse complement strand
CCCACCGCCCGCGGGCCCGACCGGAACCACACAGTGGAAAAGCTGGCGCAGGCCAGCAACATCACCACGCCCCCAACGCGGCCCACACATTCTCGCAACAAACAAGATCAACAGGAGATCGGTCCACGGATTCAGGCTTAGCCATGGTCCGGCCGTCGCCCAGACGGTGCAGCTGGCTCTCGAGTCGACCCTCAACCCCCTACGACGTCGGCCCTCTGGCGACGGCGCCCGACGAGATCGGCGAGTTCGTGAGTTCCTACAACGCGAAAAGGTGCAACTGATGTCGCTCACCCAGAGCCTTCTCCCCAACTCGCCCACACCGCTCTCGTCCAACCAGCCACCCCCCGTCCGGTCGCCCCTCCCCCGGCGTCCGCCGCCGCATGGTGGAGGTAGTCGCCGGGATTGGCCTGGTCGCCGTCTGGCTCGCTCGGCTCCCTGCTGGGGCTGGGATTCGTTGGGGTCGTACCCGCCGGGACACTCTTGTGCCCGAGCACGGCCTCACGATGCTCGTGGTCAGACCCGCCCACCTCGACGCTGAGGCCGGCGGCCGAGGCAGACCGCCGCAAGGACACCGATATCCTCGTCGTCCGGGCGCTGTACCGGTCCGAAAGGATCGGATGATCATGACCTGGCTCACCCCGGGCGACAGCAGCGTTGAAGATGGCTGGACTCAATATGTGAGTTCCGGAGGGACGCCTGACTGAACCAGAGACTCGCCTTCGAATGCAGTCCACGATCACATCGGAATGACAGTCGGTCCGTCACACGGATGAGGGCACGTCATGTCCGGTGCCGCGAGGGTCAAGCCTGTTGAAGCACAAGTTCAGATGGGCGGAGGCAAGGCCGTCACTCCGGAGATGGCACTACTCGACGCATGCCAATTCGGGCGTCTCCGTCTGTATGCCTCGTCTCGAAAGTGCGACCGGTGGCATGAGAGTAAGGCCCGGGTGTGGCGAGGGTTTTGTGCCGATGTTGTTTGCGCGGCGAACCGGCCATGTGGCCTTCGCGATCGGTCAGGGTGACCTGCGGTCGAGGAGGGCTTGTCGGCCCAGGAGGAGCAGCTGCGCGGCTGGCGCGTCGATGGCGTTGATGAGCGGGTGCAGTACGTCGAGCCCGGAGATCAGGGCGTGCGGCGGCACTCCTCGATGTACGAGAAGTGTTTGCAGCCATTGGGTGAACTCCGTGAAGATCGACTCGTCCGATACGACGATCGCGGCGGCCAGGAACTGGACGATGAATACGAGGTCCTCACGGGTGCGAGCGAGCTGGCGCGCATCGTAGGTGTCCATCGGCGCAAAGCGGGTGACGAGCCCATCGAAGGCGGCGGCACCCAGCGCGTTCGCGCGCACGAAGAGGTCGCGCGCTACTGGATGGAGGTGGGTGGGCTCGCGGTTGATTGCAGGGGGCTCGGCCCGCCATCCCGCGAGGATCGTGGCCGCCTCCGAGGCGGTCGCGGCCCAGGCGTCGGCGCCCAGGTGCACAGCCCGGCGCGCGTCGCGACCGAACGCCCGGCCTCCCACGAGAACCGGAATGCCTTGCCGGTGCGCGGCATCCACGAGGGCCACCGCGCCCGGGAAGAAGATGGGCAGGCTGCTCGAGATCGCCAGCGAGTCGCCCCCCGTGCGGGCCAGGAACTCGGACACCACGTCGGCTGGCGTCGAGGCGCCGAGCACGGTGACGCCCTGGCCGCACGCCCGCAGAGATTCGCCCAGCATCTGCGCCGCGAGCGAGTGCCAGTCACCGTCCGCGCAGGTGACCACGGTGTGCCCGTCGCCTGCTGCGAAACCAGCAGTGCTGGCCAGCGCGTCCAACGCGGCAGCGGCCACACCAGAGGCCAGATGCTCGTCGGCCGCGGTCAGCTCGTTGCGGTACCAGCGCTCGCCGACCTCCCGTTGGGCGACGGCGAGCAGCTCGGCCACGATCTGCTCGAACGAGACTCGATTATCGAGCAGGCCAAGTGCGAGCCGGACCGCCGGGCGCCGATTGCCCCGGACCGCATCGTCGAGATAAGCCTGAACGTTGACACGCGACTGGTCCCTGCCCTGGGACTGCGGCGTTGTGGCCCAGCTCCACCTGTCTCGCCCCGCGTTCTTGGCGCGGTAGAGGGCTTCGTCGGCCATGGCCATGGTCTGGTCGGGACTTGGGGTGGAGCGGGCGATGCCGGCCGAGAATGTGACCGGGTACGGTCGATGGCTGAGCCATTCATTGCTCAGGCGTTGAAGGAACGGGTCCGCGCCGGTCGAGCCCCCCAGGATGACCACGAACTCCTCTCCTCCGTAGCGACCGATGAAGTCGCGAGCCCGAACGATGCCGAGCAGGACGCGGGCGAACACGCGCAGCACCTCGTCACCGGCCGCGTGCCCGTGCTCGTCGTTGATCCGTTTGAAATGGTCGAGGTCGAGGATGATCACGGTGTCGTCGAGGGTGAGCCGGCCCAGCGCATGCTCGAGCGTGCGACGGTTGGGCAGGCCGGTCATCACGTCGAGCGAGGCGGTCTCGGCGAGCCGCTCCACCCGTCCGCCGAGCTCAAGCGCTCGATGGGCGTCGAGCAGGAAAGGCGTCAAGTACCGGTCCAGGAGCGCCCGGGCTGCGCTTCCGGGTGCAGCGGCGGCCACCAACGGGCCGCCCTCACCGAACGACACGTCGGCCTGGAGGATGTCGACGCCAGCGGTGCCGCCCGCGACCACGGCGCCGCCCAGTCCGCGGATCAGGCCCGATGCGACGCGTCGGGCATCCACGGCAGTGTGCAGTTGCAACAGGGATCGCGTCGCCTCGAACAGAGCCCGGGGTACGACGGGGAGGGCCTCCGCCGCCGGTGGGTCCTGCGTCATCCGCTGCGGCCACGCAGCTCGCTCGAGACCGACCATGAAACACCTGCGTCCGCCGGACACTGCTCCGCGCCGCGCCCGCGGTCCGGCAACAGCTCGTAACGACGCACGCCGGCGCCGCGAGGCTTCTCGGGCGCCGTCGGAATGCGTGCGTGGGACAACCTATGCTCAGGGGAGCGCATGTAGCGCCGGAAACTCTCCACGCTGTCCCACCACGACACCATCTGGAAGGCGCCCACCTGGGTGAGATCCCGCCAGATCTCAATCCGCTGGAACCCCGGAGCCGACTCGACCAGGTGCACTCGCTCCAAGAACGCCCGCTCCAGGGTCCCCGCGGCGTCAGCGGAGATCGTGACCTCACTACTGACCACAAACGCGCGGGCACAACCACCCTGATCGATCATGCCGCGACCACCAGGCGTCCGGACCCCGCCTCGAGCAGCGGTGAAACGCGACCGTGGACGCGAGAGGCACGCCGTGGACCTGACGCGCCCACCTTGACATTGTCCGGCTCCCTCACACTCGACGATGGTACGCGCGGCCACGCCGGCGTGGTGTACCAGGATCTGGCGCACCCGCGAGAAGAGTGCACTGCGCGATCGTGTTCTGGATCGAGCACACCAACAACCGCCGCCGACAGCGCGCCTCGGCAAGCTCAGGCCCTTCGAGTTCGAGCCAGGCTTCGCACCTCACGCAGCAGTGACAGCAGCATGATCAGTCGCAACCGCCGTCAACCGGACCTGCAGCAGACCCCGGACCTGACTGCGTCACATCGGCTGACCGCGCCGCGCCGCCGTCGGCCTGTAGGCCGGTCATTCAGGAGGGAGTTTGAGATAACGTCCGGCGATGGTCGTTCGCGCGGTAGCCTTCCCCCCTACTATTTCCCATCGCCTGGACCCCACCTGGACCCCGCGGCCGATTACACAGAGACCGAGGAAACCGTGGGATTGAATCGTCGTCTCGCCGAGGTGCTCAGCGAGTTTGCGCGCACTCTGGTCACCGACTTCCCGATTCAGGCGATCCTGGATCACCTGGTGCTGCGCATCGTGGATGTGCTGCCGGTCAGCGCCGCAGGCGTCACCCTGATCACCTCGGGTGAGGACCCGCAATACGTCGCGGCGTCGGATCGGTCGGCGTTGGTGTTCGAGAAGCTGCAGAGCAAGCTGGGCGAGGGGCCGTGCGTGCTGGCGTTCACCACCGGCGAGGCGGTGTCCGTGCCGGACCTGCGGCACGACGACAGGTTCGCCAGGTTCGCGCCGCAGGCCTTGGACGCCGGCCTGGCGGCGGTGTTCACGTTCCCGCTGCGGCACGGGGAGGATCAGCTCGGCGCGCTGGACCTGTACTGCACCGAGTCCGGCCCGCTGCCGGCGGAGGTGATGGCGGCCGCGCAGACGCTCGCCGACGTCGCCGCTGCCTACCTGCTCAGCGCCCAGGCGCGGGCGTCCATGGAGGAATCCTCGGCGAACCTGCTGGAGAGTTCCCTGCACGACGCGCTGACCGGCCTGCCGAACCGGACCCTTCTGGTGCAGCGGCTCGAGCACGCGGTGGCGCGCGCCCGGCGATCCGGGCTGCTAGTAGCCGTGCTGTTCGCGGACCTCGACCAGTTCAAGGGTGTCAACGACCGGTACGGCCACCACGCCGGCGACGAGCTGCTGGTGGCCGTCGCCGGGCGGCTGACCGGCCTGATCCGGCCCGGCGACACGCTGGCCCGGCTGTCCGGCGACGAGTTCGTGATCCTCTGTGAGGACCTTGCGGAGGCCGCCCAGGTCGAGCCACTGGCCAAGCGCATCGAGGCCTCCTTCGAAGCGGGCTTCGCGCTGTCCACCGGCGAGGTGCAGGTCAGCGCCAGCGTCGGCATCGCATTCTCGGGCCGTGGTGACGACCTGCCGCACCAGCTGCTGCGCGACGCCGACACCGCCATGTACCAGGCCAAGCGGGCCGGCGGCGCCCGGCACGGCGTCATCGACCTGCGCGAGCAGAAGAAGGTGCGCTTCCGCGAGGACCTCAACCGCGACCTGCGCTCGGCGCTGTCATTGGGCCAGCTGCGCGCCGAGTATCAGCCGATCGTGGCTACCGCCGGCGGCCGGGTCGTCGGCGCCGAGGCGCTGCTGCGTTGGACGCACCCGAGCCTGGGAGAGATCAGCCCCGACGTGACGGTTCCGCTGGCCGAGCAGTCCGGGCTGATCGATGGCATCGGCCGTTGGATGCTGCGTCAGGCGTGCGAGGACCGGCAGTCCTGGCGGGCCGGGACCGGCGCCACCCTCGAGGTCGCGGTGAACGTGTCCGTACATCAGCTGATGGCCCCGGACTTCGCCGCGACCGTCGCGGGCATGCTCGCCCAGACCGGCACCGCACCGCGCTCGGTCACCCTCGAACTCACCGAGAGCGTCTTCATCCAGGACGCCCACCGGGCCAAGCTCGTGCTCGGCGACCTCAAGCAGGTCGGCGTCCTGCTCGCGCTGGACGACTTCGGAACCGGCTACTCCTCGTTGACCTATCTCAAGGAATTCCCCGTGGACGTGGTCAAGATCGACCGGTCCTTCGTCGAAGGCCTCGATGCGGACCCGGCCAGCCGCGTCATCGTCACCGCCATCGTCGGGCTCGCGCACGGCCTCGGGATGTCCGTGGTCGCCGAGGGAGTCGAGACCCCCCGCCAGCTGACGCTGGTTGGGGACCTCGGGTGCGACTTCTATCAAGGCTTCCTCCACTCTCGCCCCATTCCCGCCGCCGCCCTCGTGACCGCCCTGGCCGCGGAGACCGTCGCACTGCCCGAGGCGGCCGGCCTGTCGGGCACCGCGGCCCGGCTACACGCCCGACGGCTTCGGGACTCCTGAACGCTGGCCTCAACGGGTCCCCAGCCCGCCTCCCCTCGTGCACGTCCAATACCTCGTCATTGCCACCGGCGCGGCCTGCCGGGTCGGTGACCGGGTCCAGGTCCAGCACCGCGGGCGCCGCACACCCGGGCGGATCGCCTCGATCCGGCGCACCGAAGGCGGCGTCCTGAGGATGACCAAGCGGCTTGACCGTTCCTCCTCCAGGCTGTGGACGCGAGCTACTGTCGGCCGTCGTACCAGTCGAGGACGCGCAGCGCCCGCAGCGTGTTCCACCGGCTGGGGCGTCCGTCGCCGTCCTCGAACTCGACGTGGGTCTCGCCTGGGTGGGTGTTCTCGAGCAGCCAGGTGCCGTCGACTTGGCGCTGGTCCCGGACGAGCTGAACGGCCTCGGCGACCCGCCGGTCCGGGGCGCCCCCGGTGCGGCGGAAGTGGTCCAGGGCGCGAAGGACGTCGTAGTGCCATCGCGGCGGCCAAGAAAACTGCAGCCAGCGCTCGGCCGGCACCTG
>JBBRHF010000218.1:0-6258 GCA_038223055.1 Actinomycetes bacterium | reverse complement strand
CAGGGCGGTGTTCATGGTTTGTCGCCAGATGGGTCCGGGCAGGCAGCCCCCGCACACGTCGGCGTAGTAGCGCCCGCCGATGACCCGGTTGGACAGGGGGTAGCCCCCGGCCGGCGGTGAGGGGTTCCCGGCCCACACGGCGGTGGCCAGTTGGGGGGTGTAGCCCACGAACCAGACCGAGATGCGCCGGTTGGTGGTTCCGGTTTTGCCGGCGGCGGGACGGTTGAGGGCGGCGCGGGCGCCGGTCCCTTCGGTCATCACCGCGCGCAGCAACGTGGTGACTCCGTCGGCGATGTGGGGGTCCAGGACCTGTTTGCAGGCCGCGGAGGGGATCGCCAGGGCGCGTCCGGCGGGGTCGGTGACCCGGGTGATCGCGATGGCGTTGCAGTGGGTGCCGTGGGCGGCGAAGGTGGCGTAGGCCTCGGCCATCGACAGCGGGGACACCTCGTTGGAGCCCAGCGTGAACGACCGGACCTGCCGCAGCGGTTTCCCGTCGGCCCGGACCACGCCCAAGTTCTTCGCGATCGTGGCGGGCCGGCACACCCCGGTGCGTTCTTGCATCTGCACCCAGTAGGTGTTCACCGACTGGGCCATCGCCCGGCGCATGGTGTAGTTCCCGTTCTCGGCCTGGCTCTCGTTGAACGGCTGGTAGCTCGCCCCGTCGCTGCGGTCACTCAACGTCCCGGCGCACGCCTTCACCGACCCGACCCGAACCCGGTAGGGCGAGAAGATGGTGTAGCCGAACGGGTAGCCATCTTCTAGGGCGGCCGCGGCCACGAACGGTTTGAACGTGGACCCGGCCTGGAACCCGGCGCCGCCCTCATACGCCTTGTCCACCGCGTAGTTCAGCTTGGTTCTGCCTTTGCCCTGCCCGAAGTCCCGGCTCAACGCCATCGCGGTGATCGCCCCGACCCCGGGCGTGACTGAGACCACCGCCGCGGCGACCTTGTCCTTCTTGTTCACGTAGTTGCCCAGGGCGTCCTGCGCGGCGGCCTGGGTGGCCCGGTCCAACGTGGTGGTGATCGTCAGCCCCCCGCGCAGCAGCAGCCGCAGCCGATCGGTCTTGGTCGCCCCGAACGCCTTGTCGTTCTTGACCACGTTGAGCACGTAGTTGCAGAAGAACGCCGCCTTGGCCTTCTCACACCCGTTGCCGGTCGCCCGGGGCACCCGCAGACCCAACCCCGCCGCGGTCGCCGCCGCCGTCTGGGCCGCGGTGACGTAACCCAGCTGCGCCATCCGCGCCAACACCACGTTGCGCCGGGCCAGGGACCGCTGCGGGTTACGGACCGGGTTGAACGCGGTCGGCTGCTGCACGATCCCGGCCAGCAACGCCGCCTGCGCCAGGCTCAGCCCGCCCGCCGGGACACTGAAATAGTGCCGCGCGGCCGCCTCGATGCCGTAGGCGCCGGCACCGAAATAGGCGATGTTCAGATAGCGCGCCAAGATCTGATCCTTGGACAGCCGGTCCTCCAACGCCACCGCGTAACGCAACTCCCGCACCTTGCGGCTATAAGACTGCTCGGTGGCCGCTTTCTGCGCCGCCGCCCGGGCCGCCGGGTCGGGCAGGTTGCGCGCGGACTCCAACAACACCTGCTTCACATACTGCTGAGTCAGGGTCGACCCGCCCTGCACATCCGCGCCGGCCTGGTTGTTCACGAACGCCCGCATCGTGCCCCGCAGATCCACCCCGCCATGCTCGAAGAACCGCGAATCCTCGATCGCGACCACCGCCTGACGCAACACCGGGGCCACCCCACTCAACCCCACCGACACCCGATTCTCATCAAAGAACGTCGCGATCAACGACCCGTCCGCGGCCAGAATCCGGGTCCGCTCCGGCAACGGCGGGGTCGCCAACTCCGCCGGCAACGACTCGAAACCATCCGCGGACCGCTTCGCCGCCACCCCCAACCCGCCCAACACCGGCAACGCCAACCCCGCCACCAACATCCCCGCCACCACACTGGCCACCACAAACAACACCAGATGCGACACGAAACCGTCCTGCGAAGACGGGCGGGGAACATGCATCGTCCCAGCCTACGGGGTCCGGAGGAGTTGATGGGTCCGTGCGGGGAGCTCTACCCGGGCAGCGTCGCGGTGATGCGGCAACCCAGACCCGGCGCCGAGGACACCGCGAACGAGCCGCCCGCCGCCTCGACGGCGTCCTTGAGCAGCAGCAGGCCGTCGTGACCGGCGCGCGGTCGCTCACCGGGAGTCCACCCGAAGCCGACCCCGTCGTCGATGACGTCCAGCGCGACGCCCGCGCCACGGCCCTCGAGCCGCACCTGCACCTCCGTGGCCTCGCTGTGCTCCTCGACGTTGCGCAGCGACTCCCGGGCGACCCGGTAGAGCAGGTGTCTCGCGACGTCGGTCAGCGGGGCGTCGGGGTCGACCATCACCCCTGTGCGCATGCCGCGCAGCCGAAGCGGCTCGCACAGCCCGCGAAGCACCTCGACCAGGTCGATGTTCTCGAGCCGAGGCGGGTGTACGTCGAGGACGATCTGGCGCAACCGGGTGAGGCTGCGGTGCAGCACCCCTTCGGCAGTGGCCATGGTGGCGTGCAGCTCGGGGTCCATCCGGTCGGGCGCGTGCGCAACCGTCGCGGACAGGGCGTAGCCGAGACCCGCGAGGTCCGGTATCACCTCGTCGTGCAGGTCCTGGGCCAGCCGCAGGCGCTCCCTGGCCGAGGCCGTGAGTGCCTGCCGGAGGAGCGCTCGCCGCTGCTCGTGCGCCCGCTCCACGCGCCGCGCCAGGGAGACGGCCAGCGGCAACTGCAGCGCCAGGAGCACACCGAGGGCGACGACAGCCACCGGCACGAGGCGGTGCCAGAGCCAGTCCTCGGCGGCCCGGAGCCGGGCGACCGGCACGTAGGTCTCGAACAGATAGCGGTGGCCGTCGGCCCCGACCAGCCCGGAGTAGACCTCGACGCGGGCGCCGTCGAGGCCCAGCTCGAAGATGTTCTCGGCGGCGTCGAGGTCGGACAGCTCCGCGTGGCTGCCACCTGTGCGCAGCGACCGCGCGCTGTCGGCGCCCAGCGGGAAGCGGCGACCCACCAGCCGTAGTTCGTCGGAGTAGAGGATCCGACCGTCGGAGTCCCAGAGCTTGGCCCGCAGGATGCTGCCGTCGGTGATCCGGCCCAGCACGACGTCATCGAGCCCGCGGTAGGCGGTGGCGTCTCCGGCGACCAGCGCATCCGTGACGAGAGGGGCAACCACGCGCGTTGCGAGGGAGGCGGTGCTCTGGACATTGGTGCGCAGCGCGTCCTGCTGGGCGAGTCGATGGGTCCACGCGGCGGCGAGCAGGGCGACGACCACCAGGCACAGGCCGCTGACGGCCAGAAACCGGAGGACCGCTCGCTGGGTGACGGACCGGCCACTCGGGAGGCTCGACGCGCTAGACCGGCCGCCGTGGTCTGACGCTGCAGAGGCGACAACCGAATCCACGGGAGGTGGCGCCGCGGACGGGCGCCAAGCCGATGCCCGATCGACCAGCGACGACCCCCGTCGAGGCATCAGCCGTGGGCTTGTCGCGCAACATAGCGGGGTCCAGCCCGGCCACGTGAGGCAGCGGGCTCATAGTGAGCCGTGAGCAGACCGGCGCGCGATGCCGCAACGACCGCCTCCAGCTGCGTGCGTGCGCCGAGCTTGTCGCGCAGGCTCTTCACGTGCCCCTGGCAGGTGCTCACGCGGATCTCCAGCGTTCTGGCCATCGACCGGACGTCGTGTCCCTGGCCCAGCAGGGCGAGGACGTCGTGCTCCCGAGACGTGAGGACAGGCATCGAGCGACGCTCCTCACGCGCGACGTCAGCCCGGCGGGTCAGGTCGATGAGCAGGTCGTTGGCGATGATCACGCTGCCGCTGCGCACGCCTCGCAGGGCCGCCAGGATGTCCTTGAGCGACCCGTCCTTGGCCAGGAAACCCTTCGCGCCGGCGGCGGCGGCCCGGCTGAACAGGTCGGGGTCCACGAAGGCGGTGAGCAGCAGCACGATGACGTCCGGATGACGCTCGCGAATCAGACCGGCGGTGGAGACGCCGTCCCCGTCAGGCAGGTGAACGTCCATCACGACCAGGTCCGGCGTCAGCGTCTCGGTGAGTGCGAGGGCCTCCGTGCACGAGGTGGCGCAGCCCACGCAGTCGAAGTCGTCCTCGAAGTTCAGCGCGAACGCCAGCAACTCAGCGAACGATCGATGGTCGTCCACAATCAGGATCCGGGCAGCCTTGGCGGCCGCATCGGCCGCATCGGCCGCATCGGCCGCATCGGCCGCATCGGCCGCATCGGCTGCCTCAGGTGCAGTAGCTGGGGCGTCGCGCTGGTATCCGGTCATCCTGCCCCTCGAGCGTGGTGGCCCGTCAAAGCGATGGGCGGCGACTGCTGTGGGCAACTCTTGAGGTGATCTGGGCAGATGGCAATAGTCCGTTGGGGCCACCGCCCGCCCCCCCCGGGGTGAAGAATCCTTGTAGAAGAACCCCGGGACACGGATGACTGGCCGAGGGATCGCGAGCCGTCAGCAGACCACCGGCAGCATCGCTTGCTGTGCCGACGAGCGGGCAATCAGGTCGATCAGCAGCTGCTCCGGCGAGTCCGTGGCATGCGTGGTTCGCAGCCTGGGGATCGACTGGGGGATCCGCGCGACGGTTCGCGACTCGGCGAGCACTCCCCGGGAGCCGCGGTGGTAGAGCTCGATCACCGCGCCGACCAGCGTGCCGAGCTCCGATGCGCCGTCGTCGGGCTCCTCGACCGGATCGGCCTGAAGGATGGAGACGAACAGCGCCTTGATCTGCGCACCCGGGTCGATGCCGAGGTCGTCCCGCAGGGCCGTCCGGTAGCCCTCATACGTTCGTAGCGCGGCGACCCGGCGGCCCGCCAGCCACTGCGTTCGCATGGCCATCTGGCAGGCACCTTCCGACAGTGGATCCAGCCGGACCGCCGAGTCGGCCAGGGCAGACGCCTGTTCGACCTCATGAGACTGGAGGCAGTGCTCGGCCGATGCGGTCAGTGCGGCGACCACGCGAGTCCGGTAGCGGTCCCTCGTTCCAGCAGCCCACGCGGCGTATGGCTCGTGGGTGAGGACCGGTCCACGGGCCAGCTTGAGGGCTGCGCGTAGATGGTGCGGGGCAGCGGCGACGCATCCCCGGGCACCCCGATCTCGGACCCGGTCGTCCACCAGCCGGTCGAACTCGTCGAGGTCGACGCAGACCTTCTCGACGTTGAGCGCATAGCTGTTCCTGCCGGTGAGGATCACCGACTGCGCCCTGGCCACACCGGGCTGAAGCCGCCCACGAAGAACGGAGACGTAGCTCTCGACGGTCGAGATGAAGTCACTCGGCGGTGCGCCGTCCCAGACCAGGTCGGCGAGCTCGTCCTTGGTGAGCGATGTCCCGCGGTGCAGGACCAGCAGTTCCAGGATCTGACGGGACTTGACGCTGCCGAAGTCCCGCAGGCCAAGCGTCCTGGCGCCAGCTTGGACTTCGGTCTCGCCGAACATGCGGATGCTGAGCATCGACCCCCCCCTTGCTGTTGCGATCTGTGCGATCGCTCCCCTACGTCAGAGGGTGTGCCTTTCGCAGCGTTGTTGGATATGCCCCGGTCGGTAGGAGTTGCCTCCCCAAACGACGTCCGGCACCACCCGATCGGACTAGTCCGATCCGTGACGCAGACGTGCCGGCTGGCGTCATAGGGTTTTTCTAGGCTCGGATCGCCAATCTTCCCCCAGGACAACCGTTGGGGGGCTCGGCGTGACGATCTCGCACGACAGCGATGTCCCGGCGAGCATCTCGAGTCGCTCATCGGGGGTGTCCCACACGATGGGGATCGGCCCTTCGCGAGCCGGCCCGCCGAGGTCTTGCAGCCCCAGCACTCCCCCCTAGCCCACAGTCCCAACCGTTCGTGGGCTTTCTGCACGTCGACGCGAGGGCACCGTTGCCCCCGCCTCTCGGCTCTCGATCCAATCTCCAACGCCCGCGCCACCCCAGCCATCACGCAGCCGGCCGCACCAGCGGTCGGCGGAAGGACGAGCACATGTCAGCACACCGATCAAGTCCCACTCGCCGAGCCACCCGACGCAGGTCGGTGACTACCCGAACCCTCGCCGGCCTCAGCTCCCTCCTGCTCGGAGTGGGGCTCGTCCCGGCGGCGCTGCTCACGTCGGGCGCTCAGGCCGCTGTGGCGCCGGTGGGGCAGGGTTTCGCCGTGACCCCTTCCGACCTGTCGTTCATCCTCAAGCAGATCAAGATCGCCGAGGCGCATGTCGCGAAC
>JBBRHF010000217.1:0-6291 GCA_038223055.1 Actinomycetes bacterium | reverse complement strand
GTTGGTGGCCGGGGTGCCCGCCGCACAGCCGGCACCGCTGACCGTGGCGTCCTGGAGGAAGCCGGTGTCATCGAACCCGTGCAGCGCGGCCGCCGCAGCAGCACTCATCACCGGGTCGGCGAGCGTGGGGGTGATCAGCGTGGTGACCGAGCGGGGCGGCGGCTTAGCGGTGCCGCCCTGCGCCTGCGCCCCGGTCATGCTCAGCCCGCCAGCAAGCAGCCCGGTGACGGACAGCGCGACCGCAATGGTCGCCCCTCGCCTCTTCCTTATGTTCGTGCCGGTCATCGTGTGCCCTCCCGCGGTGCCTCCGTGACCTTGTTGTCACGCGGCTTGCGCACACTGTGGGCCACACACCTCTGGGTGACCTGATGACACCAGGGTCGTAGGACCCCAGGGCTAAAGGTCGTACGCCTGCCGCTGCCCGGGAGGGCGATCGCGACCAGCGGAGTACGACGCCTGGGTCATCAGCAGGGCCACAGGCACCCCACGCATTGTGTCTCGGCAAACAAACGCTGCGGTTCTGATCGACCGGCACTGGCCCGTCCCACGGGCACCCGCCCGCAACGGCCGCTCCCGCCGCGTCGAAGGAAGGCCATGACCGCCAGATGTCCCCGCCGTCACCCCCCGGACGGCAGGGCTGACCGCACGGTGCGGGGCCGGCACGCCCGGTCCCGCACCAGTGCGTCTCTATGAATTTCGACGGTTGCGCCAGGTGCGCCACCACGGGGACGTTGCGCCAGGTGCGCTGGGTCGTCCTGAACCGCAGCGTGGCGCTGGTTTTTCCCTTGGCGAGACCGGCGGCCATGGTCTGCGCCGCGGGCAGGTCTTCGGGATGGATCCAGTGGCTGATCGGGTCGCCTGGGTCGTGTTCCCAGGCGATTCCAGGTGCCGGGTCATCCCCGGTGACCCATCGGAGCAGCCGCAGCGTTGTGAGGTTGACGATCGCGCGGTGTGTGCCGGGCTCGGCGAGGCCGGCGAGCACCTGTTGAGCCAGGACCACCGCTGGTGGTGCGCTCGGCGTCGTTGCGGCCGGGCCGATGTCGTGGGTGATGCCTCGCAGCATCACCTCGGCGGCGCCGTGTGCGCCGGTTTCCGCGATGGCCCGGCAGGAGAAGTGGGCCGCGCGCAGGTCGCCGTCGTCGCGCCGCACGGTCCAGGTCGCACGGTGCTCGGCGCCGGGTTGGGCTTGCACGATGGTGACCAGGGCGGCTGATTCGTCGGCGTTGGTGATGAGCCGGCTGAACGCTTCGGCGGTGTTGCGTTCGGAGCGACGATCCGCTGCTGGGACGCCGTACAGATCAAGCAGGTCGTCGGATCCGGCGATCTTGTCGGTGGTGAGGTTGAACTGCCAGGCGCCGGCCGGCGGTCGCTGCGGGACGTCCTCGGTTGCTGCTCCGGTCCAGGCGCGGACACCGTGCACGTTTCCGGCAAACGTCCTGAGCGGCTCGGCGATGAGCCTGCGGCCCTTGCTGACCACATCGATGGGCGTTGCCGTTCGTCGTACCCAGGCCACCGCTTCTTCGATGACGGCCGAGGACTGGCCGCGTAAGAAGGTCCGCAGCGGCACCATCTTGCGCGGGGTGTTCCCGACCCCGATGACGGTCGGCTCTGCCGAATCAGGTCCGAAGGTTTCGATGAGCAGCCAGTGCGCCATGCGCGACAGTAGACACCCTGCTACTGACAGCGGGTGATCACCCGTGGCTGCCCTTCGCTTTGCTGATCAGTTGCTGTGCCGCGGGCAGCCACCGCTCGTAGCCGGTGGCGGTGATTCGGGCAAGGAGATCGGCGAGGTGAGCGTCGGCGCAGACGAGCACCCGCGGTCGGCGAGCGGCGACCCCGCGCAGGATCAGCGCTGCGGCCCGGTCGGGCTCGGTGCGGGCCACCCGGGTGTTGAACGTCTCGCGGCGTCGACGTGCGTCCTCGGCGCCGGCCGCGCTGGTGCTGTTGTCCATGATCGGCGTGCGGACTTCGCCCGGGTAGACGCAGGTCACCGACACCGGATGCCCGGCCAGGCGCATTTCCTGGCGCAGCGCGTCGGTCCATCCGCGTACCGCGAACTTGGCCGCGTTGTAGCCGCCGTAGGCCGGCGCGCTGAGCAGCCCGAACGCGCTGGACACGTTCACGACCCGCCCGTCACCGGACGCGATGACGTGGGGCAGGAAGGCCTTCGTGCCGTGCACGACGCCCCAGAAGTCGACCGCGAGCAGCCGCTGGATGTCGGCGAGGCTGGAGGCCGGCACGTCACCAGCGTTGATGACCCCGGCCACGTTCCAGATCATGTGCACCCCGCCGGGCCGGTCCGCGGTCGCCTCGGCCCACTGGTAGCCGGCCCCGGCATCGGTCACGTCCAGGACGCAACCCTCGGCGGTCCCGCCGGTGCGGCGCACGGCGGCCACGACATCGTTCAGGCCGGCCTCGTCGATGTCAGCCAGCGCCTCCCCGGAGTTGAGCAGGATGTGCCGCCGTGCGAGTGCGGGAGGTTGAACGGACCGTGAAAGCGCATAGCCCTTCTTCGGCGGCTGGGTGCCGTGCGTTTCTGGCGCAGTCCTTCGGCGGAACGCCCGCGAGGAACTCGGCCCGGGCGGTGACGCGGGTGGTGTCGTCGACCGGCTTGGCGGTGGCGATGGTTGCCGCGGTGTCTGTTTGCCAGAGCGGGGAAAGCGCGGCGAACTTGACGTCGCTGGCGTCAAGATCACCGACGACACGGGCGTCGACCGTGCCCGACGCCGACGGAAGTGGCGGTGCCAGGCGCGGGGCTGGCCGAGTCCGGGTGTGAGGCTGGAGGCGCCTTTTGTGGCACGCCGAAACTGTCGACACTTTTCGGTGACGATGAGGCTTGTGCCCAGTGTCGCCGTGCGCTGGTGGGACTCGGCGCTCTCGGGGCGAGGATATGGCCGGTTCCGGGGGGCCGATGGCCGCGAAGCCGTCGTGATCGAGCGCTGGTTTCGCGTCGGCGCTGGAGTGTCCGACGGTGGATTCCCGCTCGATCACGTTGGCCTCGCGACTGCCCGCCACCGATCTTGAGCGGCCCGCCTACAAGCCCGGAGGCTCACGCTCGAGCTGCGCGGCACTCCCCAAAGGCAAGGGTCTGATCCCCCGCGTGGCTCGGCGAACCCGATGCGGCCGGCGCCGAGCAGATGCGCAGCGCGCTGATGTCGACACGATCGATCAGATCGCTGCCCCCGGTCCTCGCAGCCGAGCGCCGGACCTTGGGCAGCCCGACGTCGCTGCCGCTCTTGAGAGCAACACCACTACTACAAGTTCCGTAACTAACAGTTGCGGAACGCTGAGAAGTCTGTTACGTTACCAACAGATCCGCAATAGAGAGTTGGACCTCATGTCAGAGTCGGAGTCGGAGTTGGCGCCGCGCCGCCCGGGTGGTCGCGGCAGTGACCGGGGACGCCCCCGCGACCCGGACATGGATCAGGCGATCCTGCGGGCCACGATCGAGCTGCTCTCTGAGGTCGGCTACGTCCGGGTGACCGTCGCCGAGGTCGCCCGGCGTGCGGGGGTGAGCAAACCGGCCATCTACCGCCGTTGGGCGCAGAAGTCCCAGCTCGTCGTCGAGGCGATGGTGACCCAGATGCGCCCCGGAAAAGACCACGACTCGGGCAGCGCCGCCGGCGACCTGCTTGCCCTCACTGAGGCGCTGATCAGTGTCCTGACCCGGACGCCGCTGGGGCGGGTGCTCCCGGGCCTGGTGGCGGAGATGGCCGCCGATTCGGTGCTCGCCGCCAGCTACCGCACCTTGATCATCGAACCCAATCGACGGCACTGGCGGTCAGCGGTCGAGCGCGGGATTGCGCGCGGTGAACTCTCCACCGAGACCGACGTCGACCTCGTGCTCAACACCCTCGCCGGTCCCCTGTACTTCTGCCTGCTCATCACCGGCGATCCGATCGACCCTGGCTACGCGCGTGCGGCCCTGGACCTGGTCCTGGCCCGCTTCGGCGCCGCCCCCGACTGACGCCGCCACCCCGGACCACCCCTTCCGCACCCCGCAGCACCCGGATGGATCCCGCACGCCCACATGCGGGGGCGATGACTCCGCACACCACTCCCCACACGACTCACGACACCTTCAGACAGGACGGGCATGACCAGCAACCTGACCACCACCTCTCGCGACATCCACGCCGAGATGGTTTCCGCCTCATCGGTGATCGCCTCCGCGCGGGGCCTGGTGAAGACCTACGGCACGGGGGAGATGACGGTGCAGGCCCTCGCGGGGATCGACGTCGACTTCGCCCGCGGTGAGCTGACCGCGATCATGGGTCCGTCCGGGTCCGGCAAGTCCACGCTGATGCACTGCATGGCCGGGCTGGACACGGTCACCGCGGGCACCGTGGTGATTGACGGGGAGGACGTCGGGCGGATGAACCAGCGCCAACTAACCCGGCTTCGCCGGACGAGGCTTGGGTTCATCTTCCAGGCGTTCAACCTAGTTCCCACCCTGACCGCGGCGGAGAACATCACGCTGTCGCTGGATATCGCCCGCCGCCCGGTCGACCGGGCGCACTTCGACGCGATCGTGGCCGCGGTCGGCCTCAAGCCCCGTCTGCACCACCGCCCGGCCGAGCTGTCCGGTGGGCAGCAGCAGCGCGTGGCGTGCGCGAGGGCGCTCGTCGCCAAGCCGGCGGTGATCTTCGCCGACGAGCCGACCGGGAACCTGGACTCGACGTCCTCCACCGAGTTATTGGGTTTTCTTCGCCGCTCGGTCGATGACCTCGGCCAGAGCGTGGTCATGGTCACCCACGACCCCCGCGCGGCCACCTACGCCCACCGAGTCCTGTTCCTCGCCGACGGCCTGCTCGTCGCCGAGCTGACCAACCCGACCCAGGCCTCAGTGCTCGAGGTTCTGGGCTCCCTGGGCGCCACACCACACGACGACGCCCACGACGACGCCCACCTGGACGCACACGGCGCAGCGCTCGTGTCGGCCGGCTCTTGATGCGCCGCGTCGCGTTGCGCGGGATCCGCGCGCACCTGGTCCGGTTCATCCTCTCTGTCCTGGCCGTCACCCTCGGGGTCGCGTTCGTGGCCGGCACCTTCTCGCTGCGCACGATGATGAGCTCGACGTTCGACGGGATCGTGGAGTCCTCCATGCCCGCCGACGCCTACGTGCGCGGCGCCGACCCGGTGGCCGGGAACAGCATGACCGGCACGACCGGGCAGACCCGCAACACCGTCCCGGCCTCCCTCGCCGCCACCATCGCGGGGGCACCCGGGGTGGACAAGGCGTTCGCGGACATCTCCGGCCCGATCGTGCTGGTCGGGGCGGACGGCACCGCGGTGCAGTCCACCCAATCGCCCAGCTTCGCCATGGCCCTGTACGCCGATGACACGACCGTGCGGGTCGTGGCCGGACGCGCCCCGAGCGGGCCGGGCGAGATCGCACTTGAGTCTGCGACCCTGGCCTCCTCCGCCCTGGCTGTGGGCGACCGGACCCGGGCCGTGGTGGCCGGAGTCATCCAGCACGTGCGCGTCGTGGGCGAGGTCCCCCTGGGCGCCCCGATGGCTGGGGCCACGATCGTGTTCCTCGACGTGAAGACCGCGACCACGGCCTACTCCCCGGACGGCATGGTGTCCACGATCTCGGTCTACGCCAGCCCGGGGTTGACGCAGGCCGACCTGGTCGCTGACTTGACCCCCGTGCTCGCGCACGAGAAGGCGGCTGCCGCCGCAGAGGCCCTGACCGGTGACGGGATGCGCGCCGAGGCCCGAACCGACATCGAGGGCCAGCTCGGGTTCGTGCAGACCTTCATGCTCGTCTTCGCAGGGATCTCGCTGTTCGTGGGCGCGTTCATCATCTCCAACACGTTCTCGATGTCGGTGCGCCAGCGGATGCGCGAGTTCGCGCTGCTGCGCGCCGTGGGTGCTTCCCCGGTCCAGGTGTTCGCCTCGATCCTCATCCAGGCCGCCGTCGTTGGCCTGGCCGGGTCCGCGTTGGGCATCGCCGCCGGCCTCGGGCTGGTCTCGTTGATCCGGATCGGGTTCGAGAAAGTCGGGATGGACCTGTCCGGGTCGATCCCGCTGGACGGCTCCACCATGGTCATCTCCCTGGTCATCGGCACCGTCGTGGCCGTCGTCGCGGCCGCCGGTCCGGCCCGCCGCGCCGCCCTGACCGCCCCGGTCGAGGCCATGCGCGAGGCCACGGCGCCCGACAAGTCGTTGCGCACCCGCACCACCATCGGCGCCGTCATCGCCGCTCTCGGGGTTGCCGGGCTTGCCACCGCCCTGATCGCGCCGGAGTCCAACGGCTCGCTCAGCATGGGGCTGGGCGCCGTCGCG